>JAEUQE010000052.1 GCA_016789785.1 Bryobacterales bacterium
GGAGTGACCATGGTCATGTGAGCGTGGATGCGGCCGTCGATCACGTAGCCATTCATGCTCACGATATCGGCGGGCGACGACGGGTCCTTGGTGTAGATGTTCTTCGACGGGAACGTGCGATTCGAGACTGTGTGAATGTGATAGTTGCGCACCGAGCCCGCGGCTGAAAGAACCACGGCGCTGCGGATCTTCTCCTGCTTCACCATCTTCTCCATGCCGCCCAACAGGTCCGTGTCGAACTTGAACCGGAGGACGACGATGCGGTCGAACTTGCCAGAGACCGCATAGACATCGGGCACCTTGCCGCTATTGGGTTTGGAGTCATCCTGCCGCGTGGTGGCCTTGGTGACTTCCGTCTGAGTTCGCTGCGCGGATAGAATCGCAGCGAGAGCGAGCAACGCCACCGTCAGCCGCGCTACAGTGAGCCGCGCCATAGTGAGCCGCATGTAGCCCTCCTTCTGTCTATGCCATCAGCTTGTGAACGAGTTCCCCGTGGATATCGGTGAGCCGGAAATCGCGGCCCTGAAACCGGTAGGTGAGTTTCGTGTGGTCGACACCGAGCAAGTGAAGCAGCGTGGCATGCAGATCATGAACGCTCACCGGATCCTCGGCGATGTTGTAGCCGAGCTCATCGGTCTTTCCGATGGTCACGCCGGGTTTGATGCCGCCGCCTGCCATCCACATGGTGAAGGCGCGCGCGTGGTGATCACGGCCCAGGAACTTCGACCCGCTACGCGCTTCGTTCATCGGTGTGCGCCCGAATTCACCGCCCCAAACGATGATGGTGTCCTTGAGCAGACCGCGCTGTTTCAGATCCTGAACCAAGGCTGCGGACCCGCGGTCAATCTCCCGGCAGAGCGCGGTGAGGCGGTTCACGATGTCGCCGTTCTGGCTGTTGCCATGCGTGTCCCATCCGCGATGATAGAGCTGCACCGTGCGTACGCCGCGTTCCACAAGGCGCCGGGCTAACAAACAATTGTTGGCGAAACTGTTTTTGCCCGGTTCCGTGCCATAGAGCTTGTGAACGTGTTCCGGTTCCTTGCTGAGGTCCGCCAGTTCCGGCACGCTCGATTGCATGCGGTAGGCGAGTTCGTAGTTGGCGATGCGGCTCGAGATCTCGGGATCGCTGATGTCGGCATAGTGCTGCTGGTTGAGATCCTTGAGCAGATTTAAGCTCCGGCGGCGCGTCTCGCCGGCCATTCCGTCAGGGTTGGAGAGGAAGAGCACGGGATCGCCCGAGCGGCGGAATTCCACGCCTTGATAACGGCTGGGAAGGAAGCCGCTGCCCCAACAGCTCTTGCCACCGTCAGGAGCGTTCTCGCCGGATAAGAGCACCACGAACCCGGGCAGATCCTGATTCTCACTGCCCAGGCCATAAGTGAGCCAGGAGCCCATGCTTGGCCGTCCTGGAATCTGATGGCCGGTGTTCATGAAGATCTGCGCGGGAGCGTGATTGAACTGCGTGGTATGCATGCTCTTTACGATGGCGATATCGTCGGCGACACCGGCGATCTGCGGAAGAAGATTCGAGATCTCCGCACCGCTCTGACCGTGGCGTTTGAACTCATGCGGAGTGCCGAGCAGGTTGGGCACGCCCTTAATAAACGCGAAGCGTTCGCCCTTGATCAGCTCCTGCGGGCAGGGCTTGCCGTCGTACTCGTTCAACTTCGTTTTGAAATCGAAGAGGTCGAGTTGGCTCGGCGCGCCAGCCATGAATAGGAAGATGATGTTCTTCGCTTTCGGCGGATGATGGGTGGCGCCGGACAGCCGCCCCTGACTTGCGTTTGACAGGGCGAGAGCGCCGAGCCCGAGGCTCGAAGCAGATTGAAAGAACTGCCGTCGTGTGAGTTCCAGAAGCCGGGACATTGCGCTACTCCTTGGTCAGCGTTTCATCAAGATTCAACAGCACGTTGGACAGCATGACCCACGCGGCCTGTTGCGTGGGGTCGCCCGAGCCTGGCGCCAGCCTGGAAGCTTCCGCGCCGTGCTGCTTGAAGTAGCCGCGCTCCTTCTCGATCCAGCCTTGCAGCGTGTCGACTTCGGAAGGCTTCGGCAGTCTACTGGTGCAGAGACGGAAGGCGTACTCGATGCGGGAGCGCTCACTGGTGCCCCCTTCGGCGATCACGCGTTTGGCGAGGGCCTGCGACATTTCGAAGAAGGCCGGATCATTGAGTGTGGTGAGCGCTTGCAGCGGCGTGTTGGTGCGGATGCGGCGGACGGTGCAGAACTCGCGGCTGGTGGCATCGAAGTTCATCATCGACGGGTAGAGCGCGGAGCGGCGCACGAACGTGTAAAGGCCCCGGCGATACTTGTCCTCGCCAGTGCTTTCCACCCATTTGTCGCTGCTATAAGGCACGTCCCATACGCCTTCGGGCTGATGCGGAAACACGCTGGGGCCACCCACCTTGCGGCTCAGCAGACCGCTTGCCGCAAGCGAGTGATCGCGAATCATCTCGGCTTCCATGCGGAAGCGCGGACCGCGCGAGATGAGCTTGTTGTAGGGGTCCTTCTGCAACGTCTCGGGCGTGAGCTTCGATGCTTGCCGGTAGGTGCGCGAGGTGACGAGGAGGCGATGCATGGCCTTCACGCTCCAGTTGCGGTCGGCGAACTCCACCGCGAGCCAGTCGAGCAATTCGGGATGCGTGGGAGCCGCGCCCTGGCTGCCGAAATCCTCACTGGTCTCCACAATGCCGCGCCCGAAGTACTGTTCCCAAATGCGGTTCACGGCAACGCGTGCCGTGAGCGGATTGTCGCGGCTGGCCAGCCACTGGGCCAGACCCAGACGATTCATCGGCGCACCGGCGGGCATGGGGCCAAGCGACGCGGGTACGTCCGCGAAGACCTTATCAGCTTTCGCCGAGAAGCCGCCGCGCGTGCGGATGAAGTCGTGCGGGCGCTCGCGTTCGTCTTCCTTCATGATGAGCGCCGTGGTGATGTTGAGCTTGTCCAACTGGCTTTGCAGTTCTTTGAGTTCGTCGCGCACCGGTTTCAATGACAGCGCGATGCCACGGTGATAATCAGCAAGCTGCTTCTTGTGCTGCGCCGTGCGCGAGGCAGGATCCGTTTCGAGCGCGCCTCGCAGCCGTGCCTGGACCTTGACGATGAGGCTTGGATCCTTGGCATTGGTGGCGGACAAACGGAAGCGTCCGATCGACTGGCCGATGAGATCGGAGTTCATGCGAATGGTGATCCGGACGCGCCTGGCTCCATTCAAGTCAAACGGATTGCGAGTGGCGAGAACGATCTGGCGCGGGAGGCGCGTATCCTCGCGGGATGCGTCGATGGACCACAACAGGCGTGAGGGTCCGCGGCCATCATCGTTGACGATGCGGTTGAAGTAGATGGTGCGCCAGTCTTTCCTACCGCCTACTTCCACGCGCATCGAAGTAACAATGAAGTTACCGTAGATGTCGCGGCCCGGTCCGCCTCGGGGCAGGGAAGCATCGGGAAGGGCTTCCAGCCGGATGCCGGTGATGGCCTTGAGATCGACTGGGGCTTCGATGACGTAAGTTTCCTGCTGAGGATTCGCACCGCTGACGAGGATACTGCGATCCTCGAGCTTGCGCATGGTTGCGCCACTGGTTGCTTTCGCCTCGGCTGCTTCGAGCGGCGTCCAATCGTTACGGGCGCTGAGAAGAGACTTCTCCCATAGCGCCTGTTCGGCATCCAACTCCGGAGTCTGGGTCTTCAGCTTTGTGTCGAGGGCTTTGATCCTGGCTTTGAGCGCATTGCGCTGTGTTTCCTGTTCGGCGGTGGGCAACTCGAGTTCGGCCTCGCGATACTTCACCGAAGTGTCGCCGTACTCTTCCGGCGCCTTCTGGCTGTTGTTGAAGAATGCCATCAACTGGTAGTACTCCTTCTGCGTGATGGGATCGTACTTGTGGTTGTGGCATTGAGTGCAGCCGATGCTGGTGGCAAGAAACACGGTGCCTGTCGTGTTGACGCGATCGACCAGCACTTCGAACATCGCTTCGTCTTTGTCCACGCCGCCCTCTTCGTTGTACATGGTGTTGCGATGGAAGCCGCTGGCGATTTGCTGATCGGTGGTGGCGTTGGGAAGCATGTCGCCGGCGATCTGTTCGATCACGAACTGATTGAACGGCATGTCCTTGTTGAGCGCCTGAAGAACCCAGTCGCGATAGAGGTGCATCGTGCGGCGCCGGTCCTTTTCGAAGCCGTTGGTATCGGCGTAGCGTGCGAGATCGAGCCACGGACGGGCCCAGCGTTCCCCATAGTGAGGCGAGTTCAGCAGCCTCTCAACGAGCTGTTCGTAAGCATCGGCGCGTGTGTCCTTGAGGAACGCGTCGATTTCGGCGGGGGTGGGAGGGATCCCGATGAGGTCAAGGCTGAGGCGGCGGATCAGCGTCTCCTTCGAAGCTTCGGGAGAGAACGACAGGCCTTCTTTTTCCAGTTTGGCGAGGACGAACGCATCAATGGGATTGCGGATGAGGGCGGCGTTCTTCACGGCGGGCGCCGGGGGCCGGACCGGCTTGCGATACGACCAGTGCTTCTCGATGACGGCCGCAGGCTCGGCATCCGCGGGCCAATTGGCGCCCGAATCAATCCACTTGCGGAGCGTGGCGATCTCGCCGTCGGAGAGCGGAGTGCCTTTGAGCGGCATGCGCTGTTCGCCGCCGCGTCCTTCAATGCGATGGATCAGACGGCTGGTCTCCGCATTGCCGGGAGCGATGACTGCGCCGCTCAGTCCGCCCTTCATTGCCGCGGCCTTTGCATCGAGCCGCAGTTGGGCTTGCGGGCGCGCGCCGCTGTGGCAGCCGTAACAGGAACGCTGAAGGATGGGCTTGACGTCGCGCACATAGTCGGCGGAGGCTTGCGGCGTGGGCATGCCCGGTGCGCCGGCATCGATCCAAGCGCGAATGGCGGCGATCTTTTCAGGCGCCAGCGGGACGCCGCCGGGGGGCATGAGGCTGTTGCGATCCGTCGTGGTGATGCGTTGCATCAGCAGGCTGGAGGCGCTGTTCCCGGGAATAACGGATGCGCCAGATACGCCGCCATTGGCGAGCGCGCCGAGCGAGTCCATACGCAGTTTCGCCTGCGCCGAGGACGCATTGTGGCATCCCGCGCAGGACTCGGTGAAGATGCGTTGGACCTCTTGCGGCTGCCTGCCTGCGGGCTGCTGCCCCAAGAGGTACAAGCCGGCAAGGCTACCAAACACGCACAATAAGGGCGTTCGCCAGGACTGAATCATGGTACCTACCTTTATATAACGGGAAGCCAGTGCAATTCGCGTGCCGCAGTGTGAGTGGCTACTTCGGGTCGGCAAACTTGATGGTGGATTCCGCCTGGAAGCGCTTGTAGTCCGAGTACTCGATGTGAAGCCGCATGCGCAGGGGGCCGGAGCGGAAGGGAAGCGTATCGTCGCCAAGTGTGCGATCGGGGAACCAGAACTTGCCATCCACCAGTTTGCGGATGGTGGTGAAGCGCGGAAACAGATTCTCCTCTTTGCGGCTCAGGATCTCGGGCACGGCTTTGCCCTCCATTTGAAGCACGGAGTAGTCGGCCTGATGGACCCACACGATGCCATCGAAGAGGCGCTGGCCCTGGAGGATCTGGCGCGGCCGGACTTGCAGCACCCAGCACGGATAGCCGCCGATGGTTTCTTCTCCCTTGAATTTGGTTTCGTACATCAGGAGTTGCTCGCGAGTGAAGAGGAAGGGTTGCACTTCGCGAATGTCGCGAAAGTCCTCTTCGGTGAGCTTCAGACGTTCCAGGGTCTCGTATGGAGCTTTCACTTGCTTCTCGTGGCGCTTGCCTTCAGAGGTGAAGATGACGTCACGCACTTCGCGATACTCACCGCGTTTTTGCCCGCGGTCGCTGAGTTCTTCGATGCGGACCGACTGCCGGTAGGCGTAGTTGCTCCGCTCCGCTTCCGTAGCGGTCTCACGGTCGAGCACGCGCTTGAGCAGGTCCAGCGGAGGGTCGGCCGCAAGTGCCGGAGCAAGGAGCAGCAGCAAACCGATCATGCTCTCATTATGACGGCAGTGCAGCCGTTGACGTCGCAGGAGGAGGCGGGTCGAGGAGCAGTGCCCACTGATCCGGCGTCTCGAAGACGCGCTTGCGGAGCTCCGAAAACTCTAAGTCTATCCTGTCAATCGCCGCGAGGACCACCAGCCGCCGCAGGACTTCCACGTTCGTCTCCGCGTCGATCCGTGCCCAGGTCCCTTCGCGAAGAGGCAGCCCCGATTCACCTGAAATGCAGCTCAGCAGACCCGCGTAGAAGTGCGGGTCCGTTGAGATCATGCTTTTCTGCTTGTCAGCCAACTCCCCCAGCCGCTTGCCGAGGGCCAGGAACACTTCCGGTCCATCGCCGCGGGTCTCACATTGCAGATCCACCTGCTGAAGGATGTAGTGCACGCCGTGGGGTGTCTCTTCATCGGATGTTTCATCGACAGGTTGACTCGGACTTCGGGGAGCGGGGCTGGTTTTCGCCATGAGTCGCTCAAGTTTGCGACGAAGGCTGGGAGCGTGTGCCGTGAAGGCCGCGAGCAGCTCCGTAGGAGTGACCAGATTCTCGCAGCCGTCCTCGCCGGTGAACTTGTCCATAAGACCGGCCCAGACATCTTCATCAGTCTTCATCTTGAGCTTCCTCGCGGGATTGGCCCGCTCCACGGAAGCCCCCGAAAACTGGTTGTAGGTGAGGCAGAACAACTCCTCCAACGAGAATCGCCTTGTTGCAGCCCTTGACTGATTCACCTCTTCCACGAACTCGATCAGACGGGCGGGATCGCGGGTAAGCCGGAGGAACTTGCCAATGAGTTCGATTGCGCCGAGCTGCCCCAGCGTCCTGTAACCTGCGAGATCGCGCTTCATCCTCGCCACCACTGCGGGCGCACCGAAGCGTTCCGCGAGTCCTGCCAACAACTGATCTTCCGGCCCACGATAGAGTTCCTCGATCCGGCCGTAGAGGGAGTCTGCATCCTGGTATTGCGGTGCGAGGCGGGAATGGAGCCGTGCAAGATCGAAGCAGACTGGCAAGCTGACGGGCTGCGGCAGGATCGAATTGATCCACTGGACGACCTCCTCTGCCTGGCGGCGATCGATGTCGCCAGAGACAACCGCACAGCCCGGCAACCGGCTTTCCACGAGGACTGCCACCGCAAGAATGGCGAGATGGTACGGGAACCCTTGCGTCTTATCGCCGAACACTTCGTGCCCGTTCACACTTCCATAATCGCCGGTGCTCCACAAGACGTCCTTATCCGGTAGCGTGGTGCGTTCGCGAAACTGGCGATCGAACACACGGTAGAGGCGGAACCCCTCGGCCCGAAGATTCGTCCGAAGGTCGCCGTCAACTTCCCAATGTTCGTCCCGGGCTCCTTTGCTTTGGACGATCGCGCCGGTCCATACCAGGCGTGTTCCGGCCGCAGTCTGCTGCGCGGCCAATCTCATGAGCGGCGCGGGGAAGCGCTCCAGCAGATACAGGCTCTCCTGGTACACGGCGTCCCATTGCTTCACCGAGATCCGGTTCGGGTTGACCGCGAGCCGGAGGTAGATTCCCATGACGGCAGCAGGATAACACGTGGACTCGGAAGTCAGGAATTCGGAAGATCGCATGATCGGTTGCGGCGTCGTTTTGCACACACATCAGCGAGGGGAGAACAACGATGCCAAAAATCAAACCACCTACGCAGATCCGGAACATGAGCCTCATCGAGCATGGAATCGTCAAGCTTGTGCTCGGCGAGAAGTTTCCGTCACGATACCGCGTCTGGATTACCAATGCCTGCTCTGAGGACGACCGTGCGTTCGTACTGCCGACATCCGCCATCACCACGGTCTTCAGCAGCGTGTTTGGGCTCCCAGGGCTTGCCGTGGCATACCTGGCGAGCGCTACCAACGTGGGCTACCTGATCAACGTTGGATCGAGGTACGGCGATCTGGTCAGCAGCCGGGAACGCCAGCGCCTTCTGGTTCATGAGTCGGTCCATGTCTGGCAGGGATACAACGATGTCTTCGCGAACAGCTTCTTTGCCGAAGCCATGTTTTGTCACGTCACGCAGAGCGAAGAGGCCTATAAATTCGCGCCGGGAGAGGAGTGGTCGTCATACAACCCGGAGCAGCAGGCGATGATTGTGCAGAACTGGTTCCTGGCCGGCATGCCGGAGTCCGGTCCGCTATGGCCTTACATCAAAGAGAACTTCCGTCCCAAGCCTCCGGCCGAGACGCGCTGTAATGACTACGAGGAGACGATGGCGCTCACCTGCAAGGAGTAGTAGCTGCCTTGGATGCGCGGGCCGCCGTGACAAACGGCAGACCCGCCGCGCTCGATCTGCCGTCCGATGCTACTTCGTCCATCGCCCGCGTCAGCCGGCCCGAAGCCCTGCGACGGGGCCGCCAACGGCCGTTACGGAGTGAGCAGCCCGCTGGGATTCGCACCTGAGTGCTTCCGCCAGTCCCGGTTTCCGGAATCGGCGATGAGTTGGACGTCAGCCCTTCCGGAACGCCGCCTGAGACCTCAGTGCCGCTTGCCAAGAATCCGGGCCAGAAAAGAACGGTTGTTAATGACCCCCGTTTCGATCGGCTTTCGCATGCCCGTATGAAGGCAGGAAAAGCGACCATGCGAAACGCGAAGACAACATCGAGTTACTCAACGCCGGTCTCTTCTGCTGTTGCGTCTGCGCTGTCAGTCGTGTTGCTGCTTGCCGGTTATTCTTTCGCCGGGCGGTTCAAGCGGAGTCCTGGACGAGGCGACTCTTTGAAGGCGAAGCCGCCCTCCGCTCACGCGGGGGATGTGAAAAGCGCAGAGGGGCCGGTGGTAGCCGTATGGCGTTCAGGAATGCCGGTTGAGTGATAGGGCTGTAGGATTCGATCTTGTTCTGACTGTAGAAGAAGCGAGGTATGGTCATGAAAACCACACGCACAATAATAGCTCTCCTTGCCTTGATGCAAGGAGTATTCGGTCAAACCCGAACGGGTGGCAGTAAAACGTGCTGTAACACTCAAGAGTGGAACAATTGTGTAAGGCAAGGTTTCGCCGGTTGCTGTTACGAGAAGGGCCTTGTGCCTGAATTCTATTGCTGCAACAAAGGGCCCGGTGGAGGGCCTCCGAACGGCAAAGTTTTATATGTGAATGAGCGGGGCCAATCTGTCGAAGGCAAAGTGAAGATCGGAGAACTTGCCGAGGTGAAGGGCGGAAAACTCACCTCCACTCCAGTGCCGGCCAAGGGGACCCGCCCGGAAAAAGAAAAAACGGGGAAAGGCAGTGCCGGTTCTTCGAAGTAGTCAGACTCAGGCCCGGAGTTGAGCGGATCCTGCACCTGCCACCTTGTCAGCTACAACCCCGATCCGCTCGATCGGCCGGCTTGTTACCGATTTCGTCAGATAGAAGGGTAAGAATTGGACCGAAGATGCTACCTTTGGTGCGAAACCCCGTCAAGATACTCACGCGCAGTCCGGCGTCGCTAAGTGAACGAAGGGAGGGTAATTGTGTTGTCAACTAACATAGGCGGGCGAATGACGCCCAAACGAAGGCGGGGACAATTGGTTCCGCCCAATCGTTCGCGAACCCGGCTTGGATTCCTTTTCCTGTTGCTACATGCTGGCATGAGCGGGCAAACTGCTACCCCAGTCCCGAGTTTCGAGGCGACCGGAATCCTGAGTACCGCCAGTCTTTCGACAGCGGTGTCACCCGGCATGGTGATTCTGATCCGGGGCGCGAACCTCTCCACCACGACGGCGGAGGTCGGAGCCACACCCCTTCCGGCCACCATTGGCGGCACACAAGTGCTCGTAGACGACAGGGCGATACCCCTCATCTCGGTTTCACCATCGGAGGTGGTCGCTCAGCTTCCGTGGGACATCGCACCGGGACAACGTGTTTATGTCGTCCGGAGCGGTCGAAACGAGAGCCGGCGTGTAACAGCGCCTATTCTCCGTTCGGCGCCTATTATTCTCACCTCCGACGGGACGAGGGCGATGTTCCAGAACGCGGACGGATCCTTGAACGGCGATAACACTCCCGCGCCGTCGGGAAGCCTGGGCGTCTTGTACGCCGCGGGGATCGGACCGGTCGACGCGCGGATCACTTCTGGGGCCGTGAACCCGGCCGGGCGAGCGACCCTACCTGTAACGGTCGAAATGGGAGGCGTACGTGCCGACAACGTCATCGCGGAACTTGTGCCCGGACTGCTCGGAGTCTATCGAATTCAGTTTCGCGTGCCTTCGATCGGTTACGGAGCCTTCTATATGCGCCTGCAGGTCGACGGGGGTGTCAGCAACGCGGCGGAGATCGTGGTTACTCCCACGACAGCCCTTAGTCCGGATCTACCTGTTTGCTCACGGGCCATCCTGCAGAACGGTCAGGTCCAAGTTCCGGTGGGCGCGACCGAGGTCCGGTTCGAGGATGAGGACGAGCTAACCGGCCCGGTACACAGCCTTTATCCCAATCTCAATACGGGCGATGAGCGCTTCTACCACGACTTGGTCAGCGACCGGGAGGGATGTCCGTTGACCGTCGAATCCGGTGTAATGCCTCCCCGGCCACATGATCCCAATGAAGAGGTATTACCAGCGGAGGAGGCAATCCAGGAGTGGATGGGCCTTGCGTCTGAGTTTGTGACAACCTTCACCAGAAGACTGCCGACGACGCAGGACGGCAGTCAGATTGTCCGCATCGTTCCCGATGGCTTCGTCTACCAGCGTCCGGCAGACCCCTGCCTCCCGGTTCCAGGGCGGCCGTTGTCGCGCTTCTGCGAGGAACTCAATCTGAGTCCGTTCTCAGGAAAGGACGTCATCTATGTACATGGATTCAACGAACGCCAACTCTTCGAAATGCTCGACCCCGGCAACTTTCGATTCCCTCGATGGACAGAGGCGAGGACTTTAGCGTACATGAACCAATTCCAAGGCCACGCGGACAACATGTGGAAGGACCAGATCTTCCAATACCTTCAGGGAAAGAAGAACCGGTACCTGACCGTCGGCTGGTCCACAGGCGAGCGCCTGGAGTATGCAGTGAATACGACGTTGTACCAGATCGCCAACGCGATACGTTCGGGAGCGCGTGTGCGGGCGATGGACAACGACGATCCTCGCGGCGTGGGCGGTTTCTGCGCGCGGGGGTGCGTGATCATCAGCCACTCCACCGGCGGCCTGATCGTCGACGTCGCGATGGCCAAAGCAGCCGACCTGAACTATCAGCAGCAGGTCGGCAACATCGGTTTCATTCCGGACCGCATCACGACGCACGTCGCGATTGCGGGCGCAGTCAACGGCAGCGGATTGGCGACGGTTGCGATTGCCGCGGCGGGACTGACTACCCCGCCCTGGACGCCAGTCTGCGTTCTGCTCGATCGGTTGCTCGACGCCGCTCCCGGTGGACCTTGTGGCGGGGCCGAGTGGCTGACCTCTGTACTTGTGGATCTGATCCCGTCCTACGCGGAATCCGTCTGGCGGCAGTGGGTGGTCCGGTCAAAAGTTCCTGTGCTCACCGTTTCTGGCGCCGCGAGTTACGATCGGTACGCTGGGGGGTTGAACCGCTTCATTCACCCCGGGTTCGATGACAACGTGGTGACGACGGATTCCAGTTGCGCGCGCGAAACCCTGCAGCCAGCCGCGCCCGCTGGCACGCAGCCCTTTTTCAGGTTCTCGCAATGGGATCGGGGCATGTTCGAGTCCCAGCCCTGGAGCTCTCGCTCCTTCCTCTACTGGGACGAGCAGATGGTATTGTCATCGGCAGTGGCGTCGTCGGGATGTACTCCGTACAAGACACCCTGGGGCATGCTGTTCAACCCGATCTCCTGGCTGCACAGCGGTCCGAACACGTTTCTACTGAACCATTACTCTTTCATTCAGACCGCCAATTTTCACCGGGCGATGCGGGACCTGACGGAGTTCGGTCGCGAAGATGTTCGAGCCATCAAGGACAACACGGTGTACGCTCTCAACCTCGTGAAGACGGACATGCGCAGCCAACAGATGCAATCCACACGCGGACGCAAGATCACCTTTCGCCTTTTCGGAAAACGGCACACTTGGTATCTCTGGCGACGCACCTACCATCGGCTCCTGGGCTGGGAAAGCCAGCCCAGCGCTTACTATATCTATCAGTTTGTCCAATAATCCAAAGAAGTAGCTTGGAGTGGCGGCCGTAAATGCGGAATTGGGAGGAAACGAATGAGTGGATTCACTTTGGTCGCTCCCGCGCGAGTCTCTTTTCTCGGAAAGGATTTGCGCATCACCACCGGCGGTTGTGGCGCGAAGGGATTCAACTTCGTCCCCAAAATTCCGGGGTCGGAGACTCCCTTCCCGCGCACTAACTTTGCTTACGTTCCCATTGGGAAGAACGTGGGGCTTACTGTGGGAAGCGAGGTTACCGATCCTGGTCCGGGAAACACACGCCTTCAGTGGGGCGTACCCACGTGGGGAAGGCGCACCGACGCCCACGCTGTCCTGAGCGCCCGGCTCGACCGGCCGTTTGCTGGACTGATCGGCCTGTTCTCGAACAAGCGCGATTACACTGGTTTGGAAAAGAAACGGGACTTCTCGCTGACGCCGTATGTCGGGACGAGGCAAACGGTCGCTTCCGGGCGTTTCCCCGAGGACCAGAGGGTCGGCTTGGTTGGCCTCAAAATGGGGAACCGCCGTGGCGTCGAATTCGATCTGGGGATGTGGAATGACGCGCCCATGGTGTTCGGACCGCTTGGCTCGGACGGCGATAAGCTTGATACGGGTGGCGGCTACCTTAAGTTGGCTGGCCTGGAAACCCTGAGACACGGAATCGCGCCGAACCGATGGGCGCTGCACCAACTCGCCGTGACCATCCGGATGGCGACCGGAGTGCATGGCGACGCTCTGGCTGATGTAAACGGATACACCTACTACGCGGATGTGCGATTTCCGGAAATTGACAGGGGAGACGTTTCTCTCGGCGCCACGTTTCTGAAAACCAAGAAGCAACCCATTCAGACCATGGAGATCGGTCTTGGGATTAACAGCGGTCGCGTCCGGCATGCGGTCCAGACGGAGGTGATCCACAAACCACTGAAAGTCCCTGGATTCCCGATGACGGACCACTTCCAACCGTACCTCTACTTGATCTATCGGTTTTGAGAGCTGAGCCAAACTACCGAAGCCAGGGCCAGGACTGTGCATCAAGCCAGGCGCGCAGGCCGCTTCCGGAAGCGTGCGACTGAATTCTCCATTCCTCGCCAACCCGCAGCGGCTTCGTCGGTGCGATCCTGGCTATCGTTACCAGAAAGGAACTGACATGAACCAGCTTTCCGCCCTCGCCCAACTTCTGGTGGCGACCGCCATCCTCGCAGACGCCAACACCGCACCCCTACAACTTGGACCCGGGTTTCACCTCTCGGGACAGGTCTACTTCACCACCGGCGCGCGGGGCGGCTTGCTGGCCATCGGCATGACCGACGGAAAGACGCTCTGGGAAACCCACCGTCAGGCTCGGATTCTGGGGGTTTACGGGAACGCCCCGTTGGCCGTCGTCCCTTGCGAGGGCAAGCTGTGCATCGCGCGATTCCAGGCGCGCGGTGGGCGCGAGATCTGGCAGTCCCCACCCTTGCCACTACCGGATTTCGCGCCGGCCGCGGCCTCGATGCTCGAAGCGGCCACGCCGCTTGGAAGCATATACCTCCATGACACACCGCCCGCATCCACCGCCATCCGCTACGTGGGCGCGGAGGACGGACCGCTGCTCTTCCACCTCGCGTGCCGGTCGAAGTACTGGAAAGGGGTTCCGCCCCGGCCCGGAGATCCGGTTGGACAACGCCACTTCGCCGAAATCCAATTGGACCCCGAAACGGGCGCGCTCACGGTTCTCAGCCAGCAGTCGCATACACTCCTCCACGGACAGCCTTCGCCGGCGGATCCATGGCAGAAGAGCGTTCCCCAGTTGCTCGCCTCAATTCCGGCCTCCTGGCAGGATCCCTCTGGGATTCGGTACCAGGTGACCGCCGGAGACAGGCTGGATGACAAGCAGGGATGCTGCGACCGGCAACAGATCACGCTACGCGCCGTTGGTCCCACCGGATCACTTCTCTGGGACCGAGCATTGGCGCCGATCGTCACTCGGAAGTTCCCAGTCCCACAATAGAATCAAATCGCCGCGGCGATCGGATCCGGCACGACCCGTGGGGGAAGGCCTCGATAGCCGCGCCTTCAGCCGCCGTTCCCATCACCGGACCGCCTGCCAAAGAGATAGCAGATCCCAGCGTCCGCCGAAGCGGTCAGCCGGATCGAATCCAAGCCGGCCGGACACATTGAGGACTTCCGACGTGAGCGTGGCAACCTTCGGGCCTTCGCGAAAACCATGCGCGGCGAGGCGAAGCAGAAGCAGAGCCTCCATCTCATACATCCTGAGGCCATTCTCCTTCGCGATCGTCAGGGCCTCGGTGGCGTGGGCGCGAACACTCTGCCAATCCTTGAGCAACGCGGCGAGCCTGCCCGCGCCCAACGCAAGCGGTACCCGGTGAGGCCGGTGCGTCTGCCTCGAAAGCAGTTCCACATGTGCCTGGAGGCTCTGGCGTATGTCCGATGGGCCCGCCCCTTTGCGGCACGCCCTTAGGAGGTGAACACTACTTTCTTCCGCCAAACTGAGGCCAGGTGGCCTTAACTGAGCCGCGATGCGAAGTCCTGCATCGCATTCACCCCGGTAGAACGCACCACTGGCGTACCTCCACTTGGCGAAGGTCCCGAACGTATCCCGGTCGATGCCGGGCGGATAGGTCAAGCGCAGCCGCTCCCCCTCCTCATACCAGCGGGCAGCCCCCTTGTAATCACCGACCGATTCCCGCTGCCAGCCAGCCTGGAAGAAGAATTGTGCGTGTCTCAGCGAACGTGCATGTACCACCGCCCGTTCGATGTATTTCGCGCTGGCGGACGGCTCGCGAAGCGCCGTGAACATCGCCAGCCGTTGAAGCGCCATCGTTTGAAACAACGGATTCTCGTGGCGTTCGGCGACCGCCAGAGCCTCTTCGTACGTCTTCCGGGCATCCGCCCACCGCTTCAGGTCCATTCCGAGCGCATCGCCATACCGTACCAGAATCAACGGCAACGTGTCCTGCTGTCCCTGCTGGCGGTACCATGGCACCGCCGCCTCCACCGCCAGGAGGCGCTCCTCATACCTCCCGAGGCTGCCCAGGCACTCTCCCCAGCGGATCCGGTTCACCGCCTGGATGGCCTCGCTGCCTGCCCGTTCGGCCAGTTCCACCGCTTCGCGGAGCAGCGCCTCCCCCTCGGCCCACTTCTTCACATAAGTGAAGGAGTGGCCAAGATCGCCGAGAGCGCGGGCGGCAATTACGGACATACCTTCGCGACTGGCTTGCCGCGAGGCTTCCCTCGCGATCTCGATCGCGCCCTCATAGTCCCGAAGCCGCTGCGCGATATAGGCCATGCGTAACCGCGCCGAGATCTCATGATATCGGTTGCCGGTCTCTTTTGCGATCGCGAGCACTCTCTTCAGTTGTTCACGCGCCTCTTCCGGGTCGGAGTCCGGAATCATGGCACGGGCGAGTATGAGATCGGCGAGACCTTCGGGGTTGCCGCTCTTTTGGAGCGCCGCTTCGGCCTTCGAGAGCTCGGTGATGGCCTGCTCAAATTGCCGCTTCCTCCGCAACAGCATCGCGAAACGTATCCTCGCGGATGCGTGCGAAGGATCCTCCGTGAGCACCAGTTGGAGCGTGCGCTCTGCTTCCTGAAGTTTCGCGCCCGCCTCCAGGGATCGCGCCGCGGAAAGCAATGCGTTGCTTCGTTCCACTCCTGTGGTTGAGTAAGCAAGACGCTGATAGCGTTCGGCCGCGGCGGAATGGTCGCGCATCACCGCGGCGCGCGCGGCGTGCAGGGTATGGCGCTCAGTGCTGCCAAGTACGATACGGGAGTCCGCGCTTGCCGTCGCCTCCAGCATGGCCTGCCGCGCCTTGTCCATCAAGTCGAGGTCGACATAGGCGACCGCCCTCGCGGCGCGAGCCTTCAAGAAACCCGGATCGCGTTGCACGGCTTGCTCGAACAGCTTGACGGCGCGGTAGGGCGCACTCCCGTTCATCGCCGCCTGGCCCTCCAGATAGAGCTGCCACACCGCTGGCGCTGGCATACGGTCGCTCGTCCACAGCAGCCAGCCAAACGCGCCCGTGAGGGCGATCATGACGGCAAGCGCGGATGCCGCCACGGGACCCTTCCACTGCTGCACCACGAAGCTTGTGGTTGGCTTGCCACGATCCAGCAAGGCCAGCAGTTCCTCCGCGCCACGGAAGCGATCCTCCGGCCGCTGCTTCAGGCACCGTGCGATCGCCTCATGCCACACCGCCGGGACATCGGCTGCACGGAGTGACGGGGCCAGATCCCGCTCCCGCGACTTCTGCGCGGCAAGACGAAGCGGCGACTTCGCATCGTGTGGCCGCAGGCCGGTGATCATTTCGTACAGCACCACGCCCGCCGAATAGATGTCCGATGCCCGGCCGGTTTCGTTGCCTTCAAGTTGCTCGGGTGCCATGTATGCAAGCGTGCCGACGACGGCGCCAGCCGAGGTGAGCGATGCCGATACGTCCCGAGCCCCAGGGAGCGCCGCAGCCAAACCAAAGTCGATGATCACCGTGCGGTCGCCGGCCAGGAAGATGTTGCCGGGCTTCAGGTCCCGATGCACAACACCCGCCTGATGTGCCGCCGCCAGCCCCTGGCAGAGCTGCCTGGCAATGCCGAGCGTCACTTCCGCCGAAAGCCGCCCAGCCGCAGCCAGGCGTGCCCCCAGAGTCTCCCCTTCCAGCAGTTCCATTACACAGAAGTGCTCGTTGCCGTGTTGGCCAAGTCCGTACATGCGGCAGACATTGGGATGGTGGATCTGACTCGCCATTCGTACTTCCCGAACCAGGCGGGCTCGCGCCGGCGTGTCGAGGCCATCCATGCGAATAAACTTGATCGCAACCGGCGATCCGCTTTCCCCATCCTCGGCTGCGTAAACCTCGCCCATCCCGCCGGAAGCGAGGAACCGAAGGATGCGATACCTGCCCCCGACGGTCTGCCCGGGTCCATAACGCGCGGAATACGGACTGGCGGCGGACACGAAGGCATCACCGATCTTGCCTCCGAGCGACAACAACTCTTCCACTTCGGCGCGGATGGAGTGTTCGCCAATGCAGAGGCGGTCCAGCAGTTCCGGCCGCTGGGACGGGGAAGCTTCGACGGCCTCGGAAAAGATCTCCTTCACGCGGCGAACACGTTCTTGACCGTCACCGCGCGGGTTCATTTCCGGTCCAGCCCTCGCAGATTCCGCTCCAACCACACACGCGCGAACTGCCAGTCCCGTTTGGCGGTCTTTTCCGAGATGCCAAGCAGATCTGCCGTCTCCTCGAAGCTGAATCCGGCGAAGTAGCGCAGTTCCACCACCTGTGCGGCCCGGGGATCGGCTTCGTGGAGGTGGTCCAACGCAACGCCGAGATCCATCAGATCCTCATGGTGCGGCTGGTGAACAGCCAGGGACTCGGTGAGATCGACGGGCTTTCGTCCGCATCCGCGCTTACTCGCCGACCGCGACCGCGCATGTTCAATGAGAATCTGCCGCATGGAACGGGCGGCGGCCCCGTAGAAATGCCCCCGATTCTCCCAGACGCCGTCTCTGTCTCCGACAAGCCGCAAGTAAGCCTCGTTGACGAGGGCGGTCGGCTGCAGGGTGTGGCCTGCACGCTCGCGGCGCATTGCCGCCCTCGCGAGCTTGTGCAACTCGCTTTGGATAAGTTGGATAGCGCTTTCCGGCAACCGCCCGTCCCTCGCGGCTACTCCTCTGATGATTGCAGTTACGTCCGTACCCACAGCCGCTCCCCGGCCTGATCAGTCTACCTCATGTCGAATTGATGAACTAGATGTTAACGCGAGATTCCTGCGTGGCATTCTACACCTGATAGCGTTTCGGCAGGCGCACATTCTGGTCACGCGGCGTTTCCAGCGGCCGATGCCCGGCATTCCCGGCGATGTTTTGGGACAGCATCTGAGACTCGTACGGCAAGTGTTCACCCCGATCCTGTTCCGCGATTCGGTGAAGTTGGTGGACTTTGTCCCGCTGTCTGAAACAAGCTACTGATTCAACCAGGATCAGATCCGCAAAGGCGCCAGATCAGACGCCGCAATCAACGCAGACAGTCAGTCAGTCAGGGCGAACTGACGATGACGTGTCCTCTGTGCACTGGCGCTCCGATCACCGCAGTGCGAAAGCCAGATCCGTTGCCGTATGGCATCCGGCGCGGAAGAATCGCGTGCCGTGGTGGCCTGACCGCGGGTAGGCATCCATGCTCTTGACGCCGGGCTGACCGGGACGAGGAGCAGGATGCGCTGCAGGCAGCGGGTGTTCTTCCCGATTTCAACAGGTTCGTGGCTGGTGCTGTGGTTTCCGTTCGCCTTGACTGCGATAACCGGCCATCCGTCATTGGAGTCTGGAAGGGCAGGATCCTATCTCGGTTTCGCGAAGACGCCGGGAGGGTCGACGGGTGGGCGTTTCCCTGCCGTTACGTGCCGTTACCTGTTCGGGTAACGATGTGGTGGGGCGGACGGGCAGAAGTCGAGAGAGGTAGGGGGTCTGCGTTACAATAATGAGGAAGCCCCTTCCATCCATTCCCACGCCTCGCATTCCGTATTCCGCATGCTGAACGATCCGAATGGCCGGCAGGGCCGGAAATCCTTAGGAGGAATCGCGCCCCGACGCGCGTTTGCATGGACGGAGTCATCGTAGTCGATAAGCCGGAAACCTGGACATCCCACGATGTCGTAAACAAGATGCGCCGCATCGCCGGCACGCGCCGTGTGGGCCACCTGGGAACGCTCGACCCCATGGCGACGGGTGTGCTTCCGCTCGTGATCAACAAGGCGACACGGCTCGCTCAGTTCTATCTGAAGAGCGAGAAACGCTATGAAGCAACCGTGCGGTTCGGCTGGGCCACCGATACGTATGACCGGGAAGGCGCGCCGTCGTCGTCTCCTGTGGAAGTGACGCTGGATCCCGCACGCGTGGAGAGCCTGCTCGACGAGTTTCGCGGGCCGCTGATCCAGATGCCGCCGGCGATTTCGGCGAAGAAGATCGGCGGCACACCAGCCTACAAACTGGTCCGGAAACAAGTGCCGGTGGAACTGAAAGCCGTCGATGTGATGATCCACTCGCTGGAACTGGTGGAGTGCGGCAAGGACACCATTCGTATTCGCGTGCACTGCTCGGCGGGCACGTATCTGCGAAGTCTGGCGCATGATTTGGGTCAGCGGATCGGGTGCGGGGCGTTCATTGATGAGCTACGCCGCACCGCGAGCGCAGACTTCACGATTGGACAGGCCCGGACGTTGGGCGAGTTGGAGGCGCTGGCCGGGGAGGGCCGTCTGGCCGAAGCGTTGGTGCCCGCAGCGCAACTGCTGCCAGCGATGCCAGTCGAGATGGTGGACGGCATTACCGCGGGCCAGATCCGGCAAGGACGCGATTTCCGCGTGTCGCCGTTCCGGGTGGCTCGGGGGGCGAAGTATGTGAAGGCAATTGGGCCGGATGGCGAATTGATTGCGATTGGGGAGGCGAAGTTGCCGAATTTGTATCATCCAGTGCTGGTGCTTTGAGTCAGAAGTTCAGCGAAAGCTCAACCATCGCAGAGCAGCCTGTAACACAGGGTCGTCCTCGTCCGCGGGAAGCGTCGACGGTGGCTCGACACTCTCATCAGGCTCGAAGCCACTGGGATACTGCTTGCCTGTGCGATCAGCTTGCACGCCAACGGTCAGCCACAGGGACGCTCCGTCCGAAAGGCGAATGACGGAATTCACTGTGGAGAGACCGGCTGTCCGTTCCCCGAAGAAGCGGGTCTCCGTACGCCCGCGGAAGGCAATCCCGATTGCTTCGCCAGAACTGCCGGTTCGACGGTCGATGAGAACCGCCACCTTGGGATTTCCGGATATCTTGTGGGGAAGTCCGGCCACCGCGGGGTAGGCGTTCTCAATGCCGTTCTCGACTTCGGCGGCAACCCCATCGCGATACTTCCAGACGGAGTGGCCATGGGTGGAGAAGAATTCGCCAAGGTGGTCCCCTTCGCCGAGCAAAGGGCCGATGCCCGTGAGCATGGGCCACATATTCCCACCCACATTGCCGCGCAGATCGACCACCCACCCAGCCGGTTTCGACTTACCCAGGCTTGCGAGGACCTGCTGGAGACGGGTTGCGTACGCAATGAATTGCTTGTCCGACGCCGGGAAGCACTTGGGTACGATGACTACGCCAAACGTCATGCCCCTGTGACGGACAAGGCGGCCTTCTGGCTCGAAGCGGACGGAGAACGGGCTCGGTGGCACGGTTGGGGCGGGTGGGCCCGGCTTCGTCGCGTGCCGCTGGGATTCGAGTTCCCGCAGTGATGGTGTTGGATGAAATGAGCTGTGGTTGTCGTTCAAGCGGCTCAGCGCAAACCGTATCGCCTCATAGGTGTCTACGGTCAACTCGGCATCCGCGGCCAGGGCGATCGCTTCCTTCCGCAAGGCTGACCAATCGATGCGGTCTTTGTGGAGAGCACGGGCTTGCATCAGATCCAATGCTCTCTGCAAGTAGGCCATCGGATCCGACTTCGCCGTCTCGGTGTCCTGCGCTACGCAGATCAGAGCCGTGAAGATCAGGGCGCTGCAGATCACAGCGGTGCAGAGGCACGCCGTGGCCGCAGCGAGCAGTCTGCTTGAGCGCATGCCAGAGGGCGGATCTGCAGCACGCGGCGCCTTTGCACTGTGAGCCATGCAATGACCAGTACAGTACGTTCGATTGAGCGGATGGTTGCAGGAAACGATTCCTGCGGCCCCGTCCGGTGGGCCGCCCTGGACAACGATGGCTCTGCGCCCACCGGTTCTGTGCGTGCCGGCGCTGCTCGCGACGATTGCTCTTCAATGCTGCTGGCGTCCCTTATTGCTTCGCGAGCTTGTCGCGAAGTGCCGCCAGCGCGTTGACGCAGGCGTTGGTCGCCTTCCCGAACTCACTGCTCCATTCGATGAGCTTGAGGCTCTCGTCCTTGGAGAGCTTCTCTGCCGAAACCAAAACCGAGCCCGCGGTGCGATGGAAATCGGCATGCTTCTCCCGGACTGCGGCGAACTCCGGCAGCTTTGCGTGGGCAGCCCCCTCTCCCGCGAGCCATTTACCGAGTTCGCAGGCATCGGAGCGCTTGACTGTCGCTGCGTCCAGCTTCTCCTTGCCGTCCAAATGCGAGCGGAATTTCTGTTTCCAGTTCATGTGCGCCATGATGGCTTGATTGATATCCATTTGCTTCTCCTGTATGAATCTGCCTTCCTCCAACACATCGGACGAGAAAAGGTTTTGTTGAGTTCGCATGCGCGTCGCATGACTCCCGCGCAATAATCAAAGCCATGACCTTCGAGGTAGAGGGAGTATCCCTGCATCTGTCCCATCCGGATGAGCTGACCGTGGAATGGGTGGGACAGGAAGACGTGATGCGCCAGTTGCTGGCCGCGTGGCTGGTGATTGAGGAGCGGGACCTGCCGATGAATCCGCGCCTGATCGGCAAGCCGGGCGTCGGCAAGACCACCCTCGCCTATGCGGCGGCGAAACGGCTCGGCCAGGAAGTCTACATCCTTCAGGCGACCGTGGATACGCGTCCGGAAGATCTCATCGTGACGCCCGTGATTGAGGGTGCGGGTAAGCTGCGCTATGTCGCCTCGCCTCTGCTCACCGCGATGTTGCGCGGCGGAATCGCCATTCTCGACGAAGGCAACCGCATGTCGGAGAAGAGTTGGGCAAGTCTGGCGCCGTTGCTCGACAACCGCCGCTACGTGGAGTCGATTGTCGCCGGCATCAAGATCAAGGCGCACCCCGGCTTCCGCATGGTGGCGACGATGAACGATGATGCCTCCACGTTCGATCTGCCTGAGTACATCCATTCCCGCCTGCAGCCGCAGATCCTGATCGACTTCCCGGAACGCAACGAAGAGATGGCGATTCTGAAGGCGAATCTGCCGTTCGGCGATGAGTACATTCTCGACTACGTCACCGACTTCCTCCAGAACGCGCATGCCGCCGAAGAGCGTTACACCGTGCGCGACGGCATCAACATCGGGCGCTTTGCCTGCAAGCTCCGGAAGATGGCCAAGGATGAAGTGAGCTATCGCCAGGCATTGCACACGGCCCTTCTGGAGGTGCTCGGCGAAGAGGCGATGCGCTATGCACCAAGGCCCTGAGCGCGGCATCTTCGATCCGAACAATCTGCGCCGGGGGGAATTCACGTACTTCCCGGTAGTGCCGGGGCGCCTGGAGTTCGCGGCCCTTCTGCGGCGGAGCATTCTGGAAGCGCGCCCGCGCGTGGTTGCCATCGAACTGCCGGCGTGCTTTGAATCGCCACTGCGCCACGCCCTGCGCAAACTGCCCGAGATGTCTGTGATTCTCTGCGCGCCTCGCGATGACGAAGAGACCGCCGAAGCCGTGTACTATCCCATTGAGCCGGGCGATCCTTTCGTCGAGGCGGCGCGATGCGCGCTCGAAGTGGGCGCCCAACTGCTGCTCATCGAGCCTGACACCGGGGACCGTCCGCATGTGTCGGGCGCGTTTCCCGACACCACAGCCATTCGCTACATTGGCATCGACCGCTACATTGAGCAGTATCGCCTGTTCCCGCCGCCTCGAACTCCCGGCATCGAGGCGCATGCCGCGGCCATCGCCTGGAAACTGCAAGGTGCCGACCCGTTCGCGTCCACACTGATCGTCCTTTCGTTGAATCTCCTGGATGCCGTGCTCGACGCGATGGAACAACCGCAGCCGGAGCCTCCGCGTCCGCCGCACCGGCTCGGTGTGCGGCTGCTCAATCCGCATCCCGATTGTCTGGCCGAGATCACCATTGAGATGCCTTACGTGCAGGAGCGCTATCAAACCTGGCGCGACACGTTGCATGGCGATTTTCCGGATCGCCCCCGGATTCAATATGAACTGCTGAAGGATGCCGGCGAGAGCTACGAAGCGATCACCGGCGATCGCATGTCGCACTGGCAGAGGAGAGCGCTCGCGGTCTATACACGCAACCTGGCGCGGACCGCGGGCGAACTCACCGCGGGCTTGTACGATCTCACGGTCGCCGCGCGCGGAGTGGTGGATGACAACTATGCGTGGGAAGTGTGGCAGACCGCGAATCGCTATGGTCCACAACGCGACACCAGTGACCTGGAAACCGTGAATCTGTCCGCCAACGAGGTGTTCCTCAACACACGGAAGATCAAGATCCGCCGCCGTCTGCCGCGTCCCAAGCAACTCACGCGTCCGTGGAATCTGAAGCCGCGCAAAAAGGAAAAGAAGCCTGGCGAGTGGGCACAGGAACTGGATGGAAATTCGATCTGCTCCTATCCCCCGGAGGATCTCCTCATCGAAGACTACGGGCGCTTCCTGAAACGGAAAGCCCGCAGCATACTCACGGATGAGCGGACACGCATTGAGCCCTTCACCACCACGCTTGCCGACGGCGTGGATATTCGCGAAACGATTCGCAACTGGCATCAGAAGAAGATCTACGTGCGCCACTCCCAGCGTTCGGCGGGCGATGCCGGCGCCGTGGTGATCATCTTCGACGAGGACCCGCAGGACCGCTACACCTACCTCACCACTTGGCTCGGCGAGCATCAGAACGAGTCCGACATGGCGTTCTATTCCACGCATCCGTTCGACCATGTGGTGGGGCCTGGAATTGGACGCGCCGAGTACGGCGGCCTGTTGATGACCCTGCCGCCGCGGCGGATGTTCGATGTGTGGCACGATCCCGACTATCAATTCGCCGAGAACAAGGCGGAGAGGCTTCTGATGGCCGCGCTTGACTATTCGGTGGAACGCTATGTTGTCTACGTCGCCTCGAAACCTCCGCGCACCGTGTTCCGCTCCATTGCAAACCATTTAGGGCGTAAAATCGTATATATCCCTCTGGGCCAGCTTTCCCCAGCCAAGCTCAAGAAGATCCGTGTGGTGCATGTTCTGGATGGGCATCATCGCCGGGAGATCGCAAAAGACTACCTGTGGTGAAACATGCATCCGGAACATACCGCGCCAACCAGCGCACTCACGATCACTCTGCCTCATGATACGGCGCCCACCGGCGCACGCGAACGCATTGACTCGGTGGACACCATCCGAGGCGTCGCGCTGTTCGGCATCCTGCTGATGAACATTCTCAGCTTCGGGCTGCCTGGCAATTCCTACGACAATCCGGCCTACGCGGGCGGCGCCACAGGCGTGAATCTCTGGACGTGGTACATCGTGTCGGTGCTGTTTGAAGGCAAGATGCGCGCGATGTTCAGCATGCTGTTTGGCGCGGGCGTGGTGCTGATGACCAGCCGTGCTGATGCTCGTGGTGGCTCGGCGGCGATCGCCGACGTCTGGCTGCGGCGGTGTCTGTGGCTGATGGGCTTCGGGCTCGTCCACTGCTATCTCGTATGGGATGGCGACATCCTGTTTCCGTATGCCGTGTGTGGGCTGGCGATGTACCCGTTCCGCAAGCTGGCCCCGCGCGCGCTCATCGTGCTGGCGTTTGCGATCCTCGCCACCAACGCGCCCCGCACCTGGTTCGAAGTCTATGATCAGCGCGTTCTGCATGCTGATGCCCAGCTTGCCGCGCAGATCGAAAAGATCAAGTTCGGCAAGACGAAGCTGCCGGTGACCGAGGACCTCAAGAAAGCGAAGGAAAGCTGGGATGAGAAGGTGAAGAAGAACAAGCCTTCGCAGGAAGAGATCCAGAAGCAGATTCGTGAGCAGCGGCAGGGTTACTGGCAGATTCTTCAGCGCCGCACGAAATCGAATAACGAAGGGCTCCCGATGTGGCTGTTTCACGGCGGCATTGCCGACGCGGCGGGGATGATGCTGTTCGGCATGGCGCTGATGAAGCTTGGCGTGCTGACGGCGGAGCGCTCGCCGGGCTTCTACTTGTGGATGATCGCGATCGGCTACGGCATCGGCATCCCGGTTCGTGCCGCCTCGTCCTGGTATCAGTATCAGCACCAGTTTGACGTATGGTCGTGGTTTCCAACTGGCTACACCTACGACCTGAGCCGGCTGACCATCGCCGCGGGACACGTGGGCCTGGTGATGTTGATCTGCCGCAAGGACTGGCTGCGGTGGTTGACGCAGCGGCTGGCGGCGGTCGGGCAGATGGCGCTGTCGAACTATCTGACGCACAGTCTGGTGTGCACCACGCTGTTCTACGGCTACGGATTGGCCTGGTTTGGCTGGCTGGAACGGCATCAACTCTACTATGTCGTGCTGAGTTTGTGGGTGTTTCAACTTATCGTAAGTCCGATTTGGCTGCGGTACTTTCTGTTCGGCCCCTTTGAGTGGGCGTGGCGTTCGCTCACTTACTGGAGCCCTCAGCCCATGCGACGGCCATAACAAAACGAAACCGGCGAGCCCTTTACAGGACCCGCCGGCTTTTCAACCACTCCTGGGCTTTTCCGTCAACGTGACTGTGGCTTCGGACTAGATGCAGAGCCGCAGCACCGGGGCGATCGCCGTGTTGTTCTCGGCGACGCAGGAACCGTTCGCCGGAGTGAACACCGTGATCGAGGTCGGTGAGGAGATGCGGTTGTTCAGGACCGTAGTCGTGCCGCCGCTGCCGGATTCCACGCGAACCGCGCCCTGTGCGCTGAAGTTCGAAACTTCCACCACCGCTTCGCCCAGCGTCGAGTTGCGCGCCGCCAGCACCGTGATGCCGCCGCCGGATACCACGGTCGCATCCGCCATCTTGATCACGCCCATCGTGTTGACCGCTTCCACGCGGACCGCGCCGGAGCCTGCGTTGATCTGCATCTGCGACATGTTGATATGACCTTCGCGGCCCTGCGCCACCAGCGTGACTCCCGCGCCGCCGATCAGAGCCGACGAGGAGAGGTCGAAATTCGCCTTCTGTCCCGGAGCGATCACCGACAGCGGACCGGCCGTGGCCGTGATGCGAGCGTTCACCACCTGCAAATTGGCCTCAGGACCGGCGAAGCTGATGCTGAAGTTCGTGCCTGCCACTGCGCTGCTGTTCTGGAGCGAGAAGGCGGCGCGGCTGGACCCGGAGATGCTGATCGCGCCCGCGGCTTCCAGTGCGTTCTGGCGGCCGGCGAACGGCAGCGACGCATCCACCTTACCGAGCGCGCCGAGTGCCAGAGTGATGTTGCCGGCGGTGGCCTGAACGGTCGACTCGGCGAGAATCAGCGAAGAACTGGTACCTTCCGTAATCTGTACGGTCGGGGCGCTGAAGAAGCTCTTCACGAGAGTAACTTCGGCATTCGGACCAGCCTGGAATACGAGCGGCCCTGCGAAGGTGAATGCGGCCTGATCGGCCTCGATCTTACCGTTCAGAGTAAAGTTGACGCGGCAGCCGGTGTTGATTGCCGTAACTGTGGGCGCGGTTCCGAGGATCTTTACCGGCGTGTTCACGGTGAAGGTATTCAGCGGGCTGTTTTCGCACAAAGCCTTGAACTGCGTGGGTGTCAGGTCCTGTGCCGCCGCGGGGAACGTCAGCAGGGAGAGGGCCGCCAAACCGGCGGAGAGAAGTGTGGATCGCATGTGAGTCAGTTTCCTTTCAACGAATCGCTTGAGCGCTTGCTCTGCTCATGAGGGATAGTAGAAAGGAAAAAGATATAGGTGGAAAGAAAAAAGTGGGATTAATGTAGACGGAAGACAGAAGACAGAAGGAAGTGGCACTCATCGCGCCCAAGTGTCGCGAGGCGCCTTCTGCGCCGACGGTAACGCAGACTTCAGTCTACCGCCTCGACGATCTTTTCGAGGCCCGTGCCCAGGGCCAACGAACAGCCCCTAGCTAGCCGGAACATCAGCGCTCCACCACCGGCACTCTTTCGCCCGGCATCCGCGCCTTCAGCATGTTTGTGATCACGGCCGCAGGCGCGGTGAGCGCACATTCTTGGGCACCTCGCTCTGCACCCAGATGAGTCTCGGCGCGGCAGGCTCAAGCCTGGCGCCACGGGCTGCGGCGAGTTCAGATGGAGTCGCGAGAATGCCGAAGGAAATAGCGGCTGAAATTCTGAAACGCAGTAAGGTGAGAGCTTGCTGCTGATCCAGAAACGCCGCTGGCCATACTTCGAGGGAAAGTAAAAGGCGAGGCTGGGCTCCTCAACGCCGGGGTTTGGAGCGCCAGAGCGCGAGCGAAGATCGACGAGGAGGAACCTGGCCAGGAGTAAGAGGGAGCCAGCGGCGGGCTATCGGACGGACACCGTTTGAAACCGCACCGCTCTGCCGGCGGAAATGACCACGCGCGCAGGGCGGCACAGACCGGAGACCATCAGGACGGTTGAGCGGATGAGTAACTACTGCAAAGTCATGCGAGCACTCACCGCGTTGAATACATCCAGACGGCCCGCTCCCAACTCAGGACCCAGCGGGCGGGCCTGTTGTAGCGACCGTTCCGCCTGCGAGTAAGTTGTGCCGGGACGTATCTGCTCCATCAGGGCAATGGCGCCCGCAACCAGTGGCGTGCTGAACGACGTACCCCAGACACTGACATAGCCGCCACCAGGATAAGACGTGATGATACCCTCGCCTGGCGCCGCTAGACTTACCAGAGCCGCGCCGAAATTGGAGAATGCGCTCCGGGTATCCGTGCTCGTGGTCGAAGCCACACCCAGGACGTTGTGATAACCGGCCGGGAAGACCACGGTCTGGCGCCCCGCGTTGCCCGCCGCACCCACGCAGATGGAACCTCGTCCCGATGCATAGTTGATCGCACGGGTGAATTCATCGGAGGGCTGCTCGATCGTGAAGCTCATGTTGATCACCTTTGCACCGCGGTCGGCGGCGAAGTAAATTGCACGCATCACGTCAAACAGATTCGACGCACCGGTGCCGGAGAATGCCCGCAGCGGTAGAATGCGCGCGGTTGGCGCTACCAGCCGGACCACGCCGGCCACCATGGTGCCATGGCCGAACGCGGCAGGCATCTGCTTACCCTCGAGAAAGAGAGCCGCTTCCTGGGAAAGGATCGCCGTAGCGTAGGGATTCAGCGGTGTGGCGCGCAACGATTCCAGAAACAGCGCCGCTTCCTGGCCTAGAATTGCCGACGTGGTGGAATCGACATCCACCCATTCGGAAGCATCTGCCACATTCATTAGAAAGTCGTAGCCAGGAAGCAAGGCGCCTCGCAGCAAAGGGTGATTCGGATCGACACCAGTGTCAATAATGGCGACGATCCCTCCGCCCGTGGCGAGTTGCCGTACCTGCGGCAGCCGCACCAGGGAAGCGGCTGGCTGCTGCACGTACCCCGAAAGCACCGTGGAGCCGTAGAAGCTCTGTGTGGTGCGGTTGCTTAAGGCCTGCTGAGCGGGGCCTGGGCCCACCGGGAGCGGTACAGGGTTAGTAACTTCGGGTGACTCGATGTCCTGGTTAATCTCGAAGCCCAGCACGCGCGTATCGCGACGGACCCGCGCGACGAATTGCGCCGTGCTCTCGTCGCTATCATCGTCCTCGCGCTCCACCAGATACAGGTTTTGCGCCGGGAACGATTCTTCCACTTCCAGGCCGTAACGGTTCACCACCGCATTCAGGTTTGCGGGCAGGACTCGCAATACGAAGTCGTCATCGTCATCAGCCCTCACAGTCTGCACGAATGGCATCAGCAGCATGAGGAGAAGGCCAAGGCGTTGCAGCAAACGCGAATAAGTCAAGGTAACCTCCGAATCAAACAACTTATAGACTCTCGTCCGCGGGCGGTTCCAGGCCGATCTCCAACCGGACGCCCGAGGACTCTAACGGTATCGCCAGCCTCAGCTTCTTGCGAGGCGGGAATTGCATTTGAAACTCGCCGGACGGCGCGGTTGTCGTCCGGGCCAGAATCTGGCGGCCATGGATGAGGAACACAGTGCGGCCCGCCGGTGAGAAGTCCGGATCGCCAGGCGCGCTGATCTGGCCCACCAGCACTCGGTCGCCTTCGCCGGTCTCTTCGTCCCTTAGATGCACCTGGAACGCTCCGACTTCATAAACTTTCGGCACTGCGCCAACGGATTGGGAGCGCACGCCCACCAGCGCCGGTTCCGGGCCCGGCAGGAGCGTCGCGAACAACTGCTTCAGCGATCCCCACAACGGTTCGGCCGGGGCGCGGCTGAAAATCGCTTTTGCCCGGCTCACTACCGAATCCGGCACGCGGATCCGGCTGAGTTCCTGAGCGGCTCCGTAGGCTTCCGAAAGCGTCGCCACCATCTGGCAGCAGCGCTCACAGCCTGTCTTGTAATGACGTTCCATCAAGGCCAACCGGTCTGGCGGCCCGGCACGGCGGACAAAGTCGATCCAATCATGGAGTTCGAAATGGCCCTCGTGTTCCATTGGTGGCAATTTTGGGGAGTCCATGGCAGCTTGTACCCTCCTAGGGCATCGCACCCGGCATTTGGATATAGGTGTTCACAAAAATTTTCGAAAAATTCTTGCGGCGTTCGCGCCGCGCTGCAAACGTATGAAAAATCGAGAAATATCTTCGGGCGCCGACGGGCCGGCCCCTTGCCGCTTTCGTCGAAGTTCTACATTCCTCGCGTTCCGGAGGCGCGCACACGGTAACGCAGCCCCCCAAGTTCAGCCGCGTCCCGTCTCCAGGGGAAGCCTGGAGATTGGCGCTTTGCGGTGAAAAGCTCAACCAGCCAGGGCAGCCAAGTGTGAAATACCGCCGGACTTTCTCCGCGGTTGCGCGTAGCCCCGGGTTTGCCCGGCGGTGCCAGCTTGAGAGCCGAAACGGCGTCGCCCCCGGATTTCCGGCGGTCGCGGATCTCCGCACGTAGCATCCCATCCCCGCTTTGCCCGGCCGCGCCCCGCTCCAGGGGAAGCCTGTTTTGCCGCTTCCGAAGCTCGTCGCGGCGGAGGCCACTGGCCCCCATCGGCAATATGACGGAACATCGAAAGCGGGCCACTGAGACGGATCAGCCCTCCCGTCCGAGCCCGACGAAACAGAAGCCCGCCCAGTGATACGGATCCGGATGGACCGCCTTCAGTTCCAGGGCGGCCCCTCGAAAAGCCTCCACCGGTGGCTCCGCTAGAACTACCAACCGGTGATAGAACGACGTCATGAAACTCGCGGTGGCCTCATCATGCACTTCCCAAAGGCTCACCAGTGCCGATCCCGCGCCCGCCTGGAACAGCCCCCGGATCAGGCCCACCAACTCGTCGGCGCCGAGCACCTCGGTCAGCCCCGTGCTGCAGCCGCTCAGCGTGATCAGGTCCGCCGGTAGGTCGAACTGATGCAGATCGAACACCGTCAGGCGCCCATCCCCCAGCCGTATGGAAGAAAACAGCGCATTTTCGCGATGAAAGTAACCGTGGGCGGCGATGTGCACGTACCGCGACCGCCCACCATGCTCCTGTAGCCGCTCCGCCGACGCATCTTTGCCGAGAAACAACCGGGAGTCCGGAAGAATCGCGGCCACCGCGCGGGCTTCGGCCTCAATGGACGGCGCACGTTCGTCAGCCACTCCCAGCACCAGCGAGCCTGCCCCCGCCTGCACCCGTTCGCGATTGGCCGTGAGCCTCAAGAGTTCCGCCGACGGCGCCGAACTCACCGCGAAATCCTCAATCAGGTACCGGCCGTCGCGGCCCAGCGCCGCGAACGGAATCCCATGCAGAACGCCATGCGGAATCACTACCAGGTGTTGCCCGGTAAGCCAAGGCCGCACCGGCTCGACTAAGTCGCTGTACAAATGTTCGAGATGGCGGCGAACCCGCGCCGCCGAATGGCCGCCGGCGTCGCCCGCGCTTACTCGACGCAGAAGCTGAAACCGCAGATAACGCACATGCTGCCGCACCCGCTCCACAGGCGCAAGCGGCCAGACGCGAATCTGCCGGCGGTCGATGAGAAACAGAAACACCGTTCCGCGGGAAACAAAATACTCGATTAACTGGGTTCCTTCCGGTAGCCACTGCCGGATTTCATCAGCGTTGGTCAGTGTGGCGGCCGGGTCGCCTCCGGGACGCAAAGCATTGGACGCAGCCAGCCGCCCCGCGAGCAGAGTCTCCTGTTGACTTACTGACGAACGCAACTTTCGGATACTTTCTTCCGAGGCCGGCCGCGCCGCCAGTTCATCGCGCTCCAACTGCCTGTAGAGCACTTCGAGTTCCTGGCGCAGTTGGCCCAGATCCGGCGCCGCGCCCTGCCTGGGTGACCGCACCAACTCGGTCATGGCACGGGATTTCGCGAGTTCCGCAACCTGAAAAGCCTTGGCGATCCGTCCATGTTCTTCCGGATCACTCAGTGTCAACCAGAAGAGATTCTCGTAGACGGATAACTTGTCCTTGAGGAACGCGATTTTGATTTCATCACCGCGCAAGCGGAATCGCAACTGTTCCAGCCGGTTTCGCGCAGCTTCATAGGCGCGCCGCGCTTCTTTGCGGTCGCCCATGGTTTCGACGATTTCCGCTTCCAGTTGCGCGGCCTGATACTCAAGAGAGGGCGAGCCCAACCCTTGAATCTCCCCCGCCACCCGCCGGCAGCGTGAGTAAGCAGAGGCGAGTCTGCCCATGCGCAGTTCTAATCGCGCCAGCAGTAACTCGATGGTCGCGGCTTTTCCCGTGAATGGCGATTTTTCGAAAAAGCTGAGCGCCCGTTGGGCCAAAGCCCAGGACTTGCTCAAATGATTCGCCCGGTCGAACAGGATGGCCTGATAGAGGTCGAGCAGCGCGAGCCAGACACCGTTGTTGAGCTTCGTAAACGTGCGGCGGCCGCTGGCAATGGCGCGATGCGCGCGGTCCAGCCTCCCGGCCTGACCCTCGGCGATGGCAAGGAACGCCGTCGCTTTCCCGAGTTCGTAGGCGAGCCCGAGCCTCCGAAACCGGCGCCGTGCCCGCTCCGCAAGTCCCGCGGCTTCGCGATGCAGATTCAGCTCCAGATACATCTCCGCCTCGTCCAGGTCGCACAGCGCCAGACGGTAGGGAGTGCCGGTCTTGCGCGCTTCGGCGTAGAGCCGGATCGCGTCGGTGTAATCGCCGCAGAGATAGTGGAGATAGGCCACGTTATAGTCGACCGCGGCCACCTGCTGCGTCATGCCATGACGCCTGGCGAAGTCGCGCGCTTCGTGATAGGCCGCCGCGGCTGCCGTGAAGTCGCCCAGCGAAATGAGGCAGGTCGACTTATTCCACAAGGCGTTCGCAATGTCGATTGGCCGGCCCATCCGCTCCATCACGCGGTGTACGCGTTCGTAAGTGGCATAAGCTTCCGGAAACCGGTCCTGCCGGAAAAGCGCGAGGGCGTAGTTACCTTCCAGCCGCGCAAGCCGTAACTCGTCGTTCGCTTCCGTGAAGTAACCGCGGGCGGCTTGTGTCCATTCCTCGACGCGGGCGTAGTCACCCAGATAGATCAGCGCCCCGATTCCTCCGCTGCGCGTCAGTGCGGATTCGGCGGCCGAGCCCGCCTGGTCAAAGTAGCCGATCGCCGACTCGTAGTGGTTGAGCGAAACGCGGTACCGTCCGCGCAACACGGCTATGTGGCCAAGCACGCGCTGCGCCAGCCCCATCGACCTTGGGACATCCTCCCGGGACGCCACACTCCAAGCTTGCCGCGCAACACGTCCGGCTTGCCGTAAATCAGTCGCCGTGAGCCGCATCGCCTCGGCATATAGCTGCTCTACCTGTGTGCTCAGAAGTGTGCTCAGAAGCCAGCCTCCCTCAGCGCCTTCTGCATCTTTTCCAGGCACCGGCCACGGATGAAGCCGATCGAGCCACGCGCCAACCCGAGTTCCCGGGCCACCTCGTCATAAGGGCGGGGCGGGTCCTCGAAGAAGAGCATCTCCATCATCCGGCGGCATCGCTCCGGGATCTTCCCGAGCGCGTCTTGGACCAGTTGCCCGCGCTCCAGACGCTCGACCTCGGGTTCCGCGGCGCTCCAGCCGGCAATCTGCTCGCCGTCGTCAATGCTCGTCTCTCCCCGGCGCTGCATCCGCTTCTTCCACAGAAGGCTCTGGCGCGAAGTGACGGTAATCAGCCAGGAGCGTAGCGCATCCACATTTCGCAGCTTGTGCAATTCATTATGCAGTTCAATGCAAACATTCTGAAAAATATCGTCCGCGTCCTCGCTCGACGCGTCATAGCGAAATGGAATGGAGTAAATGAGTCTTTTGTATTTATCGACAAGCGCTCCCCACGCCCCGGCATTCCCTTCGAGGCATGCTTCCACCAACCGCCGGTCCTCCCAACGCGGACTGGGATCGGATCCCACCGAATCCGCCAACGCTTCTAATAACGGCATCCTGCGCTATCGCTTCCCTCCAGCAGGCCCATTCCACCGGATTTCTTCTATGTTCCACAAGGCGTAGGGTGGCACCACCGACGGCCGGACATTCTCCAGACCCGGCCGGTGCGCGACAAGCAGGTTTGGACTTACCAGGCTGATTACCGGCAGGCGTTTCGCCACCAACTCCTGTACTCTAGCGTACAACCTCTTTCTTCGTTCCTGGTTCGTCTCTTCCCGTTGCATCCGCATCATGCGGTCCATTTCGGCTTCCCATTCCAAGGGCGACCGCTCCGCACTGAGATTCCAGATGTGCATGCTGCCCGAGGCTGACCAGACGTTCATCTCGGCGTTCGGATCCGCATCCCCGCTGCCAAGGGTCATGATCGCCGCCTCATAGTCCAGGGACTTCAGCACTCGATCCACCAACCCGCGAAACTCCAACGGCGTCACCTGCACGCGGATTCCGGCGGCCTTCAGGTCCCACTGCAAGATGGAAGCGAGTTGCGTGTGGACTGCATTGGCACCGTTCACCGCCAAAGTAAACTCCACGGGTGTCCCGGTGCTGTCGCGCAGCACTCCATTCGAAAGCTTGAAGCCGGCTTCTTCCAGCAGACTCATCGCTCCGGCGGCCGATCGTTTCGGAGCGGGGATGTTCGTCACCCAGAGTTTGTTGCCTGGCGTGACGTGGTGGGCCAAGGCGGTTGCGCGCCCATCGAAGGCGAGCTTCACCATGCCCTCTCTGTCGGCCAGCAGTGACACCGCCTGCCGGAATCGCTCATCGCGGAACCAGCGTTGTTTCGATCGCGTGGCGGGTGTCAGCTTTTCTTCGGGGTTGAGATTGAAGAACAGGAAGTGATACTCCAGCGTCGATCCTGCGTCGACCAGAACGGATTGACCGGCGAGTGTCCGCAGACTGCGCGCCAGAGGCCGCGAGAGTAGATCGGATTCCCCGGCCCGGTACTGGAGCGTTTCGGCGGTCTGATCGGCGACAAACAGGATCTCCACTTCATCCAGGTAAGGTTTGCCGGGCATCCAGAAATGAGGATTGCGTTTCAGAACCACCCGTTGTCCCGGGACGTATTGCGATAGGACGAACGGGCCAAGTCCCACCAGTTCGGCCGGCTGCGCCGCAAGATTCCAAGCCTTCGCAAACTGTCCGTCCCGATACGCCTTTTCCAGGCGGTGCCGCGGCAGAATTGCAATTCCGTCGAATAGTCGCGCACCCGGCGCATGCGCCTGCGGAAAATCCAGCCGAATAGTGTGGGAAGTAAGCTTTGCAACGCGAATCGGGCGTCCACCTGGCGCCAGGAGATCCCGCTGGATCGAGCCGGTGCGTTCGTCCTGGTAGACCTCGAATGTGAAGACAACGTCGTCGGCGGTGAAGGGCACGCCGTCGGAGAACCGGACATCACGCCGGAGTTCGACGACGCACTGCTTTCCATCGGCGCTGAAGTTCCAGGCCCGCGCAAGGAAAGCTTCCGGCGCAAGCGTGACACCGTGAATCCTCGCGAGCCTCCCGTGCAGAAGGCGCAGAATGTCACGTGTTGGCGCATCCGCCGCCAGAACCGGATTAAAGGTTCGGGGTTCCGCACGCTGCGTGAGGCGCAGCCTTCCGCCGCTTTCCGCACCTGCGAGTTGCGCCACGCCCACTCCGGCAAGCGCAACCGCAATCGCCACCACCAGCCGGAGCCCATTGCGTTTGATCCTCATCACCTACCCACTCTCAGGTTTTCCGGTGTGCGGAAGCCGCCAGCACCGAACTTGAAATCAACAACAAGACCATCGGGACAACCGGAGCGAACATCCACCAGCCCGCTTCTCCAGCCAGGCCATGCCGCACCGCGGCCAGCATCGTGCCCCAACTCGGGACGGGTTCACCCAGCCCCAGCCCGAAGAAGGACAGCGACGCCTCAGCCATGACGTAGCGAGGCAGCAGCACGAAAAACTGCGGCAGCAGGGCCCATCCCGCGGCCGGCAATAAGTGCCGCTTCATCAAATGCCAGCGCGTTGCGCCGAATCCACGGGCGGCGCGCACATAGTCCGATTGAAGGGCTACCTGCGCGGACGCCCGCACCACTCGTGCCGGCCCCGGCCATCCAATCACACCCAACAGCAGGATCACCCCGGCAAAGGCGATCTCTCCCCGTAGCGACAGCGGCAGCAGACCGCGAATCGCGAACAGCACGTAGAGCCAGGGAAGGCTCATCGTCAGATCACAGCACCACAAGATCAACTGGTCGGCGCGTCCGCCGGCGGTGGCCGCCAGCAATCCCGCGGCGGCGCCTGCCCCCATCGACAATGCCACCGCGCCCGACGCCGCCACCAGGGACCAGCGCCCGGCGTGAAGCAGCCGGGACAGTAAGTCGCGCCCTAACTCGTCCGTGCCGAGTAAGTGCTCCCGGCCCGGCGGCGCTTGCGGTCTCTCCCTGTCCTGCACGGCCGGATCCCACGGCGACACTACTCCCGCGCCAGCCGCACTCAACCCCAACAATCCGAGCACAAGAAGCGCAGCCATCGCGGCGAACCGCGGCGTTGTCCATCCTCCGGCTGCGTTGCTCCCGCGGAACGCTACCATCCGTGAATCCCCCGGATGAACCTCGGATTCGGCACGGTCAACAGCGCCACCGGGGTCGCCGAGATAGAGTTGGAAACCCTCATGAGACCTGGCGCTTTCCTGGGCGTTCGCCGAGAGGGATCGCCACCCGGCGCAACCTCGGATCCAGCGCTGCCCGTGCCATTTCCGCGCCAAGATTCGCCAACAGCAACAGCCCTCCCGAGAGTGCGACCACAGCCGCCACCACCGCCGTGTCCCGGCTTTGAATCGCATCCAACAACAGAGTTCCCAATCCTGGCCAACTGAGTGCTGCTTCCACCAGAAGAGACGCGCTGAGCAACCCGCCAAAGCTCAGCCCGATCACAGGAAGCAGCGGAGCGGCCGCCAAAGGCAGCACGTAGCTCCACCATAGCCGTGTGCCGCGAATCCCCAGCATCCGCGCCGACTCGACGCTCGGGTGCGACACGGCCCCCTGCAGCGCTTCCCGGAAGTGCACCACCGGTCCGGGCAGCGCTCCCAGTGTCAACACCACCCACGGCAGGGCGGCGAAGTTACCAAACATCCATAACCCAAGCAGCGCAATTACTAACTCCGGCAAGGCAACGAAAATCGTGTTCGACACCAGCAGGAGTAAGTCGGTAATCCCGCCCGAGTGCCGCGCCGCCAGCCAGCCAAGTCCCGCCGCCAGCAGCCACGCCGTAAGCGTTGCCGCGAAATTCAGAAGCAGCGTGTTTGGAAGCCGGTCCGCCAGAAGGCGGGACACGGGCATTCCATAAGTCATGGACTCGCCGAAGTCACCCCGCAGCACCGATGCGCACCACCGGCCGTAGCGTTCCCACCACGGGCGGTCGAGCCCCAGCCGGATTCGCGCGGCCTCCACCGTTTCGCGGCTCGCCTCGGGATTCAATCGCAGAGTGTCCAGATAGTCGCCCGGCGCTGTCTCGGCTAAGGTGAAGGTCAATAGCGAGAGGAATGCCATCAGGAAGAAAGTGCGTAGCGAGACCGAAGCCCCGGAGTTAGTACGCATGCACGGTCTCCGGTCTCAGAATGCCTTCCTCCAACCGGACGATCTCGTCCGCGAAGCCGTTGCCAAAGGCGTCCAGCGTTTCCTCGTGATGGCTGATCCAGAGGTAGGCCAACCCTCGCTCCCGCTGGAATTCCCGCAGCAGCGCGAGCGTCCGCATGCAGAGTTCCCGGTCCAGCCCATTCGCCGCCTCATCGAAAATCACGGCTCGCGGCTCGGCGATCATTGCCCTGGCGATCAGAACGCGCCGGCGCTGCCCTCCGCTGATTTCATGCGCTCTGCGGCGTGCCAGCGAACCTTCCAGCCAGAGCCGGTCCATCCAACCAAGCGCGGCGCGGCGGCGATCCCGGTAAGAGACTCCGCGCACCTCCAGCGGTTCGGCAATCAGATCCGCCACGGTCATCCCAGGGTTCAGAGCTGCCAGCGGATCCGGCATCACAAGCTGTACCGGGGCACTATGCTCCACCGCGCCGGCATCGGGCGGCTCCAACTTTGCCAGACAGCGCGCCAGCGTGGATTTTCCCGATCCCGACGCCCCTCGCAGGCCGATCGTCCTTCCAGGGCGCAGGCGGAGTGTCACGTCCCGCAGCACGGGACGCTGGTATGACTTGTGCACGCCACGGGCGTCAATGAGCGGTGCACCATTCCCGTGGAAGTGGCTATTCGCCCTCACCGCCGGTTGCGCGTCGCGGTTTGCATCCTCGCTTGCTGGCGGTCCCCACGCGCCGTCTACCAGATCCAGCCATCCCGTCGCCACGTGCTCAACGGGCTTCGGCCGGTGCGTGAACCACAGCACCGCAAATCCGAACTCGGCTCTCAGTTCCGACACCAGCGCGATCACGCGACGCTCGTTTTCCTCATCAAGCGAAGCCGTTGCTTCGTCGGCCACCAGCACCGAAGGGCGAATCGCGACAGCGCGCGCGAGCGCCACCCGCTGCAGTTGCCCGCTACTCAATTCGTTCGGATATGCGCGCTTCTTCTCGGACAATCCAACGCGGTCCAGCAGAACGTCCGTGTCTCGCGGAGATCGGCCATTCGCCGCCAGGACATCGGCGATCTGCGCCCCCACGCGCCGCATCGGATGCAGCCACGCTCCGGCTTCCTGCTCCACCAGCGCAGCCTTGCCCTCGCGCGTCACTTGTCCCTCGACGGTCGCGGCGATCAGCGATCGCCCAGCCACCAGCGCCGCCAGGGTGGACTTTCCCGATCCTGATGGTCCCGTGCAGACAAGCCAGTCACCCGCATACAGCGCGCAACTCAACTGCCCTAGGACCCGGTGGGTGCCATAATTGACCGCGAGTTCCGAAATCCGTACGAGCGCCCTGTTCAAATTGCCCATTCGATGCCTGTCGCCAAGACCCCGATGCAATGAATTCGCGCGACCGGACGGGTTCGGCTGTAACATTGCATCGAGCGGTGCCAACCGGGTGGGGACGCCCAGCCCTGATTGGATATATCCCCACTCCTTTTTCAGCGTTGTTCGGCCGGAAAACCTTCCCGGACGCCGTTTTGCCGCTCTCCCGCCAAAGCCGTCGAATTTGACTTGCCGCCTCCCGATCTGCCACAGTATGTTTCGTCGGAGATTCCAACGGTGTCAACGCCCGCTGGCGGCCACCTGCTAGCCCTCCCTGGACCTGGGAGACGGCGAGCTACCTCGCAATTTGGGTACTGGAAAGCCGCAGGGACCCGAGGTGCTTCCCGGAATTCGCCTTCCCCGCATGACCTTGCGGTAGGCGAACACGGTGGTTCGGGAATGTCGTGGTTCAGGAACACAGTGGTTCACCGTTTCACTCCTCTGACCCAGTGCAGTAAGGAACAACCTTTTCCAAGATGGCAGCAAAAACCGCAGCAACCGCAGGCAGAGCGCTGGTGATTGTCGAGTCGCCCACGAAGGCCAAGACGATCACCAAGTTTCTCGGCAGGGACTTCACCGTTCGTGCCTCCATGGGCCACATCCGCGATCTTCCCGAGAGTGCCTCGGAGATCCCGGCCAAGTACAAGAAGGAGGCATGGTCACGCCTCGGCGTCAACACGGAGTCCGACTTCGAGCCTATCTACGTCATCCCGAAGTCGAAGAAGGATCAGGTCAAGGAACTGCAGGACCTGCTCAAGTCCGCCGACCGCCTCTTCCTCGCAACGGACGAGGACCGCGAGGGCGAGTCCATCTCCTGGCATCTCTATCAGGTGCTGAAGCCGCGCATCCCGACCCGCCGCCTCGTGTTCAACGAGATCACCCGCGAAGCGATCGAGCACGCCATCCAGAACACGCGCGAAATTGATGAGTCATTGGTTCGCGCGCAGGAAACGCGCCGCATCGTCGACCGTTTGTTCGGCTACGAAGTCAGCCCTCTGCTCTGGAAGAAGATGGCGCCGGGTTTCTCGGCGGGACGTGTGCAATCGGTCGCCGTCCGTCTGTTGGTGGAGCGCGAGCGCGCCCGCATTCGCTTCACGTCCGCCCGCTACTGGGGTGTGAAGGCCAAACTGCGCAAGCCGCAGTTCGATCCAGCCTTTGACGCGGATCTCGTGCAACTGGCCGGCAAGCGCGTCGCCACCAGCAAGGACTTCAATCCGGACACCGGCAAGCTTCAGGATCCCGATGCCTTGATCCTGCTGGGCAAGGCGGATGCGGAGCGCGTGGTAGGTCTGCTGGAAAAGGGCCCCATCCTGACCCGTTCGGTGGAAGAAAAGCCTTTCGTACAACGTCCGGCCGCGCCGTTCGTCACATCGACGCTGCAAGTGGAGGCCAATTCGAAGCTGCGCTATTCGGCTAAGCGCACCATGCAGGTCGCCCAGCAGCTCTACGAAAACGGGTTCATCACCTACATGCGTACGGACTCGACGTCGCTTTCCGACGAAGCTGTTCGCGGCGCCCGCTCGCTGATCGCGCGCGAGTATGGGCCGGAATACGTGGCGCCCTTTGTCCGCCAGTACGAAACCAAGGTCAAGAATGCGCAGGAAGCGCACGAGGCCATTCGCCCCGCGAGCGAGAACTTCGCCGCCCCGGACACCGTGCGCGCACAGCTTGGCGACGAAGCGTTCCGCCTCTATGACCTTATTTACAAGCGCACCGTCGCCTGTCAGATGGCGGACGCGCGCGGCACCAACACCGTGGTCACCATGGATGTGGACGACGCGACTTTCCGCGCCTCCGGAAAAACCATCGAGTTCGCGGGCTTCTTGAAGGCCTACAAGATCGATGAGGATGACGATGCCGACGACAAGGATCGCGTGCTGCCGCGCCTGGCCGCCGGTGACCGCCTGAACTGCGAAAAAGCCGAAACGCTGGATCGCAACACGCAACCGCCCAACCGCTACACGGAAGGCTCGCTCATCCGCGAGTTGGAGAAGCTCGGCATCGGACGGCCGTCGACCTGGGCATCCATTGTGGAACTCGTGCTCAATCGCTCTTACGCATTCAAAAAGGGCACTACGCTGGTTCCCACATTCACTGCGATGGCCGTGGTTGGGTTACTCGAGCAGTATTTCACGCACTATCTCGATTACTCTTATACGGCGCGTCTGGAGGATGATCTGGATGCGATTTCCCGTGGGGAGTCCGAGTCGCTGAGTTATCTGCGGAATTTCTATCATGGCGAGAGCGATCAGGGCCTGCGCACGCTGGTGACCATGGGCGAGCGCGACATTGATCCACGCGTGATCAACTCGATTCCGCTGGGAGAATGGGAAGGCAAGAAGATCGAAGTTCGCGTCGGGAGATACGGGCCGTTTCTTTCCGATGGCGAGCGCCGCGCCAGTCTGCCCGATGAATTACCGCCCGACGAGCTAAATGTCGAAAAAGCGCTGGAAATGTTGGAACACGCCAGCCGCGAACCGGAGTCGCTTGGCTTACACCCGGAAACCGGCGAGCCGGTGTATTTGAAGGTGGGGCGCTATGGTCCCTATGTGCAGTTGGGCGACGGCAGGGACGGTTCGAAGCCGAAGATGGCGTCGCTCATTGCGGGCACGGATCTGAAGGATGTGGATCTGGCGCATGCCGCGAAGTTGTTGGCCTTGCCGCGGACGTTGGGCAAGCATCCGGAAACGGGTGAGCCGGTGATTGCCGCCAATGGCCGCTTTGGCCCGTATGTGCAGTCTGGCAACGAGACCCGTTCTCTGCCTTCGGATCAATCGCCCATCGACGTTTCGCTTGAACGCGCGCTGGAAATCCTGAAGCAGCCGAGAACGCGTGGACGCGGCGGTCCCGCGAGGTCGCAGACATCGTTGAAGGAGTTCGGCGTGCATCCGGTGTTCGGCAAGCAGGTCAAGTTGCTGAGCGGGCGCTACGGCCCTTACGTCACGGATGGCGAGATTCACGCCAGCATTCCGCGCGGCACCGA
>JAEUQE010000530.1 GCA_016789785.1 Bryobacterales bacterium
CGTTATCCGCAGACTTTCCAACGACCGCGGGAGTTCTTCAACGATCGAGGCTTGGGATTGCCAGCGCCGGGTTCGTGGTGAAGGCGAACAAGGACTCCCTCGCTGTGGAGTTCGCAACGTATCTTGGCAGTCTCGGCACGACACTTTTGACCGGGATCGCAATTGGCGGCGATGGGCAGCCTGTGTTGCTTGGGGCGACGACAACAGCAGGTTTTCCCTTCTCGCCGGGATCCTACGATCCTCCCGAATTGGCGCCAGACACGCGATCGGTTGCTTTTCTCGCGAAGATGAATGGCTCTGGGACCAGCCTGACTTACGCAGCGCGTTTGTTTGCGTTGCAGGACGGACCAGTGCTCTCCTCCGTTAGCTTGTCTGGAACGCGCTTAGTAGCGGACGGCACTGGAGTGGCTACGGTATTCGATGGCCCTTCCCGATCTCCCCTTCGCGTCTGGAAACTCACTGCGAACGGAGCTTCGGCCGTGTTCGCGAAGTCAATCCCAGGCTGGGCATCGGTCGAATCATTGGCGCTACTGCCGGACGGGTCGTACCTGTTGGGAGGTGTGGATACCGGTCTCGCACCGCTTGGGCCCGACAGCGTGATTCCTCGCGGTTTGGGATCATCCAGTGGTCTGCTGGCACTGATCCGGCTCGACCCGACAGCATCGCAAGTTCTCTCTGCGCGATTGATTCCCGGCGGTACTCCTATCGTTGCAGTCTCAGCTAGCGAGGAGGAGTATGTTGCCGTTCGATCCGATTCCTTTGGCCAAACGTTCAACAGTTTTCCTGTAACTCCAGGAGCCATTCGAGAGACCTCCTCGAATCTGTTTGCTAGTGCAGCCGGGATTCTCAGACTCGCACGTGTTGGTACGTGCAGCGCGACGGTGGCGCCGGGCTTCGACCTCGTGATCCCGGTCTCGGGAGGCAGCGGTCTGATACCGATCGAGGCGCCGCCCAATTGCACTTGGGTGGCTGGCGTGGACTCGGCGGGTTGGATGAGCCTGATATCCTCTGTTACCGGCACCGGTAACGGCTCACTGCCTTACAACGCGGCGTCGCTCGGTCCCGCTGAGGCTGGGCGGCGAGCGACGCTTACTCTCTCGAACGGGGCGCCGGTTGTGCTGACACAGGGGCAGCCCGCAGCCTGCCCTGCCGCAACCCTCGATCTCGCCGATGTTCTGGGTGTGCCATTGTTTGGGCAGCCTTGGCGAGTCTCACCCGCCGGCGGCAACTTTGCGGGTGCGGTCAACCCGTCCCCTGGATGTCCGTGGACGATTTCCTCGCAGGCCGATTGGATCACGATTTCACCGGTATTGAGCGGCACCGGTCGCGCTTCCATTGCCGTCCAGATTTCGCGGAACGACGGCCCAGCCCGAGCGGGTGCAATCCGCCTCAACAACGTGAATCTGCTGGTGAACCAGGATGCGTGCGCATACACCGCCCTTCTCTCTGTGTCTGCTTTCCCAGGAATTTCTGGCACACTGCCATCGTTTCGGGCTGCGGCAGGTGCGTTCGCCGTGAACACATCGCCATCTTGCGGATGGAGCGTGTCGTCCAGTGCGGCATGGTTCCGTCTGTCTGGCGACACGAACATGCGGGCCGGGAGCGGTACCGTGAGATTTGCCGCGGATGAGAACCCGCTGACAACAGCGCGTGTTGCAACAGTGACCGTGGGCACTGCGAACCTCTCGTTCTCGCAGCCAGGCCGGGACTGCCTACTCACGATCAATTCGCCGTCGCAGACAGTTCCCGCAGCGGGAGGCACGGTCAACATGTCCACCACATCGTCTTCAAATAACTGTTCGACGAACTTCATAGCCACACCGCCCGCCACCAACTTTTTTGGGACGGGCGGTCTCCAGGGGTCGGCGACGATGGTGGTTCCGGCGAACACCAGTCCGATCCCTCGTGCGTTCCGGGCCAGTGTGGGCCGGGATGGCGGCCTGATGTCGATCCCTTTTATGCAAGAAGGCGTCAATACACCGGCGCCGTTCACAGACGTTCCAACCAATCACCCTTTTCTGAATCACATCACGCTTGTCAAGGATCGCGGAATTGACCGTGGATGTAGCGTCGACGGACAACGGTATTGCTCAGAGACTGCGATGACGCGCGCTGAGATGGCAGGCTTCCTGTCCAGGGCGGGTACGTCGCTTACCGATGTCTCCCTTCCGGCTGGGGTGGACAACCCGCCGCTGTTTGAAGATGTTCCTGCAACCCATCCTTACTTTCGCGCCATCCAGGCGATCCGAGCCACTGGGATTACGGTCGGTTGCAGCACACGTCCTGCCCGCTACTGTCCGGACGCGCCAGTCACGCGCGGCGAAATGGCGGCATTCATCGTGCGTGCCGTGCTTCGAACCGATGACTTCGACTACGATGGCACGCCCTACTTCCAGGACGTTCCCGCGACGCATCCGTTCTTCCGCCACATCCAACGGCTCCGCAACCTCGGCATCACCGTTGGCTGCGGCAATGGCAACTTCTGTCCGAACGATACGAACACTCGCGGTCAAATGGCTGCGTTCATCGTCCGGGCGTTTCTTTCGGGCTTGTTCAACTAGTTCTGTGACCGCTTGAAGATTGTGCAATTAAACATTTCCATCTGATTCTGTTTTAGGCCATACTAGGGCATG
>JAEUQE010000531.1 GCA_016789785.1 Bryobacterales bacterium
GTGGCCGAACTTCCGTAGCGCTCCCGGTCCGCCGGATCGAAGCGGAACAGCGGCGCGGTGCGGGGGTCGAGCATCAGCTTCACCGCCCCCTCGTAGTGATCGTTGAAGTCGCGAAACGCCTTCGACGCAAGCGAGGGATCGTTCCGCAGACGAGCGTCAAAGCTCCTCAGCAGATTCCAACGGCGTACGAAGTCCTTGCGGTCGTCCTCCATCAGGGAATACGCGGTCAGGCTGGTGGAAGTATCGACGTGGAACGGCGAGTACGCGGCAGGCAGGAATCCCGACTTCAGCAGCCCCGCCTGGCTCTGCGTCACGTTCAGCGCAACATAGGGAGGAAGCGAGTCACTCGGTTTCCGCTTGGACTGCCGTTCCATTGCAACCACGGCGCCCATGGGAGGCACTTCCTTCTGCAGAGCCGGGTTGAACGGGTGCGCCGCTTGAACGTAGTACTGAGCGCGTCCGTGCACGCTGTCCCATGCTTCGAACGATCGAATCAACGAGAACTTGTCCATCAACTGCGCAAGCCGCGGATACAGCGCCATGGGCCACTTCAGACCCGGCTTCACCTCCTGAACGTTGAAGTCCGATGGCGTCCAACTGTGCTCTTTCAGGTCCCACGCATCGACATGGCTCTGCCCGCCGTCGAGCATCACGAAGATGCAGAATCGCGCCGTACCGCGAGGCTTTGCCGTGCCGGCCGCACTTACGTTGGCGGGCTGCAACAACGGCAGAAACCAATAGCCCGCTCCTGCCGCCGATCCTGCCTGAAGCAGTTCGCGCCGCGTGAGCAGCATGTCGGTGAGGTTTCGCATCGCCGGATTCTCCGCTCCTAGTAGTTGAACACGAACTCGACCTTGTTCAGCAGCAGCCACTGCAGGTCTTCGAAGCCGCGCTTGCGGTCGGTGGCAATCAGATCCTTCACCAGCGCCAGTTCTTCACTGCTGGGATTGCGTACCAGAAAGCGTTGGAACAGACGTTCGATGAGCTGCGCATCGGTGATGGATGGCTGCATATGCAGCATTCGTGAAAGGTAACTCGCGGGCTGCGCCTTCACCTGACTGAGCACGAACGGGCTGTTCATCAGGAGCACGGCCTGCGTGATGTCGCCATCGTTGGTGCGCTCCTTGAACTCGCGGTTGTTCTGGCCAAAGCTCTCCAGGAAGAAGTTAATATCCTTCAGAGCCTCACTGCGGCCTTTGAAATCCTCAGGCGATCGCGTTTCGGTCGCGTAGCGAGCCCGATAGTCGGTACCGCGAATCGGCACCAGGTTCACAAGCCCCGTAGCTTGCACGATCGAATCGTAGACTTCTTCCGCCTTCAGACGCCGGACGAACTTTCTGGCGAAGTAGCGGCTGTATTGCTCTTTCCATTCTCTGGGGAACCTTGACGAAAGCTGATAGGCGCTGGACTTGGCCATGAGCTTCAGCAGCCGCTGCACGTCATAACCGTTGTTGCGGAAGTCGTCCGCAAGGGCGTCCAGCAGTTCGGGGTGAGTGGGCTGCAGGGTCCATGGAGCGGGCGGAGGGTTCTTGGGATCCTGCCGCAGCAAGTCGAAATCATCCACGGGATCCACGATTCCCACTCCAAACATTTCGGCCCAAAAACGATTTACGGTGGCGCGGGCGAACTGCGGATGCGAAGTAAGCATGCGAGCAAACTCCGCACGCCACGGCTTGGCCGGGTCAGGACGTTCGCCCGTGAGAATGAATGCCGGATCGAGCATGCCCTTCGGTCCGTTGCGCGGAATCCGCACCACGGTCCTCGCCGACGCGTCGTAACCAGGCGCTTTCTCATCAATGCTGTATTCGTCCTGCGTGGTGGCGATCTCCACGCGGCGCAGCACTCGCGTCTTGCCGAAGAACGCGGCCTGCTTCCAGAGTTCGTTGCGCTTCCGCGCGGTCAGCCAGAGATTGATCTTCTCCGTGTGGCGGGCCCCATCATGACACGACACGCACTGCAAGTTCAGCCCGAGAAAATGCCGCGATGCCATGATGGCGAGTTCATCGGCGGTGTCCTCATGGACGGTGTCCTCGCAGGTGAGTCCAATCACTACCCAGCGCGCCACATAGCTCGCCGGACCCGTGTACCAATTGCTGACCGCGCTGGCAGTGAGCAGGTCGGCGACCAATTCGTTGAACGGGCGGTTGATCTGCAGATTGTCGTAGATCCAGCGGTAGAAGATGTTCTTGCCTTCGTTGCCGACGCGATTGGCGGCGGCCATCGCGAGGTCGCCGAACCAGTAAGTCCATTTGGCGCGGAACGCATGGCCGGCAGCGAGCGAGTCGATCAGTTTGTCTCGTTTCGATGCGTCCGTGGAAGCCGTGAAGGCGCGTAGCGATTCATCATCGGGAATGCGGCCGGTGAAATCAATGTGGATGCGGCGGAAGAATTCCTCGTCGCCAGCAAGAGGCGCATGCGGGATGCGATCCTTCTCCATCGCTCCGAAGATGTGCTGGTCAATGAAGTTCCGGCGGGCGACGGGAGCGACGGGGGTGCTCGCCCGGCCCGCGACTTTCTCGGTCAATTGAGACGCGGCTCTGCGGCGGCCCGGATCGGCGATCTCCGGATGGCTCTTCGGCATTTGGGCCAAAGCAGGCAGACACAACAGCAGCGACACAGCGAACGG
>JAEUQE010000532.1 GCA_016789785.1 Bryobacterales bacterium
GTGGCCGAACTTCCGTAGCGCTCCCGGTCCGCCGGATCGAAGCGGAACAGCGGCGCGGTGCGGGGGTCGAGCATCAGTTTCACCGCCCCCTCGTAGTGATCGTTGAAGTCCCGAAACGCCTTGGATGCGAGAGAGGGATCGTTCCGCAGACGCGCGTCGAAGCTCCTCAGCAGATTCCAGCGGCGTACGAAGTCCTTGCGGTCATCCTCCATCAAAGAATAGGCGGAAAGGCTGGCCGCCGTATCGACATGGAATGGCGAGTACGCCGCCGGAAGGAATCCCGACTTCAGCAACCCCGCCTGGCTCTGCGTCACGTTCAACGCAACATAGGGCGGAAGCGAGTCACTCGGTTTCCGCTTGGACTGCCGTTCCATTGCAACCACGGCGCCCATGGGAGGCACTTCCTTTTGCAGCGCCGGGTTGAACGGGTGCGCGGCTTGCACGTAGTACTGAGCGCGTCCGTGCACGCTGTCCCATGCTTCGAACGATCGAATCAACGAGAACTTATCCATCAACAGCGCAAGCCGCGGATACAGCGCCATGGGCCACTTCAGACCGGGCTTCACTTCCTGAACGTTGAAGTCCGATGGCGTCCAACTGTGCTCTTTCAGGTCCCATGCATCGACATGGCTCTGCCCGCCGTCGAGCATCACGAAGATGCAGAATCGCGCCGTACCCCGAGGCTTTGCCGTGCCGGCCGCACTTACGTTGGCGGGCTGCAGCAATGGCAGAAACCAATAGCCCGCACCTGCCGCCGATCCTGCGTGGAGCAGTTCGCGCCGGGTGAGCAGCATGTCGGTGAGGTTTCGCATCGCCGGATTCTCCGCTCCTAATAGTTGAACACGAACTCGACCTTGTTCAGCAGCAGCCACTGCAGATCTTCGTAGCCGCGCTTGCGGTCGGTGGCAATCAGATCCTTCACCAGCGCCAGTTCTTCACTGCTGGGATTGCGTACCAGAAAGCGTTGGAAGAGGCGTTCGATGAGCTGCGCATCGGTGAGGGATGGCTGCATATGCAGCATTCGTGAAAGGTAACTCGCGGGCTGCGCCTTCACCTGACTCAGCACGAACGGGCTGTTCATCAGCAACACGGCCTGCGTGATGTCGCCATCGTTGGTTCGCTCCTTGAACTCGCGGTTGTTCTGGCCGAAGCTCTCCAGGAAGAAGTTGATGTCCTTCAGAGCTTCACTGCGGCCTTTGAAATCCTCGGGCGATCGCGTTTCTGTCGCGTAGCGAGCCCGAAAATCGGTGCCGCGAATCGGCACCAGGTTCACCAGTCCCGTGGCTTGCACGATCGAATCGTAGACCTCTTCGGCCTTCAGACGCCGGACGAACTTCCTTGCGAAGTAGCGGCTGTGTTGTTCTTTCCACTCTCCGGGGAACTTTGACGAAAGCTGATAGGCGCTGGACTTGGCCATCAGCTTCAGCAGCCTCTGCACGTCATAACCGTTATTGCGGAAGTCGTCCGCCAGAGCGTCCAGCAGTTCAGGGTGAGTGGGCTGCAGCGTCCATGGAGCGGGCGGCGGGTTCTTGGGATCCTGCCGCAGCAGGTCGAAATCATCCACGGGATCGACGATTCCGACTCCAAACATTTCCGCCCAAAAACGATTTACTGTGGCGCGGGCGAACTGCGGATGCGACGTGAGCATGCGAGCAAACTCCGCGCGCCACGGCTTGGCCGGGTCAGGACGTTCGCCGGTGAGAATGAATGCCGGATCGAGCATGCCCTTGGGGCCATTACGCGGAATTCGCACCACGGTCCTCGCCGACGCGTCGTAACCAGGCGCTTTCTCATCAATGCTGTATTCGTCCTGCGTGGTGGCGATCTCCACACGGCGCAGCACTCGCGTCTTGCCGAAGAACGCGGCCTGCTTCCAGAGTTCGTTGCGCTTCCGCGCGGTCAGCCAGAGATTGATCTTCTCCGTGTGACGGGCGCCATCATGACACGACACGCACTGAAGATTCAGCCCGAGAAAATGCCGCGATGACATGATGGCAAGTTCATCCGCGGTGTCCTCATGGACGGTGTCCTCGCAGGTGAGTCCAATGACTACCCAACGCGCCACATAGCTCGCCGGACCGGTGTACCAATTGCTGACCGCGCTGGCAGTGAGCAGGTCGCTGACCAGTTCGTTGAACGGCCGGTTGATCTGCAGATTGTCGTAGATCCAGCGGTAGAAGATGTTCTTGCCTTCGTTGCCGACGCGATTGGCGGCAGCCATGGCGAGGTCGCCGAACCAGTAGGTCCATTTGGCGCGAAAGGCATGGCCGGATGCGAGCGAGTCGATCAGTTTGTCTCGTTTCGATGCGTCTGTGGAAGCCGTGAAGGCGCGCAGCGACTCATCATCGGGAATGCGTCCGGTGAAATCAATGTGGATGCGCCGGAAGAACTCCTCGTCGCCAGCAAGAGGCGCATGCGGAATGCGATCCTTCTCCATCGCGCCGAAGATGTGCTCGTCAATGAAATTGCGGCGGGCGACGGGGGCGACGGGGGTGCTCGCGCGGCCCGCAACCTTCTCGGTCAATTGAGACGCAGCTCTGCGGCGGCCTGGATCGGCGATCTCCGGATGGCTCTTCGGCATTTGGGCCAAAGCAGGCAGACACAACAGCAGCGACACAGCGAACGG
>JAEUQE010000533.1 GCA_016789785.1 Bryobacterales bacterium
GCAGGGCACGCCAACGGAGATCTTCGACCGTCCCGCGGGCATGCAGGTCGCGCGGCTGCTTGGCATCTACAACCTGCTCCAGGCGGAAGTGTTGACGCTCGATCCAGGACGCAATCTCAGCACGCTGAACTTCGATGGCTATGAGATCGCGGGGCCCTATCTTCCGGGCAAGTTCAAAGGCGACAGGGTGTGGCTCTGCGTGCGGCCGGAGGAGTTGCGGGTGGTTCCGAGAGGTGGACGGCCGGGCGCCAATCAGATCCCGGTCGACTTCCAACGCGCCACTCCGAAGCCGGGAGCCATGCGCATCGAGTTCAGCCGGGACGTTCTCGCAGACATGCCGCGGCACGAGTATGAGCAGCACAAGCATAATAAAGACTGGATGGTCGAGTTTCCGATTCTCAATCTGCGAGTGCTATGAAACCCTTCGAAGAGTACATGGAGCTTGCGCGCCAGGCCCACGGGCACATGTGCGCGGGTCAGATTCTGGGGCTGCGGCTGGCGATTCATGGCTGCAAGCTTCTGGGCATTGAGGATCCAACTGGCGCCGATCGCAAACGTCTGGTCACGTTTGTCGAGATCGACCGTTGCGCAACCGATGCGATCACGGTGGTCACGGGCTGCCGCATGGGCAAGCGGGCTCTCAAGTTCCGCGACTACGGGAAAGTGGCGGCTACGTTTTGCGACCTTGCCACCGGGCGCGCGGTGCGGGTGGTTGCTCTCGAATCTTCGAAACAGAAAGCTCGCGAAATGTTTCCGGAGATCAGCGACAAGAATCAGCAGCAGATGAAGGCCTACCGCGAGATGGAGGAGGCTGACCTGTTCGATCACAAGTGGGTGCGCGTGAAGATTGAGCCGCACGACCTTCCGGGATTCAAGTCAGGGCGCATCACTTGCGCGCGCTGCGGCGAAGGGATCAACTTCAAGCGGGAAGTAGAACAAGAGGACGGTAGCATTCTCTGCCGCGCCTGCGCCGGCGACAGCTATTACGAAGTGCTTCCGCAGTGATCCGCTATTTCATCACCGATCGTGCGCAGGCAGGAGGATTGGAGGCGCTGCTCGCGATCATCGAACGCCAGTTGCATTCGGGAACCGAGTGGATTCAGATTCGCGAGAAGGATCTGCCCGATGGTGAATTGCTGGCGTTCGCAAGGCGGGTGAAGCAACTCCCGAATCCTCACGGGGCGCGCATTCTGATCAATGGCAGGCCGGACATCGCGCTGGCGTCCGAAACCGATGGCGTGCATCTTCCCGATGGATCGATTTCACCCGGCGAGTTGCGACGCATCGCGCCAAAGCCATTCCTGATCGGCGTGTCGTGCCACGATCTGGACGGCCTGCGCCGCGCGTGTGAGGAAGGCGCCGACTTCGCCACCTACAGCCCGATCTTTGCCTCGGTGTCGAAACCGGGGTACGGTCCGCCGCTGGGAGTGAGCAAGTTGGCCGAGGCTTGCTGTGCAGTGAAGATGCCGGTGATCGCGCTCGGTGGCATCACGTGGGATAACGCAAAAGAATGCTGCGATGCCGGGGCTGCCGGCATCGCAGGCATCTCACTGTTTCTATCGAATCGGCCTTAGCGGCTACTTCGGCGCGATGTAGCGGATTCCCTCCAACTTCACAAGCTCCGCGACTTTTTCAGCGGCGATGCGGCCAGTGATGGTCATCGCCAGCGGATCCTGCTCCGTGATTTCGAAGCCAAGCGCCTTCAGTTGCTGCAACAGTGCCGGATCGTTGGCCGAGACATAGAGCTTCAATTCGGCTTTGCCATTGCGGATGAGGTTTGCCTTCGTTTGGACGCCCTTCAGAAGGTCGGCGACATCGGGATGCAACTGCGCCTTCTGCTTCGGCAGCGACGCTCCTTCTTGTTTTTCGTCGCGCGAAGCATAACGGTCGTACTCCTCTCTGGGCCTCGCGGACGACTTCCTCGCCATCGATCCGGTACCGCCCACCACGAATCCGCCGCTCACTGCACCCGTCGCGCGGTAGGCCATCGCCGAGGGTACGGCATTCTGCATCGCGATATCCTTGCGTTCGCCAAACACACCCTCATAGCTGACGCCTTCGGGCATCTCCACGGGCACTTCGATGCGGCGCACCTTGCCGCCTTCATTCACCACCTTCAACTCCACCGCGACAAACGCCGTGAACTGCGTCATGAGGCGGAAATCGAGGCCGAGGCGGATGATCTGATTGCGAAGTTCCTCCTTCATGGTGCCGTGCTGCGCGCCCGCGTAGTCCTGCGCCATCAGATCTTCGATCTTCGTCCGGGCCCACAGCGTGGCCAGGACATCGTGCCTGGTTTCGCGCGCCGGCAGGTCGACGTTGAGTGTTCGCTCGAATGGCCGCCCCGCCACCCTGCCTGCGATGCGCATGGAGCCCTTGGCCGGTCCTGTGTAGCGCCCGTGGAGGATCAGTGGCTTCGCGGAGAACAGGTCGGGTACTCGCTTGGGATAGACGTCGGCAACGGGCAGGCCGCCGAAGTCGACCTCGATGTCGGTGAGGAGAGGGTTGCGCATCCGCTCGTGAAAGCGCTTCGCGGCCGCGGAACCATCGTCACTCAGCATCACGTATTCCGCTTCGCCCCGGCCATGCTCGGCCATCTTATCGAGCAGGAATCGGTT
>JAEUQE010000534.1 GCA_016789785.1 Bryobacterales bacterium
CGGTGTCTATGGTTGCAGGAAGCGTTAGAATTCTAGTTAGAGGCTTTCCACGTGACGCAGACAACTGTCACTCTCGCGGTTGAACCCGCCGTCGAGCAGAACCAGCCGGCGGAACCGGCGTGGCTGCTGGAGGGGTTGCGCACGGGGTCGGAAGAAGCCTACGAAGCTCTCATCACCAGGTTTCAGCAACCTGTCTACAACCTGGTGTACCGCCTGCTTGATGATCCCGCGGACGCCAACGATGTCGTCCAGGAAGTCTTCTTGAAGGTGTTTCGCAACGTTTCGTCGTTTCGGGGTAACAGCAGTCTCAAGACTTGGATCTATCGAATCGCGGTGAATGAAGCCCACAACCAGCGCCGCTGGTTTAGCAGGCATCGTCGCAAGCAGGTCGGTTTGGAAGAGGAAGATGAGCATACGCGGAACTGGCAGGAAGTGCTGTGCGATCCAGGGCGCTCGCCCTTCGATCTGGCAGCCGGCCAGGAAACTTGCGAGATGGTGGAGGACGCGCTGACCCGAATCAATCCTCTCTTCCGGGCGGCTGTCATTCTGCGTGATTTGGAGGATCTGAGTTACGAGGAGATCGCGGATGTGATCCAGGTCTCCATCGGTACCGTGAAGTCGAGGATCCTGCGGGGCCGTGATGCCCTGCGGCGTTCTCTGGAAAGCCAGATCGAACCGGAAGCGGTGCGGAACTGGCAGCCTCAAGCGACGGATTAATATATGGGATTCCTCAGCCTATTTCGCCTGTTTCGATTGAATCGCGATGCGGTTGGCTGCTGGCAGGCCCGCCGGGATCTGTCGGCCTATGTCGATGGCGGATTGTCCCACGGGGAACGCCATGAGCTCAGCGTGCACCTGCGCGCGTGTTCAGGTTGCGCGGCTCGCTACGACGAACTGGCGCGTGCGCGTCAGGCGATGAAGCGGCTTCGTGTAATGACCCCACCCGCCCAACTCACCACTGCCTTGCGTGTGATCGCATCGCAGGAACGGCAGCGGCGGCACGCGCGAACGCAGACTTTGTGGGGCTGGCTCGGTCTGGAAGGCTGGGCTTTGCGAGTTCGCAATTGGATGGAGCCTCTCGCGATACCGCTTGCTGGTGGCGTGGTCTCCACACTGGTGCTGTTCAGCATGCTGGCGCCCACCTATCCGCTGGCGGTGGCGAGTACCACTCCCGACGTGCCCACTGTGTTCTACAGTGATCCGACCATCAAGAGCGCGGCTCCCTTCGGGTTGAGCAATGACGAAGTGGTGGTGGAAGTGGTGATCGATGAGGAAGGCCGGGTGGTGGATTACACACTGCCCGCGGTGCCAGCCAATTCGAGCCTGCGGCGGGAGATCGAGAACAATCTGCTCTTTGTACGGTTCACGCCGGCGACGTCCTTTGGCCAGCCGATGGGGGGCCGTCTGCGGTTGTCGTTCCGGCGCAGCCAGATTGATGTGAAGGGGTAAGCCCGTAGCCGGGCCAATCCATTGGGACAACGTCTCGGGCAGCACTTCCTTCACGACCAGAACATCCTGAAGCGGATCGCCTCCGCGGTCGCGCCGCTCGACGGCGCGCAACTGGTGGAGATCGGGCCAGGACGCGGCGCGCTCACTGAACACCTCCTGCCCTACGCGCCGCGCCTGGCCGCGATTGAACTCGATTCACACCTCGCCGAAGGACTTCGGACCCGCTTCCCCACTGTGCAATTGATTGAGGGCGATGCTCTGTCGGTGGATCTAGCGCAATGGGGCCCCGTCACCATCTGTGGCAACCTGCCTTACTACGTTACGTCTCCGATTCTGGACCGTGTGCTTGCACTGGGGCCGCTGCTGCGCAGTGCGGTCTTCCTGGTTCAGAAGGAAGTAGCCGACCGTCTGGTGGCACGGACGGGCAGCCGTGACTATGGGTATCTGACGGTTCGCACGCAGGTGTCGGCGGATGTGGAGATGCTGTTTCGTGTGCCGCCATCGGCGTTCCGGCCTCCGCCGAAGGTCGAGTCCGCGGTGGTGCGCCTGACGCCGAGGCAGCAGCCGGTGGTTGACGACGTTGCATCGTTTGTGGCCTTCGCCGGCGCCTGTTTCCGCCAGAAGCGCAAGATGCTGCGGAACAACCTGAGCAGCTTGTACGGGGATCGAATCCTGGCCACCGGCAAGGCTCAACTGCGCGCCGAGCAGTTGACGGTCGGTGAACTGGTCGAGTTGTGGCGGGCGCTTCGTGCCCTGTGACTCATCAATAGTGAATCCAGCGCTACACGAAGTCGATCTGAAAAATCCATCCTGCCGTCGGGCTGTCGTAATTGCGCCACCCCGGATGGATACCGGCATCGCAACTGATCAGCTTGCCGTTGTACATCGCGAGACCGTGTGGATCGCACGAACCAGCCACGAAATCGACGGTCTCCACAGGCCTGCCGGTTGCCAGGTCGTAGCGCACCAGACCCGGTCGGAACTCGCTGTACCCTTTGCTGTCGTTGCCCACCACTTGCCACATGGAGCCGTTGTCGATGGTGATGTCGTGATAGCGCACGCGATCCGGCGCCTGATAGAACGGGATCATGTACTCCGGGGTCCATGTCTTGGGATCGACGCGCACGTTCCCTCGCAGACGCAGCGAAGAAATCCA
>JAEUQE010000535.1 GCA_016789785.1 Bryobacterales bacterium
CACGATTCGGGATTTCACTGACCCGCAAATCGATCCATGGCTACGAGAACTGGCGCGAAGGAGAAACGGCTTCTAACCGGCCTTTGGCCGGTCCTCATGATCTTCGTGTCTCTGGCCGACGGGCTGGCGCAACCTGTGCAACCGCGGAATGCACCAGCGCAAGAGCCAACTGCCCCCGCGTCCCCTCCGCAACCCGCAGCGGCCCAACTCACGCTCACCCTGGAGCAGGCGAACGAGCGCAACCCGACCGACCGGACCCTGGTCCATGAAGGCCGCCAGGTTCTGGTGCAAGGCCAGGTGGTGGACCGCGCGGTTCGCTTCGAGGAGTATGCGCATCTGCCGCTGCTCGACTCCAATGGTTGGAGCCTGACGGTGGAAGCTCCGGAGTTCATGCTGGACCGGATCGCCCCGGGTGAGTTTGTGGAGGTGCGCGGGATTCTCTCACATCGCAACGGTTTGCCGGTGGTTCGCCCTGTGCAACTCACCACCACCCGGCACGCGGCCCCCCCGAAGATCGAACGCATGCCTATGGGTCTGCTGGAGAGTGACCGTGCTCTTGGCCGGGTGGTGGAGGTCCTTGGACGCGTAGTCACCCTCGGCGAGGATCCGGCAGGACAGTACATCTTGCTTGAGAACGGGATGCGCCGGACCTACCCGGTCTACCTGCCGCGGCCGGCGGGAACCACTGGAGGACTCAACCGGTTCCGGGTCGGCGATCATGTTCAGGCGACAGGAATGGTGTCGGTTCTGATGCAGGATCCCTCGTCGCCTCCGGTGTATCGCATGGTGCTCAATCAGCCATCGGCGGTGGTGCTGGTGGAGCGGCAGTGGATCATCTCCCCGCAGACCCTTCTTGGAACCGTGGCGGCGATCCTGCTGGCGACGCTGCTGTGGCTGCGGCACCGGAGGTTGAAAGGGCGCTCGCGACGGGCAGTGCGGCGGATGCACGGATTGTGCGAAGAGATTTTGGCGGCCGGCAGCATGGAAGAACTTGCACGGAAGCTGCGAAGCATTACGCCTCGAGCGTTGGGGATGTCCAGTGTTCGCATTTACCGCTATGATCGCGGCAGCGAGACGCTGGTGAGGTTGGCTTCGCCCGCCGAGGGGCCGGTGGAAGTAGTGCGGCTCGACGAAGACGCGGGCACCATTGAAGCAGCCGTCGCGCTTTGCTATCGGAACCGGACTCCGCTGTACGTTCCCAGGACCGCAAAGAGTTCCCTGTTGTTCCGGGAGCGGCCTGGCAGTCTCCCCTATTCTCTGGCGCTGCTGCCGATGTTCGCCAAGGAAGAACTCGCCGGTGTGCTTCGAATTGAAAGCGCCGAGAAGCAGATCCCCTTCAGCGATGAGGAACTGGGCGTGCTTCAGCATGTGGCCAACCAGTTCGCGTTGATGTTGAAGATTCTGGATCAGCAGATCCGCCGGGAGCAACTCGCGCGTAGCGAGAAACTGGCCGTGACAGGGCAGTTGATCTCAGGTGTCGCCGGTGAGTTGAAGGCGCCGCTGGAATCGATATTCTCGCTGTCCCACCGCATGCTCGACGCGGGCGAGGGCGAGGCGCGCGCCATTCTCATGGAATCGCTGAAGGTCTCGTCGATCTTGAGCCGGCTCAGTCACGTGGTCGGACCGCAGCAGGGGGAGGCCGGGACCATTGAGGTGAATCAGGCGCTTCAGCAGGTGTTGGAGAGCTTCGACAAAGAACAGCGGACGTTCGACATTGAGATGGAGACCCGGCTTGCACGGGAGCCTCTTTGGACGGTCGGGATTGCGAGTCAACTGGAGGATGTTCTGGGCAACCTGGTGTTGCTCGCCAGCCAAGCCGCGGGACAGTCCCAGGAGCCCAGGGTGGTGATCGAAACGGAGGGGAACTCCCGCCGCGTGCAGGTCGCCATTCGCTACGGAACGCTCGTCTACGACGAAGTGTTCCCTCCAATGCCATCCAGACCGGGCCAGCGCGAGGCATTGGGATTCAGCCTCTGCCGCGGCATCCTGCACAGTCTCGGAGGAGACGTCCGCATTCATCGAGCGGGCGAGACGAGTTGCCGCATGGAGATCGAACTCCCGGCGGTTTTCCCGGTGCAGCGGCCGGCCGAAGTGCCGTCTCGCAGCAATCGGACCGAGAGCCTGACGGCGCTCCTGCTGGAACCTGATCCGGCGGCACAGCGGCGGCTGGTTTCGTTCCTTGCCACGCGCAGCCATCGTGCGATCCCCGTGACAAGCGAAGGTGAGGCTCTGGAATTGCTCCGCCGCCTGCGCATTGATGTCATCTTCTGTGCGGTTCGAACGGGTCCTGGTCCGGTATCGGGGAACTGGGCGGATTTCTTTGATCGCACGCGAAACATGGCCAGAGTCTTCGTGCTGTTGTCGGACGGCATCGACACGGAGGCCTCCACGCTTTTCCCGAACGGAGAGGGCTTCGTGATTCACAAGCCGCTCGAAACGGGCGAATTGGAGAGACTGCTCGACCGGATGGACGCCAAGCATGAGGCGCGTTCCGCGGCCCCGCTTGAAACCTCCGCTCGGGTTGCGACGTAGAATGGGATGAGATGCCTCGCTCCCTGTTCCGCACCGCTCTCCTGATTGGAAGCTTGGCCTGT
>JAEUQE010000536.1 GCA_016789785.1 Bryobacterales bacterium
ACCTGCAAACAGCAGGCCGCCGAAACTGATGAACCGGTATCCCTGCTGGTAGGCTTCCTCCGCCGCATCGGCGTTGCCCAACGCGATGCCCGCTACTTTGCCTGCTCCCCTTACCCGCTTAGGGAAGTCCGCGAGGAACTCCTTCACTCGCGGATGCTGCAACTGCCCGATCAAACCAAGCGACGCGGAGAGATCCATCGGTCCCGCGAACACGATATCGACTCCCTCCACCGCGGCGATGGCCTCTACGTTCGCCATGCCTTCCGGCGACTCCACCTGCAGCACCACGCACGTTTCGTCGTTGGCATGAGGCAGATAGTCCTCCCATCGAATGTTTCTGTAGAACGTCCAAAGGGGAGAAACTCCACGCGTACCCCTCGGCGGATATTTCGCGGCGCGCACTGCGAGTTCGGCTTCGGCGGCGTTGTTCACCTGTGGCACCATGACCGCGGATGCGCCGAGGTCAAGCGCCTTCTTGATGAGATTGGGATCGAGCCCGGCGACGCGAATCAGCGGCATGCAGCCGTGATTGCGAGCGAGGATCGGCAGCATGCGCACATCGTCGAGGCCATAGCTCGAATGCTCGGTGTCGATCCAAAGAAAATCGATGCCAGTCGAGATGGCGAGCTGATTCGGAAACTCTTCAGACACGCTGGTGGACGCGCCCCAGGCGGCTTTGCCGCTCGCCAGTTTCTGCTTCACCGGGTTTTCAAACACGATCAACCGCTCCCATTTGCGCCAGTAGCGCCACGAACTCCGCCGTTACATCGAAGTGCGAGTCGTCCTCGGCGGTGGGGTTCGCCTCATAGACTCCTTGCGCGTTCCAGGTGCCGTCGCCGCACTGCAAAGCCCGCAGTCCATCCACCACTGCATGCACAATGGCGGCATCCTTCGCATCGTTGGTACGCAGATACATCCACGCGGCGCCCCATCCGAGCTTGCCGCTTTGCGGCGTGCGATAGCGGTCGTTTGCGCAGTAGGCGCTTGCGTGAAGGTAGCGCTTGCCAAGATCAAGCGCGTGCGGATCGCCGGTGGTTCGCGCATATGCCGTCAGGAACGCCGCACTGATCCCATATAGGAAGTACCATTGCCGCGGTTTCGAAGTATCGACCATGTAGGCTGCCGATCCATCGCCGAAAAGCAGTCCATCCTGGGGGCGCCACACGTGATACAGACCCTTCTGGAGATCCGGCTGGAGTGCCATCATCTGATCAAGCCATCGCACCACACCCTCCGCAATCGAGCCCAGCCCTGTGCGCAGGCACGCCAAGCCAGCCATCGAGGTGGTCATGATCTCTTCAGAGCCATCGGCGCGGGCGCGAAAGCCACCACTGTCTCCGTTGCGATGGCTCAGCAGAAAGCGCACCAGTTGATTCGACAACTGCATGTCACCAGCTTCGGCCGCTGCAAGGCAGAGCCACGCGTGCGGGTAGATCCGGTACTGATCGAACCACGGAACGCCCGCCCCGCTCAGGTCTCCGGAAGCAAGCAGGAAACGGTCACTGACGAACGAAAGGACTCGCATGGCTGCTTCGCGGTGACCACTCCACAGGAGGGCGCAAGGGGCCTTGTAGTAGGCCGCGAGCGTGGTCGCGCCACGCAGCGATCCATCGGGTTCCAGACGGCCAAGAAGCCATTCCGCGCCGCGCGCGGAAGCGTTGCCGGCACCGTTCATCAACTGGAAACCCCGGCCGCGAAGTGCATCTCGTCTGAAGCTGTGGAAGGGCTCAACTTGCTGAGGTTATCAAGGGATCTCCCCGGCCTGCAAGCGGTGCACAAGATTGTGGGAGAAATCTCGCATCTGGGATCGATATACTGGCTCGGTTCCTCATGATTTGGGACTTGCATTGTCATCTCGGCGGTGTGCCGGGCCGTACGCCTGACGAACGCATGACGCAACTCATTCGATACGCCGACCGGCTCGGCATCGAGCGGCTCTGCGTGTTCATGGGCTATCCGTTTCTCAATGAGCCAACGCCCGAGCAACTTCGCGAACAAAACGATCAGGTGCTGCAAGCGCTGAGCCACTGGCATCATCGCGCTTTCGGATTCGTCTACCTCTCACCTCAACACGTCGAGTTCAGCCTGAAGGAGTTCGATCGCTGCGTGCGCAATGGGCCCATGACCGGCATCAAGCTGTGGGTGGCGAGGCGGGCTTCGGCGCGGGAACTCGATCCGATTGTCGAAGCCGCGGCTTCCATGAACGCGCTCATCTTTCAACACACGTGGTACAAGACCACGGGAAACCTTCCGGGTGAGTCCGAGCCATCCGATGTCGCGGCACTGGCTGCCCGTTATCCTACCGTTCCGATCATCTGCGGCCACACGGGCGGTGAGTGGGAGACCGGCATTCGCGCGATTCGTCATCAGCGCAACGTGTCGGCGGACCTCGCCGGTTCCGATCCTACGAACGGATTCGTAGAAATGGCCGTGCGAGAACTGGGCGCGTCGCGAGTGCTCTATGGCAGCGATGCGGCGGGCCGAAGCTTCGCGTCGCAGCTCGGCAAGGTGATGGGCGCGGATATCAGCGAAGCGGATCGCAATCTCATTCTCGGCGGCAACCTGAAACGGATGAT
>JAEUQE010000537.1 GCA_016789785.1 Bryobacterales bacterium
GGAATCGGATTGAGGGACGCTGCCTCAGCCGCATGAACCAAGAGGGCTAGAAGAAATACCAGCCTCATGGCTTGATTGTACCGTGTTGAATTCTAAGTGCGCCGGTTCTCGCGACAACGCAACTACCAGGCGTTCGCTTCCCGATACCCGTAGGGATCCGCGCCCGCTTCCAACACCCCGCCAGGCAGCATGCGGACGACAATCGGCATCGCGCCGACACCCCACCTGCTGCGGGTCCCGATCTTGTGCCCCCGCAAAGCCAGATCCTGAAACGACAACGCCGACATGCGCTCATCGATTTTCAAATCGCCCGCCATCATCGAGTGATTGTCGAAGCTGTACACCAGATGCCGGGTCTCAAAGCGAGGCGCTTCCACCGCGGCTTGCGCGTTCATGTTGAACTCGAGTACATTCAACAACACCTGCAGCAAAGATTGATCCTGGTTGTCCCCTCCAGGTGTCGACATCACCAGCACGGGCTTTCCCATCTGCGTCACCAAGGTCGGACTCAGCGTGATGCGCGGACGCTTGCCTCCAGCCAGTTCATTCGGATGACCCGGAATCAGCAGAAAGCTCTGCGCCCGCTGCGTGAGCGGGATGCCCGTGTCGCCTGCGATCACCGATGGCAGCCACGCGCCCGAGGGTGTGGATGAAAACATCGCGCCATCTTTGTCGATCGTCCCGACGCACGTGGTGTCGCGCGCTTGCAGCATTTCATCCACCGTGAGCGCGACCGTCTCCGATTGCGAAGGGTGTTTCAGCGAGTAGCCGGGAATCTGTCCAGGAATGAACTCAAGCGAAGCCCGCGCGCCGATGAGCTTGCGCCGCTGATCCGCATAGGCCTTCGAGAGCAGCGTATCCATGGGCACCTTCACGAACTTCGGATCGCCATAGAACGTGTCGCGATCCGCATAGGCAAGCTTCAGGGACTCAACCAGCCGGTGCACATATTCGGCCGAGTTCTGCTGCATGGTGCGCAGATCGAAGCCCTCCAGCAGGTTCAGCGCCTGCAGCATGGATGGGCCCTGGCTCCAGAAGCCAGGCTTGTAGACGGTGTAGCCGCGATAGGAGGAGGACGCCGCTGCCTCGGGCTGCAAACGGAATGCCGCCATGTCCTCATAGCGCAGCAAAGCGTTGTTCGCCTTGCTGAACGCATCGATTTTACGCGCCACTTCGCCGCGGTAGAAGTAGTCGCGCACGGCATCAATCGCGGCGGCACGAGGCTTACCCGCCGCAAGCGCCTTCTTCTCCGCATCGATCATGCCGCGCAGCGTGTGCGCCAGATCCGGCTGGCGGAACACCTCGCCGGTTTGCGGTACGCGGCCGCCGGGAACCCAAACGGCTTTCGACGAGGGCCACATATCGTAATAGCGGCGAGTGCTTGCGATCATCCGGGCGCGCATATCGTCGATGGCCATTCCGTCGGCGAGGTCGAGCGCCGGTGTGATGACTTCGGCGAATGACTTGGTGCCGAACTCGCGTAGGGTGACGAGGCCCGCTTCCGGAAGACCCGGCACCAACGCAGGCATCAGTCCGGCAACGGGCACCATTCCCTTCAATCCTCCGGGCTCCATCATCCAGATCTCGCCGGGCTGCAGTTTGCGCTGGCGGAAGAAATCCGCCGTTGCGGACTTTGGCATGGGGCCCACGCCCGCGATGGAGAAGACTCGGCCATCTTTGGTGCGAATGAGGATCGGCGCTTCGCCCCCGAAGCCAACGTGAGAGAACTCCGCGACCGCAGCGGCGAACATTGCGGCAAGACCCGCGTCAATCGCGCTGCCGCCCTGATGATAGAGGCGCATGGCGGCTTCGCTCGCGTATTCCGAGCCTGCTCCCACGGCTCCTCTTGTGCCCCGGGAAGGACGGCGCACCGGCCGCTCTTCGCTGGATCGCCGCTGTTGCCCCGGCGAATCCACCGGCGTCCCCAGGATGGCCAGCAACAGGGCCGGCAAGACGGTCAACACCCACGCTGTCTTGCGCTTCATTCACACCTCAGAAATTGGACGTGGCGCGCATGCTTCCGGTTGGCGGCATCCGGCACGATTCCAGCTAACGTCATTATAATGGTCAGATCAGGCATGAAACCCGAAGAAACATTTTCGCCCGATCCTGTTTCGGCCGAGTTCGTCTCCGAAGAAGCGATGCTCTACTGCCCGGTCTGCAGCCAGAAGCTCAAGCAGCGCAAGTGCAAACTGCTGTGCGAGCGTTGCGGTTATTACATGAGTTGCGCGGACTACTACTGAGAACCCGCCTGCCGGGTCCAGGAGAGGAAGAATGAGCGAGATCATTGAACTGGTGGAGAGATTTCGATCCGGCGGCGAACGCATCGCAGCCTTGATGAGCGGGATACCCGAGGCGCAGGTCGATCGGGCGCCCGCGCCAGGCAAGTGGAGCATCCGCCAGATCCTGTGCCATATCGCCGACACCGAACTGATCGCCGGCGACCGCATCCGCCGCATTCTTGCCGAAGACAACCCGACCCTGATTCCGTTCGATCCCGATGCGTGGGCCACGAAGCTGGACTACGACCGCCGCGAGATTTCTTCCACGGTGGAGATCCTGCGCAGGTTGCG
>JAEUQE010000538.1 GCA_016789785.1 Bryobacterales bacterium
CCGTGATCGAGTTGATTCGCGTGTCGCGAACGACTCCGATGATCGTCCGCGTGGAGGCAGGGGATTGTCCCGCCAACAGGATGGTTTTCCCGACCGGGTCCTCGCCGGGCCAGAAGCGCCGGCTCATGGTCTCGTTGATCACGGCAACTCCGGCGTTGTCAGGGCCGTCATGCGCGTCGAAGTCCCGGCCGCGCAACAGGCCGATTCCGAGAGTCCGGAAATAGTTGAGATCGACAACCGTGTATTTGATGCGAGACACCGAATCGCCAGGCTGGCCGGGGCGGCCAAGAATCGTGACTTGTTCCGCGAGCCCTCCGCCAGATCCGCTGAGCGGGGCGCGCAGTGCGAGCGTCGCTTCTCGAATCGCCGCTAGCCCACGTAGCCGCTCCATGAGTTGCTGGTAGAACGCCCGGGAACGTGTCGCGCCGTAGGGAGGTGCGATGTTGGCAACCAGCACATCCCTGCGCTCAAATCCGAGATCGAGTGTCATGCTGTACAGGAAGGTTCGGACAAGGAGGCCCGCCCCTACCAGGAGCACCATCGAGAGTGCCATTTGGACAATGACGAGTACACTGCGCGGCTTGAGGGCACCCTGGCGTGTTTTCGCCCAGCCCTCTCCTTTCAACACGGATACCAAGTCAGTGCGGGAGGCACTGAGTGCCGGGGTCAGCCCGAATAGGAAGATCGTCACCAGCGACGTAACCAGAGTAAACGCGAGAACTCGATGATCCAGCCGGAAATCCATGTGGAGATAGTTATTGGCGGGAGGGACGATCACAACAGGAAGCATGGAGATGAGCCACATAGCCAACAGAAGGCCCACGGCTGCCCCCAACGCACCGAGCAGGACACTTTCGGCCATGAGTTGCGAGACGAGCCGGCCGCGACTGCCCCCCATGGCCAAGCGGACGCCGATTTCGCGTGAACGGCTTCCGGCACGCGCCAGCAGCAGGTTCGCGAGGTTCGCACAGGCAATCATCAGTACGAGCGCCACGATGCCGAGCAAGATAAACGGCGCATAGCTTGTCGACTGGAACAGATGCTCGGAAGCGGTCGCCAGCAGCGCGCGGCAACCCTCATTGGACTTTGGGTAAGCTCGCTCCAAGCTGGCTGCGATGCCCATAACCTCGGCCCGCGCAGCTTCGATGGAAACGCCGGGACGGAGCCGTCCCATCACAGTCTGACTGCGGTACTCGCGGGAACTGCGTTCCTGGCCACCTGGATCCCAGGAACTCATGGGGATCCAGAAATCGGAGTCCTGCCAGAGTTCGGTGCCGCGAAATCCTTCGGGAGCCACTCCAATAACGAGATACGAGCCATTGAGCCGCACGCTCCGGCCGATGATCCCGGGATCACCGCCGAATCGCCTCTGCCAGAGGTTGTGGCTCATAACGACGACGCGATTGCTGGTGTTCGCATCGGCGCCAGTGAAAACGCGGCCTAATTGAGCTTCGACGCCGAGGACGCTGAAGTAGTTCTCGCTGACAACGTTCGACATTGTCGATTCGGCAAAGCCGTCTCCAGTGAGGATGGGACCGCGACGCTCCGTGGCAATCAGCCCGGTGAATGCCTGGGCTTGCCTCTGGTAGTCCAAGAACTCGGCATAGGAAAGACCGGCGCGGGCAGAGCGAGGAGTGGCAGTGGAAAGATAGATCAGGCCGCCCGGATCCCGAACCGGCAGGGGCCGGGTCCAGTAGCCATCCACCAAGCTGAAGATCGTGGAATTCGCACCGATTCCGATCGCCAGGCACAGCACGGATACTGTAGTGAACCCGGGGCTTTTGGCGAGCATCCGTGCGGCGAAACGAAAGTCGCTAAACAACATGAGACTCCTCTTCTCCGGGCTCGGGCGGCGCGGAAGTTCAGAGATGGCGTTCCAATCCGCTTGTTGCGTTTCGAATACCTGAACGGAATCGGAGCATTTCGATAGCCAACGCTGTCAAACGCCCACGGGGGCAATCATGCAGGAATGCCGGTTCTGGCGAGGTAGACGACTGGAATTTGTCCGCTGATGGGATGGCGGTGTCCCAAAGCCGGACATCCAGGGGCAGGCGTACACTGGTGGCGAACCCGGCCGGACGCGCAACGGCAACTGCCGGATCGCTGATACATGACGATTTACTATGTGGCCCGTTTCGGAAGTTCGGTCACGTATTTCCTATGGGGTGCCGGCACGAATGCCCGTGCTACCGCGGCAGCACGATTCCGCCTTCAGCCACGCCCGATCCCGCTGGTGTACACTGTGCCTTCCGGGAACCGCAAGAGCGATCCCGGCTCAATCTCGCCAGTAGTTCCGACGGGGTGCCGCATGCGGTTGGACCGCATCGGAGGAAAACATGCAGATGGAAGAAACGCGTTCGCTCCCGGAGAACGCATACACGCCGCTAAAACCCGGAGAAGCTTATCAACCATTGGTGAGCGCGCGGCAGGCGCCAGAGGAACTCACCCTCCGGGCGACCCTATGGGGACTGCTGCTGTGTGTGATTTTCACCATCGCATCGGCCTACAGCACCTTGAAGGTGGGGCAAGGCATGGAGGCCGCCATCCCGATCTCCATCCTCTCCATCGGA
>JAEUQE010000539.1 GCA_016789785.1 Bryobacterales bacterium
ACGGCACGCACTCCGGAGTTCGCCAGCGAGGCGCGAGGGTGGCTGGCACGTATCTACCACCTGCAAGGCGACAGCGCAAAAGCAACGAAGATCTATCTGGATGAGTTGCACCGCAAGAATTCGAATCTCAGCACCGAAGTGCTCATCACCTCGCTGAAGCTGGTTCATGGCCAGCGTGGGTCCCGGGACCTGATGAAGCATCTGGAAGAGTACTTCGACACACCGCAGCATGCCGCATTCGCGATCCACACTCTGACCAATCCAATACGGATCTGGGCTGGGGACCGTGGCGCCGAGCCCGAGGACGAACCACTCCCTCACGCTCGTATTCTGAAGATCTTGGAGAAGCATCGGCACCTGTTCCGCAGTGATGCGGGTTCGCGGCTGCTCGCTCTGATGAGCATGCGCGTGGCTTTGCGCGGGGGAGATCCGAAAGGGGCATTGCAGATTGCATCCCACGTGCCCGGCACCGCAAGTATTCGCAAGGATCCCGACTTCCAATGGATGCTCGGCTCCTCATACTTCCTGAGCCGCGACTACGCTGGCGCCGAGCAGCCCCTGCTGGCGCTGCACGGCAATCCAAACGCGACTCCGGATCAACGCGCCGCGGCGGCCTACGGGCTCTGCGGCGTTTACCAGAAGACACGCAATCCGGTGGAGCAGTTGCGATTTGCTTTGTGGCTTACCGATCGGGCCAAACGCGGGGGATCCTACCGGGGCGCGCCGAGCCGAAACGTCGACTTCAGCATCTATTGGGCGCCGTCGGGATGGGACCTCGCACTGCTCCTCGACACAGAGTTGAGTATTGACGATCTGCGTGCCTTTCTCGATAGGTATCCGACGGTCCCCGAAGTCCGCATGGTGAAGTATGGTCTTGCCGTCCGGCTTGCGCGCGTGGATCAATATGAGGAGTCAGCCCGTGTGTATGAATCGATCGGGGTGAGGACCAGGGCACAGCGCATGCGGGTACTCAGCAAACTGCATCGCGAAGCCTCAAATTCCGAGGACCCGGCAGCAGCGAATCAGGCGAAGTACCGGATGGCGCAGTTTCTGGAAGGCAATTCCGAGCGCATCTACTTCAATGACATGCTGTGGACCGGTCTTCAGCGCTATGCCTTTGGGGCGGAGGAGGACCCGCACTTTACTCGCGACGAACGCGAATTGGCCATCGAAAATGAACGGCGCCTGCAGGATGAGCAAGAAGAGCGGTGGCGAGCCTATCACCTGCTGAAGGAGATCGTGGAGACTTCGAAGGATGCCGCACTGCGGCGCAAGTCGGCCGAACTTTCGCTTCGCTGCTTGCGTCGCATTGCGACGGATCGCTTCGGAAGAGAAGAGGAAGTCCGCGCCGCCGACATCGCCATGTCGCGGTGGTTGCACCGCCAATCGGGCACGTTGCGATAGCCAGTTTCGTGGAGTAACCGGCGCCGTCAGGAACCGGTCACTCCCCGCCATCTGCACTACTGTGCCGCCTGCACTACTGCGAGATCTCGGCTCTGCGGAAACGGCCAAGATCAGTGCGCGTGTCCTCGTCGTTGCCGAACTGCAGCACCATCTGCGCCCCGTCCTGCAACGTGTCGGACTCGATGCTCTTGAACACCAGCGTCTTGCTGTTTTCGTAGCGGTAGCCGGTGATCTCTTCCCGTCCCACGCGAAGCACGGGATCGATGGCGCGAATCGGAAAGGCCTCTTCGCTGGTGACGGTGAACTCAAGCACACCGGTGCTCTGGCTTTCCACCTGATTGGTGAGTCTGGCCAACCGGCGCACCTTGACGCGTGAGCCGCGGAATCCGCCAAAGGCAGGAACGCACGCCACGGCTGATGTGATCGCGATCAGAAATTGCTTTCGTGTCATGACATGTCTCCTTATCTGGGGCTCAAATGAACGTCGGTGAGGAAGATGGCGCCTTCGCGCGTCTTGTCGAACACCAACTGGACCGCGGTGATGCGGCTCTTGTCCACGCCGCGGAAATCAGCGAGCGGGACGCGAACGGTATTCAACACCGAAAGGCGGAAGAAGGACCCCGTCGGATAGGGAATCTGCCGGTAGTCGGCAAGTGCGACCGCATTGGACATCGCTCCGGTGGCATCCATCAGCCTCACCGAAAAATTCTGGCTCTCGGCCACACGGTTCTTCAAGCTGAATTGCGACGCCACGCGAACGGCCAGCCAGTTCATGGAAGAAACGTCGCGGGCCGATTCCCCAAGACGCATCGTAACCCGAGGCGTTTCGGTGCTGGCGGGCGTTCCCGATTGCGGCCACGCAATCTTGGCGACCGACATGGCGGGATCGTGGAAGTAGCTGCCCGGCGGTGGCTCGTTGCACTCGTTGCCCGTGCACGGTTTGATGTCCACATTGGCCACGGTGTTTGCGCCGCCGAGCGAGTTCGTATCGGGAGATTTCGGGTCGGAGAAGTTGTCGACAAGGAGGATGTCGTTCGGGCTCTCCGTGTAGGCCGTGAGCACCGGCGTGATGATGTTGGCCGGGGGTTTGCGATCGCCGCTGAAGAGGTACTTGAAGTCCTCGCCGCCGAGATAGGTGCGGAAGAAGCCCATCATGTAGGTCAT
>JAEUQE010000053.1 GCA_016789785.1 Bryobacterales bacterium
CGCGGCAAGCATGGCGTTGGGGTACTTGCGGGCGGTCTCGTCGCGGAACTCGACCCCAACCAGCTTAAGGGACTTCACACGCTCCGCTTCGTCAATCGGAATGCGGCGCTTCACCCAGAGAAATCCGCTGTTGCTGGCGATGGCGGCGTCAATGTTCTTTTGAAGCTGCTTCGCATCCACGTCGAGCACACGCGACAGTACCTCCACCACCACCGGAATGTTGCGGAGCAGCAACGGATTGACGTGGACGCTCTTCACCGGAAGGCTCATCGCGAGCGGATGGCCTTCGCGATCGAAGATGATGCCGCGAGGCGCGGGGATCTCGATGATGCGTTGCTGTTGGGAGGCGGCGATGCGAACGTAGTCTTCGTGGGCGACGATCTGAAGATAGAACAGGCGTCCGAGGAGGATAAGCGCCCATAGCAGGGCGAAGCGGGCGAGGTTGCGAAGCCGTTTCGCAGCGCCCTCGTGAATCCGGGGCTCAAGTGGCCCCCCATGGAGTCGATTGCCTGGGATGCTGGGCATCAGTCCGTTCCTTGGCTCATCAGCGGGCCGGTGGGGGGGCCGGTCCGCAAGATCCGTTGGCTACTGCTTTTCCGCGGACTCGGCACGCTGGTGCATGGCCATCGCGGACTTCTGTTCCAGGTGTACGACGCTATTGGGCGCCGGGTCGATGAGATGCTGGTCCGCTGCGAGTTCCGCCAGACGCTCGGGACTGACCAGACGCGCTTCTTCGATCTCCAGCGAGGCTTTCTGCAGCAGCAGTTGATCCTTTTGTTTGCGAAGCTCCTCAATCTGGTAGCCGGCCATCATGCGGTATCCGCTCGGCAATAACAAGCCGATGAGAAGGACCGCGCCCGTGGTCGCGCCGGCAATGGTTTTCCAGCAAGCGCTGGGCACGCGCGGATCCGCTTCGCGAATCACGCTGGTGTTGTCGATCGCTTTGACGAAGAAGTGCACATCGTCGTTGGGAAACGCACGCAGCCGGTAGTCTACTGCCTTTTGAGAACGCCGCTCGGCATAGGCTTCGGCGGCAGTGGCTTCAAAGACACCCCTCCCCACCAGGCGGTCAACCAAAGTTGCTACCAGAGTTGCCATAACTTCCTTTCTCCCTCAAGTCCGCTCCGCGGCCCGAAGCATGGCGCTACGGGAAGCGGGGTTGTCACGTACTTCCTGCTCCGCCGGCCTGACAACATGCTTTGTCAGGATCCGCAGCGTGGCCTGTTTTGCCAGCTCGCGGAATTTCAACTTGACCTTGCGATCCTCCAGGCTCATGAACGTGAGGATAACTATCCTCCCTCCCGTTTTCACCAGCTTGGGCAGCAGATCAAGAAACGCATCCAACTCCTCCATCTCGCGATTCACTGCGATGCGAAGAGCCATGAAAGTCTGGGTCGCCGGATGCAGCCTTCCCGTTCTCGGCACGGCCTTTTCGACCAATCCAGCAAGCTGGAGCGTGGACCGAATCGGCCGCGCCTGAACGATTGCTCTGGCTATTCTCCGTGCCCTCCTTTCTTCTCCAAAACCGAAGATCAGGTCGGCCAGTTCTTTCTCGGCCGCGTAATTCAGAATTTCGAATGCGGATGTCTCCTGGGTGCGATCCATTCGCATGTCCACAGGACCATCCGCTTGAAGAGAGAACCCGCGAGCCCCCTCGGTTAGTTGATAACGGCTTACTCCCAGGTCGGCGAGCAAACCATCCACACGCTCGACACGAGCAACCGACAACGCTTGATCCACGCGCGAAAATGGGCCATGATGAAACCGGATGCGATCTGCCCATTCCGCCGTGTTCCTTTTTGCCAACTCCAACGACTCGGCGTCACGATCGTTGGCCACCACGAAACCCGTGGTCAGCCTGCTTGCGATCTGACCCGTATGTCCCCCGAGCCCGGCGGTTGCGTCCAGGTAGATCCCCTCCGGACGCAACGCCAAATGCTCCAACACTTCCCGACTGAGCACCGGCACGTGCATACTTCGCCGCTAGGTCAACCCAATCGATTCCAGGTACTCGACCTTCTCCTGCAAACCCTCCAGAGCCTGACGCTTCCGCTCCTCGTAGGTCGGCTCCGAATAGAACGTGATCACGCCCGGCGCCGTGCTCTCCAGATAGACCTTTGCATTGTTGATCTGCAACTTGTCCCTAACCTCGGCGGGGATCAGCGTGCGGCCGGATTCGTCCGGCTCGGCATCGGCGCCCATCGCGTTGGCCAGAAAAAGTATCTGGTTAGCCGCCTTCTTCTTCTCGGGCGGCACGTCGGCGATCACTTTTTTGTTCTCGTTCCACGCTTTCGTGGTATAAAATTTGCCAGTGACCATATCGATGGTGGTGCAGAACACGCGTTTCTCACTGAGTGCTTTGAGGTAATTCAACATGTCCGCAGGCAGCTTCAGACGGCCCTTGTCATCGATCTTGACGGAGTATATTCCGCGCGGGGGATCGACTTGAGGTACGCTGAGCTGGTCCATTCTAGTCCACTACGGTCCAAACTTGGCCACTGAGCGATTTTGGCATACCTTTCTGCATTGCTGCAAGTCCTTTTTTCTGTGCAGCTTCCGTTCGCTTTCTATTTCATTGCTGGAAGCTGACAAATCTACTTCTTGTGGTCATAGAAGGAGATATACTCAATCTTGAGGCGAATAGAAAGCGAATCACCCCAGAGGAGTCCGAGGGCTAGCCAAACTGGGTAATGAGCGGTCGTGGTGGCCCGAAGTGGACTTAGATCTCACGTAGCTTCCGGAACCCTCCGCAGACCAATCCGGACCACATCCCTCACACCGCCAGACCCGCCACGCTGGTATTCTAGAAACACAAGGTTTCCCGAACTTATGAGACGCGGGGTATGGATTCTCCTCGTCCTGGCCATGGCTGTCTCCGGTGCGGCGCTGTGGCAGTTGACGGGCAAGATCGTCCAGGAATCGTCGATCGACGAAGCCCGGCCGACGGATGCAATCATTGTCTACGGTGCCGCGGAGTACCGGGGCCGCCCTTCTCCTGTCCTCAAAGCCCGACTGGATCACGCTCTCGATCTGTATCGCAGAGGCATCGCGCCTCTCATCATCACCACTGGCGGCGCTGGAGGGGATCCGTTGTATACGGAAGGCGAAGTCGGGCGCACTTATCTTGGCAAGAATGGCGTGCCGGTGGAAGCGATCATCGTGGAATCGGAAAGCGAGTCCACGGCGCAGAGTTCCATCGCGGTGTCGGAGATCATGAAGCGCATGGGTTTGCGGACCTGCGTGGTGGTGAGCGACGGCTATCACATCTACCGGGCGAAGCGGATGCTGCAGGAACGCGGCGTGACGGCCTACGGATCGCCCCGCCCGAACAAGAATGCGAACGGAGAATGGGAACAGCGCTGGCTGTGTTTTAGGCAGGCGGTTGGCTATGGTTTGTGGTCCGTCGGGATCCGCATCTGAGCCGGAAAAGAGAAACGGGGTGCGAAGCCTCCTCGGCCTCGCACCCCGCTTGAGTCAGGTGATTCGTTTCGCTTAGAACTCCAGACGCAGACCCATCGTGATGATGCGCCAGGTGTTCTGCGGCGCGGTGGGCCGTCCAAAATTGGCGTTGCCAATCACGCCGACGACGCCACCGAAGTTCGTGCGGTTGAAGATATTGAAGCCATCCGCGCGAATCGTCAGCGTGATCGGGTTCTTGTCGTTCTCCCACAGCACGGTGCGCTTCACGATCGAGAGGTTCTCGGTGAAGACAGCCGGCTGACGGAAGTCGTCGTGGAAGAATGCCGCCGTGCCCAGTGAGAACAAAGGCGCGGCCGTATACGCTCCCGGATTGAAGAAACGCGAGCTTGGGTTATTGGGATCGAGCGTAGTGCGATCCACGCCAGTCCGAATCGGTGTCCCGCTAAGGTTCGCCTTCGTTTGCGGGGCGAACAGCACGCCGTTGCCGAGCGGGTTGCCCGGAGTGACCGCTTGAATCAGAGCGCCCTTGCGGTAGACCTGGGCACCGGCAATCGTCCATCCGGAGACCAACCGGCTTCCAATGAAGTTGTTGTAGTTCAACCACTTCTTACCCTTGCCGAAAGGCAGGTCGAAGGTGGATAGAATGTTCAACACGTGAGGGATGTCAAAGGGCAGGAAGCTCTTGGCATCGCGAACATTGTAGAAATCCTGCGGCGCGGCGGTACCGCCCTGTCCGAAGACCTGGCGGAAATGGCCGTAGCCCAACGACTTCGACCACGTGTAGTTGGACATGATCTGATAGCTTCCGAAGCGGCGTTCCACCTTCAGTTGCATCGCATCGTAGTACGAACGGCCGAAGCCCGCAAAAAGGCTCGACACCGAGAGGTACTGCGGGAACGGACGCAGCGATTGGGCCACGCTCAGGTTGCCCGGGAACGTCGCAAAGGGCCGCTGAATCCCCGCCGCTTGAGCGGCCGGAGAATCGACGCGCGACTGCAGCAGGGATCCACGGCTCAGCAGGCTGGTCGGCAGTGCGTTCAAATCCATGGTGGAGTTGAGGCGCGTGCCACGATTGCCCTGGTAGGCGACATCGATCAGGAAGTTCTTCCATTCATGCTGAATGTTGAAGCTCCAGTTGTAGATGCGGCCCGGCTGACCAGCGGTCGGGCCCTGATACTGCACGCTCTGGAAGTTCACGATCGTCGGATCGATGATGGGAGGAGGACGGTAGCCGGCTTGCACCGGAATCCCATTGTCCCAATTGAGTACCGCGTTCAGACCGTCGCTCTGCAGGTCGTTCGTCCCGGCAAAGCCCGCGCGGCAACCGCAGCCGCCGCTGGACATGCCCTGGTAGTAGATCGACCAGCCACCACGAAGAACGGTCTTCGGCAGTATCTGATAGGCGAAACCAAGCCGGGGACCGATGTTCGAGTAATCGTTCGGATAGAACCGCTTCACGCCGGTTCGCCCGGGACCCACGCCCGAGAACACCAGCGCGCCAGGCAGTCCGCCCGCACCAGGATTCGGAACCTTGATGTCGACGTGCGAATAGCCGTTGCCGCCCGGCACATGCCAGCCGATCGGCACCTCATAGCGCAGGCCGAGGTTCAACGTCAGCTTGGAGTTGATACGCCAGTTGTCCTGGAAGTACACGGCCGTATCGTAGTAGTAAGTGGTGTCGAACAGGACCGGGGGAACCACGTTGGAGGCGACGTCCACTTGCCCAAGCAGCAGGCTCGCGAACTCATGGCCGGTCGAGGTAAGCGCCGTCGGCAAAGCGGTCTGCGCGCGGTTGAAAACGTAACGGCCGTTCGTACCCGCCAGATCCTCGCCGCGAGTGCTGAAGCGCCGCCAGTTGAAGCCGAATTTGAATTCGTGCTTACCTGTCAGCCAGGTGTAGCCCTGGCTTAGCCACCATTGACGGTTGAACTGCGCGCCGTTGGCTACCTTGCCGTCCTGCACGCCGTAGGGCGAAAGACCGGCCGGACCGTTGAACTGCACGCGAGGCGTTGCGTCGGAATCACCTGAGAGATTGAACCCGAGGCGGCTGCCAGCACCCTGCTGGAACGGGTTCGTCCAGGTCTGACGGGTGATGGAGAAACCGTAGGTCGTGTGCATGAACAGGTTGGTCTTGAGGTTGTAGTCGTGGTTAATGCGGTGGTTGTAGGGTTTCTGATTGTTGTTCAGACCCGTGCCCAGCGCGCCGGGGAAATTCTGGAGATCGGTCTGCGCCTGCACTTCGTTCGAGAAGAAGTACGAAACGCGGTGCGTCGGCGTGAAGGCGTGGTCGAACTTCAGGCTCCAGATGGTACGTTCGAACGGGCTCTCGTTCACGAAGTCGTAGTTCTGGGCCAGCGTCGCGCGAGTGGGATCCGGAATCAGTGGAATCAGATTGCGCGAGTTGCGGCTAAAGCGCGACGTCGGAATCGTGTTGTTGGCGAATGGTTGGCGCACGTTGCCCGCCGTGGTCGCCGGATCGTAGATCACGGGCACACCAGCCTGCGAGAAGTTGCCCTGCTTCATTGCCGCGGTCGGCACCGTCGAGACGGGGAAGCCGATGGTCGCCGGACGCAAATCCTTGGTGTAGGTGAAGTACCAGAAGGTCTTGTTGCGGCCATCGTAAACCTTGGGAACGTAGATCGGGCCGCCAGCCGAGCCCCCGGTTTCATTGAACCGTTCCTTCGGGCGGAAGTTCGCCGCCGGATTCGGATTGGCGTTGCGAGCCCACTGATTGGCGTTCCAGATGTCGCGGCGCATGTTGTGGAAAGCCGCGCCGTGAAACCAGTTCCCACCACTTCTGGGAACGTAGATTTCGATGCCTCCGCCAACACGGCCATACTCGGCCGAGTAGTTCGACGAGAGCATCTTGAATTCGGAGAACATCTCCGCCGACGGGAAGTTGAACACCGCGCTCGACTCCACGTTCAGCGCCGAGGCGCCATCAATCAGCACTTCCTGTGCGCGTCCACCGGAACCAGACACGCTCTGCTCACCAGCCGCATTGGTAACGCCGGGAAGATAACTCACAAACGCGCGAGGGTTGCGGATGCCACCTGCGAATAGGGGCAGGTTGTCCATCATCTTCACAGAGATATTGCTGCCGCGCTCAGCAGTGGAGGTTTCGAGCAGCGGCGCATCCGCCGTGACTTCCACCGTCTGCTGGACGTCGCCGACTTCCATCGCGAAGTTGACGTCCAGACGTTGGGCAATACGAATCTCGAGGTTGCTTCGGGAAACTTTCTTGAAACCCGCTTTCTCAATCGTGACCGAATATACACCGGTCGGGAGCACCGTGAAAACGTAGAGACCCGCTTCCGAAGACACGGTCTTGATTTCGGTGCCAGTTGCCTGGTTTTTGGCAGTCATGGACGCGCCGGGAATTGCCGCGCCATTAGGGTCGGTAATGAGGCCAGCCATGGATCCCGTAGAGACCTGGGCCAAACTCATCGCCGCGAACAGAAACAAGAATGAGACAACCAACGAGGTCCTCTTGATCATTCTCTTGAGTCCACCTTTCGCAGAGACTTGAAGCATCCCCGGTCTCAGGACCGGGACGGAATGCCACCATCATAGTTGGCGGCAGAATTTCATACAACGGTAACCAGCTATTTTATTTCACAAACCGTGAAAATTCACCCCTCAGGCCAATTCAGGGAACGAGAACGCTTGACAGACGATAACAATTATCGTCCAATAGAAGTTCATGGTTCCCGAAGCGCTCCTCCACCATCGCATGTCCCAGTTTCGTGAACGCTTTCAGCAACTTGGCTTGGCGTATACCCATCAGCGGATGATCATCTATCGCGCCCTCGCCTCCAGCGACGCACACCCAACCCCGGAAGCGATCTACGAGCAAGTCCGGCGCGAAATCCCAGCCATCAGCCTCGGAACTGTGTACAAGAACATCAAGGTCTTCACCGAAGCCGGCCTGCTCCGCGAGGTCAACATCCTCCACGATTCCTTACGCCTTGACGCGAACCTCGGGAATCATCATCATTTGGTGTGTACCCGCTGCAAGGCGGTCATCGACATTCCGGAAGAAAAACTTGAGCCCGTCCAGCTTCGTGGTGACCTGCCCGATGGTTTCGTTCCCGGCCGGTTCACGGTCGAGATTCTCGGCATCTGCGCCACCTGCGCGCGGCAATCCGGTTAAGTGAGTTGTAATTACGTTTCTACCGTCAACAAGGAGACATTCATGGCAACCCTGAAGGGGTCGAAGACCCACGACAACTTGAAGTATGCGTTCGCCGGCGAAAGCCAGGCCAATCGCCGCTATCTGTATTTCGCAAAGCAAGCCGACGTGGAGGGCTATCCTGACGTCGCGGGCCTCTTCCGCGATACTGCCGAGGGAGAAACCGGCCACGCGCACGGCCACCTGGATTACCTGAAGAAGGTCGGCGACCCGGCCACCGATCTGCCCATCGGCGACACCTCCGCCAACCTGAAGGCCGCCATCGCCGGCGAGACTCACGAGTACACCGACATGTACCCCGGCATGGCGAAGACCGCGCGCGACGAGGGTTTCGGCGAGATCGCGGACTGGTTTGAAACGCTCGCCAAGGCCGAGAAGTCGCACGCGGGCCGCTTCCAGCAAGGTCTCGATTCCATCAGCTAGTCTTTCCACATCGGTCCCTCAGGGGCGGAGTGTTCCCCGCCCCTGGCTTCCCTCCCGAGGTTATTTTTCAGCGAGTCCCATCATGGCAGTCATCAAAGGTTCCCCAACACCCGGCCTCACCTATAACCCCAATGATCCGGTTTATTGGGACAAGAACGCCCTGCACCAGGAGGTGGAACGGATCTTCGAGATCTGTCACGGCTGCCGCCTGTGCTTCAATCTGTGTCCCTCATTCCCCGCGCTGTTCGATGCTGTGGACAGGCACGACGGCGATGTCCGCAAAGTGACCGCCGCCGAGACGGATCACATCATCGACACTTGCTATCAATGCAAGATCTGCTACGTAAAATGCCCCTACACGCCGGATGACAAGCACGAGTTTCAGCTCGATTTTCCGCGCCTGCTGCTCCGCGCCAATGCGGTCCGGCGGAAGGACACCGGCATCCCGCTTCGATCCAAGATTCTCTCGCAGCCCGAGAGGATCGGGCAGATCGGCGGACTCACCCCGGACATGGCCAACTGGGCCAACAAGCAACCGTTGCTGCGCGGAGTGATGGAGTCCGTCATCGGCATTCATAAGGACAAGCAGCTTCCCGAATTTCAAGCCGAGACATTCGAGAGCTGGTATCACTCGAGGCCCGCTCCCGAGGGCGATCCCAACCAGGCGGTGCTCTTCCATACCTGCTACGTGAACTACAACCAGCCTGAGATCGGCAAGGACGCCGTAGAGGTGTACTCGAAAAACGGCATCTCGCTCGGCTGCCCCAAGCAGAACTGCTGCGGCATGCCTGCGCTCGAAGCCGGCGACATCGAACTTGCGAAGAAGATGGCGACCACCAATGTCGCAACGCTCCTGCCACATGTCCGCGCGGGCAAGAAGGTAGTCGCGATCAACCCGACCTGTTCGTACATGCTCCGCAAAGAGTACACCGATCTCGTGACTTTGCCCGAGGCGCAGGAAGTCGCATCGGCCACCATGGATCTCTGCGAGTTCCTTTTCGAGCGTAAACGCAAAGGCCAGTTCAATCGCGATTTCAAGTCGACGCCCGGCAAGGTCGCCTATCATGTGCCCTGTCATCTCAAGGCGCAGAACATCGGCTTCCGTTCACGTGACGTGATGCGCTTCATCCCCGGCACACAAGTCCGCATGGTGGAACAGTGCAGTGCGCACGACGGCACGTGGGCGATGAAGAAGGAGTTCTTCCCGCTGTCGATGCTGGCGGGCAAGAAGGCCTTCGATGAAATGAAAGAAGAGCCGAGCGACCTGATGGTTTCCGATTGCCCGCTCGCCGCCATCCAGTTTGAGCAGGCGATTGGCAATCGCCCGATGCATCCCATCCAGGTGCTCGCCCGGGCTTACCGGCCGGATGGATTCCCGGCACCCGTGGAACCCGCGGGCAAGGAGGAGAAGAAGTAACTTATGACCCCTGTCACCATTGAGGAAATCAAGAATATCGCAGAGTATGAGGTGGAACGCGAGACCTGGCGTCCGCGGGTGCTCGCAATCAAGGACCGCCGCCGCATCCGGGTGGGCGATCATCTGACGTTCCTGTTTGAAAACCGCGAGACCGTGCGCTATCAGATTCAGGAGATGATGCGGATCGAACGCATCGTCAAGGCGCACGACATCGAACACGAAGTGGAAACGTATAACGAACTCATTCCCAAACCGAATGGTCTGGCGGCCTCTCTGCTGATTGAATACGAGACGCCGGAGCTTCGCGCCGTCTGGCTTCGCAAGCTATTAGGCTTGGAGAACCACATCTGGATCGAAGTGGGTTCGACGCCACGAGTGAAGGCTGTGTTCGATGATCGCCAGATCTCGACGGACAGGCTCAGTTCGGTGCAGTACATCTCGTTCCAGTTCACGCAGGAGCAAGTGGCGCAGTTCCCGAAAGGCGCGGCGATTGTCGTGGACCATCCGAGCTATCCGGCGCGCCTCGATTTCGACGCGGCGCAACTGGCAGAGCTATCGCAGGACTTCCGCTAACGCGTAAGGGCGCGCCGCGAGGAGTCTCCAAAACAGATCTGCCAGGAAATGTTTGGGAGGCGTTGCGCGGCGCGTCTTCGCTCAAAGACTCATCGTTTCACGAACGAGGAACTGACCGAAATGGAATTCCAGTTCACGCCCGATCAAGAAGCTTTTGTCCGGCAGGCCATTGAAACAGGCCGAGTGCGGAGCGAGGCGGAGGCCGTCCGCCAGGCTCTCTCCCTGTGGGAGGAACGCGAGCGTGTGAGACACGAGATCCTGGCGGATATCGATGCTGCCCAGCTTTCCGTATCCAGGGGCGAGGGGCGCATTCTCACCCAGCAATCTGTCCGGGAACTCGCCAGGGACGTCAAACGAAAAGGACGCGCTCGCCTCGCCGCTGGGGAGTCCAGGCCCCGCTAATGGCGCACCGCATCGCGCCGGAAGCCGAACTTGATCTTGACGACCTATGGCTCTATACCGCTCGAGATAGCGGTAGCCTCGAGGTTGCAGACAGGGTCGTGGATGCCATCACAGATCGATTCTGGCTGTTGTCTGTCCTGCTACCCGCATCTGGGACGCCCGGGATGAAGAACTCGGACCGGGCTTGCGAAGCTTCCCAGTGGGCCAACACTCATCTTCTACAGATTGGACGGTCAGGAGGTCGTCATCCTCCGGGTCGTAAGTGGCAGCCGCGATGTGCAAGCTCTTTTCCGTGTCTGATTCATAGACTGCTCGTTTCGCGAAAGCGCTGAGCGATGGTCAAGCCGGCGTGATGGTCACCTTGCACGCGCCGTCGCGGCGATGCTCCAACATGTCGAACGCCGGGCCGATCCTTTCCATGGGGAGCGTGTGCGTGAGAAGCGGCGCGAAGCGGGCGGGATGCTGTTCCAGCAGACGAATCGCAAGATCGGTTTCGTGATTCGATCGCCTCACGTTGAACAGAGTAAGCTCCTTGCGGCGCGCTTCGTGAAATTCCAGCGGGATTATGGCTTCCGAAGGAATCCCCGTGTAGACCACACGCCCGCCATTTCGTGCCGCATAGAGGCTCTGGCTCATGGTCCTTTCCTTCGCCGCACAGTCGATCACGCAGTCCACACCTCGACTGCCGGTGTCGTGTTTGATCTGCGCAACGATATCGTCCTGATGGGGATCGAGCACCTCGTCGGCTCCAAGCGATTTCGCGAGCGCGCGCCGTTCGGCAACGGGCTCTACCACCCACACCCGCTCGATCCCGGAGAGCTTCAACACACTCAGCGTCATCAGTCCGATCGGCCCGGCGCCGAAGACAACCGCGGTCTCGCCGGACTGGGGCTGGGCAAACTTCATGGAATGCAGCACTACGGCCAGCGGCTCGGCAAGCGACCCTTCGGCGAAACTGAGCGCTGGGGGCAAGGCCAGGACGTTCACCGCGGGCAAATTCACCACTTCCCGGAAGAAGCCGGGTTCACCGGGAGTGCTCAGGAATCGCAAATGGGCACACACGTTGTGACGGCCCGTCATGCAGAATTCGCAGTGGTAGCAGTAGATGGCCGGTTCCAGAATCGCGTGGTCCCCAGGTTGCCAGCCGGTCACACCGTCACCAGTCTTGAGAACAACCCCAGCAGGTTCGTGGCCGATCACCGCGGGATAGACGCAAGGCGTATCACCGATGCCACCCTCCGCGTAATAGTGCATGTCCGAACCGCAGATTCCCACCGTCCGGACAGAAACCTGGATCTCACCGGGGGCGGGTAGCGCGGGACTTTGATCAATGAGCCGGAATTGACGCACTCCGGCGAGTTCGGCAACCTTCATGTGAGTTCGGGAGGACTACTTTTTGAACAGACTGTCGAATGCCGCGCGTGCGTCGCTGGAGTTGCGAGGCTCCGCCACTTTCGGTGCGACCACCGATGGACTGGAGCCGTTGCTAGCGCCGGCGACGTCGCGAGCCACTGTGACACGCGGCTTGAACAGTTCACACTCGTTCTGCTGGTCCTTGTAGGCAATGCGCGCGGGAATCGGCTTCAGGCACTGGAAGCGCGTGGAAGGTTCGAAGTGCGCGCACTGTTTGCAGCAATGAAGCGGAGAATTGCATTTCGGGCAAGTGCCTTTGAAATCGACATCTGAAGGCAATGCCGTGGTGCAGTTCCAGCATCGGGCCGCAGTGACCGCTTGCACCAGACGCGGCAGGCGGGGGCCGGTCACGTCGAGAGGCAGGCGTTGTTTTGGTTTTTGCTGCTGGTCGCGAAAGGATGGCTCGCGATCGGAGTCTTGATAGCCCCGTTGCCGATATTTACGATCATTGTCCATGACCGTGACGCTCCTTGGTGGATCCCTGTAGGTCAACGACCGGATCCCAGCGGACGTAGATCAATTGGGTAAGTCGCCTGGAGGGAGATTGCCCGCTCGATTCGCCTTCAGAATTCAAACTCGAAATGATATTGGATGGAATCTAGCGTCCATCCTGGCAGGCTCTCTAGGGATTAAGACGAAAGGCCGGTGAACTGTGTTCCAAGGGAATCCGTACCCCTGGTCTAGACGACCCACTTCCTATTTACCACGGAACCAGCCGCATCGCAACATTTTCCATGCAACTTGTTTTCGGACCGTTCCGCGGGAACCGGACGTCAACCCGCACACCCGCGGACACACCACCTCCGGTGCGCGGCCGGATCCACGGACCCGGCCACGGCCGTAATCACAATTCCACCAATCACGAAATCCGAAAGCCTAATTCCATCGCATCAGCGCATAGCATGGCCGGCACAGTGGATCGTCCTGATCGTTGGGGCTGACTCGCATGGCATAGCCCAAGCGGCCCGTCATCGCCGGAACGAACTTCGCGGCAAACTCGCAAGTAGACCCATTTTCTGCAACCGGGGAAAGCGTCATTACTTGCGTCTCCTCCAGTTGCCCAATCGCGCCCACTCTGCCTACCACGGCTTCCACTTTCAAGTCTGAGGGGCGCAAACCTGCCAGTTCGACGACGGCCCGCATTGTTACGGGCTGGCCACTTAGCACGCTGCGATCCGTCCCCGACCCTACGTCCAGAAGGCGCACATGTTCCCAGGCGCGGCGGACCTCACCATTCCAGAGTACCCGGCGGCGCGGACTCTCGTACTGTTCGCGTTCAAGATCCGCAAAAGCCCGATGTGCAGGTTCGTACATCTGCGTGTCGTACTCCTCCACCATTCGGGTGCAGTTGAATCGAGGGCTCAGATTCATCAGACACTGCTTGACGCGGCGCATCCACTCTTCCGGAAAGCCTTCGTCCTTCCTGTCGTAGTACATCGGCACAATTTCGTTTTCCAGTAGGGAGTAGATCGCGCCGGCATGGATCTCGTCCTGATCCTCGGTGTAGGGATCGCGATCGCCAATCGCCCAACTCCCCGACACTTCATACGCCTCGTCGTACCAGCCATCGAGAATACTGAGGTTCAGAACTCCGTTCAGCCCAGCCTTCATGCCGCTGGTCCCGCAAGCCTCTTCGCCCCGTCTCGGAGTATTCAGCCAAAGGTCGACGCCCTGCACCAACTCACGCGCGACTTCGATGCCGTAGTCCTCAATGAACACCAGCCGCCGCGCGATCTCCGGATCACGCGTCATTTGGAAAATCTCGCGGATCAGCATCTTCCCGGGATGATCCTTCGGATGCGCTTTGCCCGCATAGAGAATCTGCACGGGCATCTTCGTGTTCAGCAGGATCCGCTTCAGCCGGTTGATGTCCCGGAACAGAAGCGTCGCCCGCTTGTAAGTCGCAAACCGGCGCGCAAACCCGATGGTGAACGCGTCGGGGTCCAGCGTTTCGTGCAGGCGCCGCAACTCGGAGGCTGACGCCTTCCGGGCAATGGACTGCGCTACCAGCCGCTCCCTCGCAAACGTGATCAACGTTCGCTTGCGATGCCGCCGCGCTTCCCAGAGCTCTCCGCTTGGGATCTCCTTCACCATCTCCCACGTCTTCAAGTCGGTGTGATGCTCACGCCAGTCCGGAGGCAGGTAGTTGTCGTAAATGGTCGCCAGGTCGCCATTCAGCCAGGTGGGCAGGTGCACCCCGTTGGTCACCGACGTGATGGGCACTTCCCATGTCGGGAGGTCCGGCCATAGCTCCGACCACATCTGCTGGGAAACCTTCCGGTGAAGCTGGCTCACCGCGTTGCGGTACGAAGAGGTCTGCAGCGCGGAGATCGCCATGGAGAACGGCTCCTGCGCGTTATGGGCGTTGCGCTTGCCAAGGCCCATCAACTGCTCGAATGTGAAGCCGGCGTCCTGGCAGTAGTCCCGGAAGTACATGTACATCAGCCCGGTGTCGAAAAGATCGATCCCCGCGGGAACCGGTGTGTGAGTCGTGAAGACGTTGTTGCGTCTGGTCGCGTCCAGGGCCTCTTCGAAGGAGAATCCCCGGTCCTGCATCAGAAGCTTGATGCGCTCCAGGGCGAGAAACGCGGAGTGGCCTTCATTCATGTGGAAGGCCGTGGGACTGAGCCCGAGGGCGTGCAACGCGCGCATGCCACCAATCCCAAGCACGATTTCCTGGCGAATGCGGAGGTGGATGTCGCCGCCGTACAACTGATCCGTGATGTCGCGGTTCTCTTCCGTAGTATTCTCCGGGACATTCGTGTCCAGCAGGTACAACTTCACCTGGCCGACATTCATGTGCCACACCTTGATGACGACTTCGCCCGTTGGAAGCGTAACGGATACTTTTACCTCGCTCCCGTCGGCATTCAGAGCCGGCAGCACGGGCAGGGTGTAGAAGTCGTTTTCAGGGTTCCGTTCGGACTGCCAGCCGTCGGGATTGAGCTTCTGCAGCAGGTAACCGCGCTGATAGAGAAGCCCCACCCCAAGAAGCGGAATCTGCGCATCGCTGGCCGACTTCAGGTGATCGCCGGAAAGGACGCCCAGGCCGCCGGAGTAAATCGGCATGCATTCCAGCAAGCCGTACTCCATCGAGAAATAGGCAACGAGCTTGTCTTTCACGACGGGCCGGGTCATGTAGGCGTCGTAAAGGTCGCATGCTTTGCGATAGACCGACCGGTAGCGTTGATCCTTGGCCATCCGTTCGAGGGTACTCTGGGGGATCTGCCCCAGCATCAACACCGGATTGTGGCCGCAGGACTTCCACAGGACAGGATCCAGGCGGCGAAAGACCGCACGGATGTTATGGTCCCAACTATAGATGACGTTGTAGGCCAGCTCCGAAAGACGAGAAAGCGCTTCGGGGAGAGCTGGAAGGACAAGGAATTCCTTAACTGGCTTTAATTCAAAAGGCATTCGACATCCTGAGGGCAGGATCTTTCACGATAGCAGAGCCGGATGGTGGCTGTGCGGGGCGGCTGGGCAGGCTGTGCGGGCCGCCGTACGAGGCCGCTGTGCGGGGCGCCTGACTGGGCCCTGGCGCCGAACCACCCTAGCCCCACCGGACTTCCATCCGATTGTGCGATGGCGCGTCACAAGCGAGCGCCTCCCCGCCTGCCCTCAGACCGCCGCCCGGGTGGAAGCGATCTCCGGAGCCTCCCTTTGGCTTCTGGGCGCGAAGACTGTTTTCCGGTAGACTTGCACAGGGGCATAAGATAGAAGGTATGAAGTTAAGCGCGCAGGAAGAGTACGGGCTGCGGTGCCTGCTCCACATGGCCCGGCTCGAGGAGGGTCAGAGCCTCAGCATTCCGGAGATCAGTCGGGCCGAAGGACTCTCCGTCCCCAATGTTGCCAAGCTCATGCGGTTGCTGCGGCTTGGCGGGTTTGTGGAAAGTGTGCGCGGCCAGGCGGGGGGCTATACACTTTCGCGCCCGGCTGGAGAGATCGTCGTTGGCTCCGTTCTCGATGCGCTTGGCGGACGGTTCTACACGCCAAAGTTCTGCGACCGCCACGCGGGGCTGGAACAAACTTGCACCAGGTCCACCGATTGCTCGGTCCGCGCCCTCTGGGGCACCGTCCAGGATGTCCTCGATTCGGTACTACGTCGCATCACGCTTCGAGACCTCCTTTGCAATGAGAGAGATATACTCGTAGTCCTGGAATCGGCAACCGCCCATATTCCTCTTCTCAAAGCCCGTAAGGACGACAATCGCACTCCCGACAAGAACCCAGTCTGCTGAAATCGGCGCTCCCCGCCGATAGATTCCTGGGGACGGCTCAGATATTTCCTATCCGCAATCATGACGCTGCAACCGGAATGCCGTACACTGGGAAGTGACCGATTATCGATGAACTTCTCTCCCCGGGAAAGTAAAGAGTACAAACTTGAGACTGAAGTTCACCCCCCTTGTGGTTTTGCTCGTTCTGCTTTCGAACGGAGCCTGCAGCCGTAAGCCCACACTCACCATTGGCTCGAAGAGTACGATTGAGCAGGCGATTGTAGCCGAAATCATTGCCCAACATGTGGAGAAGAGATTGGGCCTTCCGGTAGTGCGCAAGACCAATCTCGGCGATACGGCTGCCGTTTTCAGCGGGCTGATGGGCGGCGAGATTGACCTGTATCCGGAGTACTCCGGTGCCGCAGCCTCCACGATCCTGAATCTCAGTCCCACCGGCAATCCCGGCGTGCTTCGAGAGCGGATTCGAACCGAATCCCGCAATCGCCTCAACGTCGAGTGGATCGCGCCGTTGGGGTTCGATGCTGCCTACGCAATCGCCATTCCAGGCTCTTTGGCTCGGGAAAACGGCTTTGAAACGATCGCTGATGTGGAGAACGATCGCAGCCGCACGTGGAGGTTTGCCGTCACGTTCGAATTTTTCGAGCGGCCGGAATACCTGAAGCTCTTCAACCGGACGTACTCGATTCCGTTTGCGGCAGCGATCCAGGCGATGGAACGGAACCAACTGCCTCACTCTTTGTCGGCGGGGGCCGCGGACATGGTTGCCGTGCCACGCACACTGGGCGGCTTCGTCGGCGCGGATGTAAAGTTCCTCACCGACACCAAGGGGATGCTCCCGTCCATGGAAGCCGCCATCGCAGTGAAGCGGGAGGCCCTGCAAAGGTTCCCGGGATTGGAGGGCGCGCTCAGAGAACTGACAGGCCGAATCCGCCCGGAAGCGATCCAGAAGCTGAACCGGTTGGCGGAAGTGGACCAGACTCCGGCCGGCGAACTGGCCCGGCAGTTTCTGGGAAGCGGTGCGACGAATCTGAGTTCCATGCACTGATCGCTTTGCTATCGTAAGGGTGGGTGCCCCACTCCATTCCGCTCCACCGTCCGGTCCTGCTCGCCATTCTTGCCGTTGGGATCGCAGCAGGGCAGCCGGCTCGAATCGTCTCCACCACGCCCAGCATCACGGAAACGCTCTTCGCTCTCGGGCTGGGCAGCCGGGTAGTTGGGGTCAGCACCTTTTGCCGTTATCCTCCCGAGACCGGGAAGATTCAGAAGATCGGGACGTTCCTCCAGCCGAACGCGGAGGTCATTCTGAGCCTTCGTCCCAGCCTGGTCATCATCCAGCGTAACCCGATCAGCCTCGGAGACCGGCTCAAGGCGATGGGGTTGCCCGTGGTCGAAGTCAACCCGGCGGAAACGGCGGATGGCGTGTACAGCTCGATCCGCACAATCGCAAGTGCTTGCGGAGTCCCGGCCAAAGGGGAGAGCCTGATCGCGTCTTTGGCCAACCAATTGCGGCATCTGAGGACCAAGGCGGGCTCGCTGAAGCCGGTGAAAGTCGCGTTTGTCGTGGGCCGCACGCCGGGCACGCTGGATGGCATCTTCGTCGCCGCGAAAGACAGCTATCTCGTGGAACTGCTGACCATCGCGGGCGGACAGAACGTCTTTGCCGATTCGCCAGCCGCATATCCGAAAGTGACGATCGAGGAACTGCTTGCTCGCAGTCCCGACGTCATCCTCGACATGGGAGACAGCACGCACATCGGCTCCATCACCGAGGAACATCGCAAGTCCGTGGTGCGGCTGTGGCAGCGCTATCCGATGCTGTCCGCCGTGCGAAATCATCGCGTGCTCCCGGTAGCGGATGATCGATTCGTGGTGCCGGGCCCAAGAGTGGCTGAAGCCGTGCGCGAGTTCGGAAAGATGCTCCATCCGGAGGCGTCGTGGTAGAGCCGGGATGCCAAGAGGGCCGTGCACGGTGAGCCCGATCTACAAGCTGCAGGGCGCGGGTTTCGCCTACCAGGGCAGAACGGTACTCAGCGGGGTGTCCATGCCCCTGGAGTCCGGCCAACTGGTGGCGATCGCCGGGCCGAACGGCGCTGGCAAGTCGACACTGCTGGGCATCTGCGCGGGGATCCGCGGGGCGTACCTCGGCGAATGCTTGTATCGCGGCAAACAGGTGCGCGAGTGGAACCGGCGCCAGTTTGCCCGCGAAGTCGCATTCGTGCCGCAGAACCTCGCCGTCGAGTTTCCGTTCACCGCCGAGCAGGTGGTCATGATGGGACGCGCGCCTTATGGCGATGGACTGTTCGAATCGGATGAAGACCTGGCAGCGGCGCGCAAGGCGATGGAGTTGACGGACAGCCTCGAATTCGCCCCTCGCGATTTCCGGTCCTTGAGTGGAGGCGAACGGCAACGAGTGGTGCTCGCCGCCGCGATCGCCCAATTTCCGAAAGTGCTCCTGCTCGATGAGCCAACCACATTCCTTGATCTGAAGCATCAGATCGCGATCTACGATCTGCTCCGGCAACTTGCCACGCAAGGCTTGCTTGTCGTGACAGTGACGCATGATCTGAATCTCGCGCTCTCGTATGCGGATCAGGTCCTGTTGCTGGAGGTGGGGCGCATGCGTGCGTTCGGCCCGGTACGTGACGTGTTGACCGCACAAACGGTTCACGAAGTCTTCGGCGTGACGGCGTCCATCCACGCCCGGGAAGACGGCCGCGGATGGGTGATGTATGGCTGAGAGTTCCCGCCGGCGGTTCGCAATCGTCGTGACCGTGCTTGGTTGCGCATGCGTGCTGGTGCTGGCCATTGCCCCATGGATCGGATCCACAAAGATCGATTCGACCCGGGTCTTCGCGGGGCTGCAACCCGACGCCGCCATCTTCTTCCAGGCAAGGCTCCCGCGCGTGTTTCTTGCCGCGCTGGCTGGCGCGGCCCTCTCCATGGCGGGCGTATTGTTTCAGGCGTTGTTGCGCGATTCGCTCGCCGACCCCTACACGCTCGGTATCGCGAGCGGCGCATCGTTGGGTGCGGTCCTCGCCATCGTACTCGGGTGGCGCGAAATTGGGGGGCTTCCGGCGATCTGGCTTGCGGCCTTGGCGGGCGCGGCAGGAGCGCTGTTTCTAGTGATCAGCCTGGCGTCCAGCGGCCGCAAGATCTCGTCCTTCTCGCTATTGCTCTCCGGTGTGACCGTCAACGCGATGGCAGTCGCCATGATCCTGTTGCTGCAGAGCCTGGCCACCTTCACGCAGTCGTTCGCGATCAGCCGCTGGTTGATGGGACAAGTGGACATTGTGGATGGGAGTAGTCTGTTCGCACTGCTCACGATCGTTGGAGCACTGCTCGCCTTTCTGCTGGTGACGGCGCGGCAATGGAATCTCATGGCAGCCGGTGAGGATTGGGCCGCCGCGCGCGGAGTCTCCACGTCCCGCCTGATGTGGCTGGGGTTTCTGGCGGGCGCACTCCTCACCGGGTCCATCACTGTGATTACCGGACCGATCGGCTTCGTCGGCCTGATCGTGCCGCATGCCCTGCGTTTGCGGTTGGGCGCCGACCACCGCCTCTTGTTTCCCGCGGCATTCTTTGGAGGCGCTGCGTTCCTCGCGATCTGCGATACGGCCGCGAGATCGATCCTACCCCCCGCGGACATCCCGGTCGGCGTGGTCACCTCGCTGCTCGGCGGGCCGTTCTTCTTGTGGCTGCTGCGCCGTAGGCAGAAGAGGTACTTCCTATGATTCTCGTCGGTGGCGGCAGCCGGAGCGGAAAAACGCGATTCGCGCTGGATCAGGCGATGCGATGCGGGGCGCGTCTTGCGTATATCGCCACGGCGGAGATCTACGACGAGGAGATGCGGGCTCGCGCGGAAGCTCATCGCGCCGAGCGCGCGGACCGTTTCGAGACGATCGAAGAGCCTCGTGATGTGGCTGGCGTGATCGCCCGGCGTGGCAGCGATTTTGACGCAATCGTGGTGGATTGCCTCACGCTGTGGGCGAGCAATCTCATGCTCGGAGGCATGGACGATCTGCGGCCGGCAGCAACGGCGTTGGCGAACGTCGCATCGGCGTCGCCGGCGGAAGTGGTGCTCATCACCAATGAAGTCGGCTGCGGCATTGTGCCCGAAAACGAACTGGCGCGGCGTTTTCGCGATCAGGCGGGATGGATCAACCAGATAATCGGGGAACAGTCCCGCGAGGTGTGGTGGATCGTGTTCGGGTGTGGCCTGAAGGTGAAGGGATGAGCAGGCTGATTGGCGCGGTGCAGTTTCTCACCATCCTGCCAGTGCGAGGCAAAGGCGCGCCGCCGGGCGAGTGCGCACTGTTCTTCCCGCTGATCGGAGTGGCCGTCGCTGCCGCGGGCTCCCGGCTGTTTCTCTTCTTCGACTACTTTCTTGGCGGCGCAATGGCCGCGCTGCTGGTAGTGGCCTTCTGGAGTTGGATCGGCGGCGGCTTGCATGAAGATGGCGTTGCCGACGTCGCCGACGCATTCCGCGGACACCGCAGCCCGTCGAAGATCGTGGCGATCCTGAAGGACAGCCGCATTGGCGCTTATGGCGCGCTCGCGCTGATTTTCCTTGTTGCGATCCGCTGGCAGGCGATGCAGCGGATGCCGGCCGATCCGATCCGCGAACTGGCGGCGTGCTTCGCGCTGTCGCGGGCAGCGATGGTCACCATGGGATGGATCACACGACCTGTGGGTGATGGGCTGGCGGCGATGTTCGCATCGGGACTCACCAGCACCGGTGCGCTGATCGCCATTGGCACAGGCGTGGCATTCGCATGGCTCGCCGGACCGCAGCTAGGGGTGTTTCTGATCGCTTTGGCCGCGCTCGTCACATGGATGCTGCGGGAGTGGTTCGAAGCGCGGCTTGGCGGAGTGAACGGGGATTGTCTCGGCGCGACCTGTCTGATTGTAGAAACCGTATTGATGGGAGTGGCTTCATGCCGGAATTGCTTCTGGTAAGGCACGCGGAGCCTGAACGAAAGGGCGTGCTGCTGGGACGTTTGGACCCTGCGCTCAGTGAGGCCGGCCATCGGGTGGCGGCTCAGTGCATGCCCGGGTTGTGCGGCGCGATCGCATACGTCAGCCCACTGCGGCGAGCGCAACAAACAGCGTCGTACTTGCCCGCTGAGATCGAACGCGTCACCGTTCCCGACCTCGCCGAACTGGATCTCGGCGATTGGGAGGGGCTGCTCTGGGAGGACGTCGAGTTGCAGTGGCCCGATCTGGCAAGGCGCAAGCTGGAACGCTGGTTCGATGTTCCCGCTCCGGGCGGCGAGGGATGGAAAGAGATCTCCGCACGCGCGAGGAGGGTATTGGAGATCCTGAAGAGCGGTCCGCGTCCGGCGATCGTTGTCGCGCACCTGGGCATCAACTCGGTGCTGCGGCATTGCCTGACGGGATGTGATCCGCAGTCGCATTCTCAGCAGTATTGCGAAGTGTTGGAGTTGGCACTCTGAGGAGGAGATAACTGTGGTGATCACGGATGTGGTGCGGCGGCGGTTGGATTCGCTCACGAAGCCGCCAGGAAGCCTGGGACGGCTGGAAAGCCTGCTGATCCGCTACGCCGAAGTTCGCAACGCCGAGCCGCCGCCAAGCCCTCGCATGCTGGCGGTGATCTGCTGCGGCGACCACGGCGTCACAGCCGAAGGGGTCAGCGCGTGGCCAAGCGAAGTCACGCGCGAGATGATGCGCAACTTCGTCCGGGGCGGAGCCGCGATCAGCGTGCTGTGCCGCAACCTCGCGATCGATACCTGGGTGGTCGACGCAGGAGCAAAGGGCGAACCCGTCGAAGGAGTGCGCGACTGCCGCGTCGCGGCGGGAACACAGAACATGGCCATCGCACCGGCCATGTCCGTGGATGACGCGCGGACAGCTCTTGCTCATGGAAGGAAGCTGGCGGAAGAGGCGTCGGCGGCTGGCTACGACTTTCTGCTCACGGGCGACATGGGCATCGGCAACACAACATCGGCGACGGCCCTGTTATGTGCATATGCAGACATTGCGCCGCAGGATGTCACCGGGCCTGGCGCCGGGCTCGACGCGGCTGGAGTGTCGCGAAAGGCACAGGTGATTTCCAGGGCGCTCACACTGCATTCCTCGCGTGACCCGCTTGAGATCGCGGCGAATCTCGGCGGCTTCGAGATCGTGATGCTGGCGGGGCTGCTGATGGGCGCCGCGCAGCGGAGGCTGCCCGTGCTGTTCGACGGCTTCATCACCTGCTCCGCCGCGTTGATCGCACAAGCGCTCGAACCTTCGTCGATGAGCGCCGCGTTCTTTTCGCACCGGTCCGCCGAACCGGGGCATCGTGCAATGCTTGCGAAGCTCGGCGCCACGCCTGTATTGGATCTCGAAATGCGCCTCGGCGAGGGCACTGGAGCGGCTCTCGCCGCATCGCTGTTCCAGTCCGCATGCAAGCTTTATCACGAGATGGCGACCTTCGAGCAGGCGGCAGTGCAGGGAAAGCTGTAGAATCTACCCTATGAGAGGATGCATGATCTCCCGCCGTATGATGCTTGCTTCGGCGATGGCCGCGCCCGCCCTGCTGCGCGCGAACTTCACCAAGAAGCCCTTCCGCTATTCCGATATTGAGGCCAAGATCGCCCGCCGCGATTTCAGCGGCATCACCAAAGACGACCTCCCCACCCCCTGCATGGTGGTCGACAAAGCGCTGTTCGATCAGAACGTGAAGCGCATGTCGGATCACTGCAAGTCGACGGGAATTGATCTACGAGCCCACTGCAAGATTCACAAGTCGACCGATATCGCGAAGCGGCAAGTCGCGCTGGGCAGCCTTGGGATCTGCTGCGCAACCATCGCCGAAAGCGAACTGATGAGCGGCGCGGGCATCAAGAACGTGCTCTACACGGTGCAGCCCGCGGGCAAGAACAAGATCTGGCGGGCCGCCACACTGGCAGCGAAGGACCCGACGTTTATGGTGGTGGCCGACGATCCCATGACGGTGGATCTGGTGGACGAGGCCGCCGCGACATTGAAGATCAAGATGACGATGCTGGTGGATCTCTACTCGGGGCTGACGCGTGCGGGCCATGCCACGGGCGCACCGGGCATGGAACTCGCAAAGAGGATCGATTCGAAGAAGAACCTCAAGTTCGGCGGCGTGATGGGCTATTCGGGCTATGCGTCGCACACAAAAGGCTTCGAAGAGCGGCGGCAGAAGTCAGTCACCGACGTGGGGCCTGTCGTCGAGACCGCGAACCTGTGCAAGAAGGCCGGCTTGAATGTACAGCTCATCACCGGCGGCTCGACAGGCACTTACAACATCGACAAAGCGATCGGCTTGACGGAGTTGCAAGCGGGGTCGTATGTGTTCATGGACACCGCCTACATGCACATCGGCAAGAAGTCCGGTGACAAGCGTTACGACGATTTCCAGACTTCGCTTACCGTGTTGACCACCGTGGTCAGCAAGAACCATCCGAATCAGGTCACCATTGATGCGGGCAACAAAGCGATGTTGAAGCCAACCGATCAGGTGAAGGACCGCCCGGATGTCGTGGTCGAGAATCAAGGCGCGGAGTACGGGATCTTGAAGTGGAAAGACGGCGAGGAGTTGAAGCTCGGCCAGAAGCTCGAGTTGTACTGCACCAATCTCGACACGAGCACCAACGTCTACGACCGCTACTATGTGTTCGAAGGCGATCGCATGGTGGACGTGTGGCCGATCATGGGCCGCGGCGGCGCCGTGCAGCGATAATCCGCGCCTTTTAATGCGCTTGCGCGGCGTCTCAGGCTCGCCGCGCAACTCAGGTAAATCCCCACATCAGGCCTTCGCGCAAGGAGCGGGAAGCCCATGGAACTCGTACTGCTGACCGGCATTCCCGCGAGCGGAAAGTCGACGTTCTGCCGCGAGCGTTTCTACGCGAGTCACGTGCGTTTGAATCTCGACATGCTGCGCACCCGGCGCCGGGAGTGGCTGCTTGTCACGGCGTGCCTTGCAGCGAAGGCGCCGTTTGTGGTCGACAACACCAACCTTACGAGGGCCGAGCGAGCCCGCTACATCGAGCCGGCACGCGAGGCTGGATTCACCGTGCAGGGATACCTTCTTCAGTGCGCGGCATCGGACGCCGTGCGCCGCAACGCGCAGCGCGAAGGCAAGGCTCGCGTCCCCAACGCAGCCATCTTCGGTGCGAGCAAACGCCTCGAACTTCCGGACCGATCGGAGGGCTTTCTGACGTTGTACTCCGTTCGGATTGACCCCGAAAGCAGCCGGTTCGTTGTTGAGCCGTATCCGTGCGGAACCGGGCATTGAACTCGCGGCGGCCGAATCGACGCCGCACAGCAATTCCGATCAAGTGAGGCGACGCCCCCAAATCTATGATCGTATGCCCGGCTGAAGGAGTCCGCACCGAAGGACGCGAAGTTGCTCGATTTGACCTGGGAGCAATACATCGACGATCCCGCAAAAACTCCACCAGCCCAGCAGAGGATACGCGTGTTTCGCGGTGGCGAGCCCGCGTCAGGCGAGTTGGCCCGATCGTGAGAACACCAGATCGACGTAGCCGCGGGCTGGAATCTCGCCTGAAAATCCGGCGCTGATGTGTCCGTCGCGCCGCAAGGTGTCCACCTGGTAGCCTCGCTGCCCGAACCACGCCAGCAGTTCGGGCGGATCCACACCCAGCGCCTTTAGGGCCTCCGGCATGTACTCCAAGACCACGATACAATCCGGGTTCCGTTCGAGCGTGCGCACCGCTCCGCGGCATACCGCGAGTTCGTAGCCTTGGACATCGATTTTGATCAACCGTACGGGAGTCATCGCGCCCCGCTCTTCCAGAAAAGTGTCGAGTGAGATCAGCGGCACCATCTGGTCGGCGGGCCCAGTTTCGCTCACGCGATGATCGCCGTGGTGCTTCGGGTTCAAGCACAGTCCAATCTGCCCGTTGAATGCTCCCAGCGCAGCCTGCGTCGCGTGCACGGTGGAACGGGTTTGCTTTCGGATCACACGCTGAAGCAGCGCGAAGTTCTCGGCCTCGGGCTCGAAGGCGAACACCTTGTATTCCGGATCAATCAGGCGGGAGAACAGCGCCGAGCAGTAGCCAATGTTCGCGCCTGCATCGATCAGGTGGCCGCCGCGAAACCAATGGGGGTGACGGCTGAGCTTATCGAATGGGTCTTCCAGATGCCTCTTGTAGGCGAAGTACGACGCGATGAACAGGCTGGAGCCAGGACGTGTCCGCAGTAGCCCCATCCTGCGGGCCGCCCTATATGCCGCGGAGAAAAGCGAAAACACGGGCATGTCGCTCAGATGAACTTGATCCGCCGCATCGCGTAGATCACCATCCGCAGAAGAATCATTCCATGGCGCCAGCGCTGAATGTTCGTCTCGCCATAGGTGCGTTCGCGATAGCGGATGGGCACGTCCACGATCTTCAGGTTGAGCTTCGCGGCACCGAAGATCAGGTCGAAATCGCCGAACGGATCGAAATCTCCGAAGTAGGAGCGGTTCGCCGCGATCTGCTGATAGTGAGCGCGGCGCATCACCTTTGTGCCGCACAGCGTGTCTTTGATTCGCTGTCCCAGCAACCACGAAAACGCCAGGCTGAAGAAGCGATTCCCCAGGTGATTGAAGAAACGCATCGCTCGCTCATCCATCGGATAGACCAGGCGCACTCCATTCGCGAACTCCGCGGTGCCATCACGCACGGACTCATAGAAGCGTGGAAGGTCCTCGGGGGCAACCGTCATGTCCGCGTCGAGGATCATGAGGATATCCCCTTCGGCCACGTCGAACCCCGCACGTACGGCGTCTCCCTTTCCCTTTCCAGACTGGCGGATCAACTTCGCGGAAACATACGGATGGCGGGCGATCTCCCGCTCGATCGCGCCCCACGTATCATCCTTTGATCCGCCCTCGACAAAGACCAACTCCGTCTTCGCTCCCATACGCGGAACACGCCGGAAGATCGCCGGAATGTTGCCTTCCTCATTCCGCGCCGCCACTACGACACTCACCACCGGATCCGTGGGAAGGGGCTCCGGCTTGACGCGTGCCACCACGAACCACGTCAGCACCAGGGACCGGAAAGGCCACAGACGCGCAAGATAGCGATTGGCCAAGGCCGACACGACCGGAATGCGAACCGGCATCAGAATCTCACCCGACTCGCGGATCGGTTCAAAGCCCGACAGGTTCAGAAGATTCAGCAAATCGGCTGTGGTAAGCCAGTTCTGCGCAAGTTGCGGGCGCGCGATTCCGAGCGCTTCGGCAACCCGCCGCGGCAACTCCCACACACGGCTATAAGTGTTCAGGATGATACGGGTGTCGCGATGGCAGTGTTTGCGAACCTGCCTCAGCACCTGCTGCACATCCCACAGATCATTCACGAGATCCGAAAGAATGATCACGTCGAACTTGTCTTCGAGTTCGAGGCCGTGCACATCGGCTTCCACGAAGGTCAAGTGGGGATAGCGTGCACGCGCCTGCTCCAGCATGGACTTTGAAAAATCGACACCAACCCCGTGGGATGGTTTCAGCGCCGCCAGCAGGTCTCCCTGACCACAACCCAACTCCAGAACGCGGCTGCCTTTGGGGATCAGAAACTCGTAACAGGCAGCGAGGCGTTGCAAGTAGTACCGTCGAAGCCCAGCCCACCGCTGCGGCAACCGGGCGGCGAACTCGTCCCAATACTGCGTTCGGGCACGCGCATATTCGCGGGGACGCAGTTCCACACGCTCCGCTGAGGATAGAGTCTCCGGTTGTATCGATGACAGAGGCACCGTCTAGGTAGTATAACTTGGCATACTCATACGAGGCCCTACTTTGAGAGCGTTGCTGGAAAAGACAGAGGAGATTCTTCGTCCGCGCCTGCACTGGATCGTGTGGGCAATGGTCATCGCCGGCTTCTATCTGCGCTTCCAATACGGACAACTGATGTCCCTGAATGGAGACGAGACGCAGATCATGCTGCCTCCGTTGCTGAGGGGCCTGTGGAATGTCTATCAGGGGGGCACCCTGTTCCCTTACGGACCTTTCTGTAACTTCCTGCTGCATTTCATGACTTTCTTCGGCAGTTCGGAGTGGTTCTTCCGCCTGCCTTCCATGATTGCCGGGGCACTCATTCCCTATGTTGTCTATCGCTGGCTTTCGGAAACGGTGAACCCGGCAGCCGGTTTCGCCGCCGCTCTGTTTCTTGCCTTTTCCCGCAATCTGATTCATCTCTCGGCGGAAGTGCGGCATTACATGGTCCACACCTTGTTTGTGGCGTGCGCGATGTACTGCCTGGAGCGGGCCTTCCGTGAGCAATCCCCGCGTTGGATGCGTTGGTTCGGGATCTCGCTACTGCTGGCGTTACTCACCATGTACATGTCGATCTGGTTCACGGCCGCGATCGGAGTGTACGCGCTCATCCGGATCGTCAGAGGTGAACTGCCGCGCAACTTGACGATCGGGTGGATAGGATTTCAGGTGGCGGCCGGTGCGATCTGCGTGATCGCCTACGTCACCCATTTATCGAAGCTGCGCGGCAGTTCGGGAGAAGAGTTCGCGCGCAACGGCTGGCTCAAGGAGTCTTACTACCATCCCGAGTCGCAGGATCTCTTCGAATTTCTCACCAGCGCTACCAACGCGCTGTTTGGATACGTGTTTTCGGAACCCAGTTTGGGTGCATGGATGATGGCTGCGTTTGCCGTTGGCCTCGGACTGCTTGCCGTACGAGGCCCTGGCCGCTTACGGGCGCTGAGCCTGATCCTTCCACTGGCTGCAACCGCAACCGCTGCCTCTCTGGGAGTGTATCCCTACGGAGGCAGCCGTCACGACGTCTTCCTCAGCATCTTCGTCACCGCGGGAGTGGGCGTCGCCCTTGCCGCGATGGTGCGGCAGAAAGCCGCGCTGCTGGTTCTCGCCGGAGCACTCTGGCTGCCCATGTGGCCCACCGCGCATCACTTCCTGGATCATCATCCCCACCTGAACAGCATTGCGCAGATAAGAGAAATGCTCGCGTATCTGGAGGCGCTCTCTCCCCGCCCCGGCGTCCTCGTCACCGATGAGTCAGGATCGTTCATCCTCAGGTATTACCTGTGCAAGGGGAAGTTGGAAGACGAACGTGTCCTCGCTCCCGATCTCAAGACCTGCCGGTGCGCAGGGCACACGATCCTGTACTCCAAACAGTGGTCTCTCAAGGAAGAAGAACTCGAGGTGATTCTCGATCGTGGCCTGCAACAGGATCGAGAACGGTTCCCCATGCCTGCCTGGATCTTCCGCCCGACGGACAATGGCAGCGACGTACCCGCGCCACCAGGTCCCGACGGTGGTTTCTTTGGAAGAATGCATCTGCTCCGAACGTCGCGTTAGGCAGACCAGTACTACAATGCATGGATATGCGTTCTCTGCCGTTGATGGCGATCGCCTCCCTTTTCGCGATGGCCGCGGACTGGACTCAATTCCGTGGACCGAACGGATCGGGAGTAGGCGAAGGATCAGGCTATCCCATCGAGTTCCACGCAACGCGAAACGTCATCTGGAAGGCGGAGTTGCCTCGGGGCCTTTCCTCGCCCGTGATCCGCGGAGACCGCATCTATCTCACCGGCCTTGATGGCGATCAGCTTGTCACGCTTGCTCTTGACCGGACCACGGGCAAGGTCGAGTGGAAGCGCGCCGTTCCGCGTCAGCGTGCGGAGAAACTGCATCAGTTGAATCACGCAGCATCGCCATCGGTCGCGGCGGACGCACGCAATGTGGTGGTCTTCTTCCCGGATTTCGGACTCATCAACTACACACCCAAGGGGAAAGAACAGTGGCGCGTCGCGATGGGCCCCTTCGACAACCTCTACGGCATGGGCGCATCGCCTGTCCTCGCGGGCGACCGTGTGATTCTCGTTTTCGATCAGAACCGCAACTCGTTCATCGCGGCCTATGCGCTTCGCAACGGGGAGCAGCTCTGGCGGACGGCTCGTCCCGAAGCACAAAGCGGACACTCCACACCTGCGATTCATCAGAACTGGATCATCGCGCCAGGCTCCTTCCGCATGGACGCCTATGATCTCGCCACCGGCAAGTCCGCATGGGGTGTGGATGGATTGCCCGGCGAGATGAAGTCAGTACCCGTAATCGACGGCGATCTCATTTACGTACATGGCTTCAATACGCCCGAGAACGACCCTGGGCGCATGATCGCAGTTCCCGATTTCGACGTTGCGTTGCGTGAGAAGGATGAGAACAAGACCGGAACGTTGAGCAAAACGGAAGCGCCGACGAAACATGTGGAGCGCCTGTTTCAGTTCCTCGATCTCAATGGCGACGGCGAAATGGACCGCGCCGAGTGGTCGGCTTACAAGCGTACGATGCTTTCGGAGAACGCTCTGCTGGCTTACCGCATCGGCGGCGAGTTGGCGTGGAAGTTCCAACGCTCCATTCCGCAGTTGCCCTCGCCCCTGGTGTATCAAGGCGTCCTCTACATGATCAATGAAGCCGGTGTGCTCACCACTCTCAACGCGAAGACGGGAGCGCTGCACAAACAGGCGCGGCTGCGTGGCGAATCGGACCGCTACTACGCTTCTCCCGTGGCTGCCGATGGCAAGGTCTATGTCGCGAGCCATACCGGAGTGGTCAGCGTGCTGCGCGCCGGGCCGGATCAGGAGTTGCTCGCGGCCAACCGTATCGACGATGAAATTCTCGCCACCCCGGCACTGGTGGATGGCCGCGTGTACCTGCGCACCCGAAGCGGCCTGTGGTGCTTTGGCGCCCGATAAACTATCCGGCCAGCACCTGCCGCAGAAACTGCCCCGTGTACGAAGCGTCCGATGCGGCCACGGTCTCCGGCGTGCCTTCCACCACCAGTTGACCACCCGCCTCGCCGCCTTCCGGACCAAGATCAATCACCCAGTCCGCACTGCGGATCACTTCCATGTTGTGCTCGATGATCAACACGCTGGCGCCGTTCTGGATCAGGCGTTGAAACGCATCCAGCAGCTTTGCAATGTCGTCGAAGTGGAGGCCGGTGGTCGGCTCATCGAAGATGAACAGCGTTCCCTTCACCGCGGCTTGGGACAGATGCGCCGCGAGTTTCACCCGTTGCGCCTCGCCTCCCGACAGCGTAGTGGCCGACTGCCCGAGCCGCAGATACCCAAGCCCCACATCCACCAGCACCTTCAGACGCTGTACCAGTTTCGGCACATCGCTGAAGAACCGCACCGCCTCTTTCACGGTGAGTTGCAGCACTTGATGGATATTCATGCCCCGGTACTGCACATCGAGAATCGAACTCTTGTAACGGGTGCCCTTGCAGTCCTCGCAGACAAGCTCCACATCGGCGAGAAACTGCATCTCCACGGTGACCGTGCCGTCGCCCTGACAAGTTTCGCAGCGGCCGCCGGGCACGTTGAAGGAAAAATGCCCGGCAGTGTATCCGCGCTTTTCTGCTTCCGGCGTGGCCGCAAACATCTCGCGGATGACGTCGAACGCCTTCACGTAGGTCACCGGATTCGATCGCGGAGTGCGGCCAATCGGCGACTGATCCACCAGCGTCACACTGCTGATCAACTCCGCTTTCTCCACCTTGCGGCACGTCGGTACCGGAGAATCGAACACTTCCTCGGCGAACTCCGAATCCGGCCCCATCTTCTCCTTGAGGTGCTGCAGAATCGACTTGTGAATCACTTCGTGCACCAGCGTCGATTTGCCTGATCCCGACACACCGGTCACCACCACCATCATGTCGAGCGGAATGGCCACATCAATGTTCTTCAGGTTGTGGGCACAGGCGCCACGAAACGTCACGCTCCGCTTTGGCGACACGGTGCGCCGCTGCGGACGCATCAACGCAGCGCTCAACTCACCGCGGAGGTAGCGGCCAGTAAGACTCGCACCGCGCTCCACAAGTTCGGAATACGTTCCTTCAAACACGACCTTACCGCCCGACTCCCCGGCACCCGGTCCAAGATCGACAATATAGTCGGCTGCACGCATCACGTCCGCATCGTGCTCCACCACCACGATCGTATTGCCGAGTTCGCGCAGACCGTGCAGGATGCGAATCAGCCGGCTGGTGTCGCGGGAATGAAGTCCGATGGATGGCTCATCCAGGACATAACAGGCACCCACCAGACGCGAGCCCAGACACGTGGCCAGAGTGATGCGCTGTGCTTCGCCGCCCGACAATGTGGAGGAAAGCCGGTCCAGCGTCAGATAGTCGAGCCCGACGTCGTGCAGGAATTGAAGCCGCTGCCGGATCTCCACCATCACCTTGTCGGCGACCGTGGACTCTTCCGGTGTGAGCTTCAACGAATCAAAGAACTCCCATGCCTGCGCGATGTTCATGGCACATACTTCCGGCAGCGTCTGCCCGTGGACGCGCACTCGCATCGCTTCGCCGCGAAGACGCCCACCGCGGCAATCGGGACACCTTGCATAGCCGCGATACCGGCTCAGGAACACGCGTACGTGCACCTTGTATTTCTTCGTTTCCACTTCCTGGAAGAACACGCGCACCTGCTCTTCCACCAGCGACTGTTCCTCACCAGTGAGCTGGTTGTAAGGTACGGTCAGCCGCACCCGCTTGCCAACCGCCTTGCGAAACTCGCCCAGAAACCAACTGTATTGAGGCTTGCGCCACGGATCCACCGCGCCTTCGGCGAGCGTCAGATACTTCTCGCGCACCACGCGGTTCATGTCGTAGTCGATGGTGTTGCCGAAGCCCTGGCAGCGCGGACACGCTCCCACCGGATTGTTGAAGCTGAAGAGAATGGGCTCGGGCTCTTTGAAGTCGAGATTGCAGCGCTTGCAGGAGAACTTCTCGCTGAAAGCGACACGGCGGGGCGGAGCGGTTCCCGCTTCTTCAAACACCACTTCACCGGCCTCGCGATAGCACGTTTCCACGGTGTCGACAATGCGCTGGTGCTGATCGGAACGAACCACCAGACGGTCGGCAAGCACAAACAAAGACTGCGAGAAATCGATATCCAGCAGAGACTCCGGCGTGGAGAACTCGAAGACGCGGTCTCCCTGATAGAGGCGCGTGAATCCCTTCTTGCGCAGTTCAAACAGATGGTCGCGCCGCTCATCGTTGTTGTGGAACTTCGGCACCGGGAACAGCGCATACCAGCGGGAGCCCTCGGGCTCGGCAAGCATCTGCTGTGCCACCTGGTCCACGGTATCGCGCAACACGCGCCGGCCGCACTGATGGCAGAAGGTCTGCCCGACACGCGCCCATAAAAGCCGCAGGTAGTCGTAGATCTCCGTAGCCGTCGCAACGGTCGAGCGGGGATTGCGCGTCGTGTTCTTCTGGCGGATCGCGATGGGAGGCGCGAGCCCGTCGATCTCATCCACTTCGGGCCGCTCCATCCGTTCGAGAAACTGCCGCGCATAGGCGGAGAGTGATTCCACATAGCGGCGCTGGCCCTCGGCATAGATGGTGTCGAAGACGAGCGACGACTTGCCGGACCCCGACACGCCTGTCACGACGCTCAGAAGATGATGCGGAAGTTCGAGCGACACGTTCTTCAGGTTGTGAAGCCGGGCGCCTCGGATGCGAATGGAGTCAGTGGATACTGCGGGCATTCCGGTGGTGAGGGTAATCTTTGAGTATACCGTGGAGCCTGCTAAGCCGCCCTACATCAACTTCCGCCGTTCGCTGACACAATGGTACACCTCGCAGAAACGGGATCTGCCGTGGCGCCGCACGCGTGATCCCTATCGCATCTGGATTTCGGAAATCATGCTGCAGCAGACGCGAGTGGCCGCGGTGATCCCGTACTACCAGCGGTTCCTCGACCGTTTTCCGAATGTCGAGGCGCTGGCCGAGGCTCCGGAGCAGGAGTTGCTCGCGGCGTGGGCGGGACTTGGCTACTACTCCCGCGCGCGCAATCTTCACCGGGCCGCGAAGCAGATCGTCGCGCAAGGCGGCTTTCCTCGCGAGTATGAACAGATCCGTGCGCTGGCCGGAGTTGGCGACTACACCGCGGCAGCCATCGCCAGTATCGCGTTCGATCTACCGTACGCGGTGTTGGATGGCAATGTGATGCGCGTGCTGGCCCGCCTGGACAACGATCCTTCCGACGTGGCAGCCGGCGCAACCCGGACCCGGATGCAGCAGCGGGCTCAGGAGTTGCTTGATCCGAAGCACTCCGCCGAGTTCAATCAGGCGGTGATGGAACTCGGCGCGACGATCTGTTTGCCAAAACAGCCGCAGTGCCTGCTCTGTCCTGTCAGTGAATGGTGCGGAGCCCGCCGCCGGGGAACCCAGGATCAGCTTCCGGTGAAGGGCCGGAAGATGACGATGCTGCGGATTGAGCGCACCGTGCTGATCGTGGAACGGAACGGCTGTGTGCTGCTCTGGCAGCGCGGCGAGGATTCGTCGAAGCTCAAGGGCTTCTGGGAGTTGCCGGAGCCCGAGCATTTGCCAGCAGCGAAGCTGGGCAAGCCGCTCGGCGAGTTTCGGCACTCGATCGTCAATCACAACTACCGGATTGCGGTTGTTCCCGCCTCGCTGCGGCGGGTCCCACCCGGCTTTGAGTGGTTCGATGCGGCCCGGCTTCGATCGGCGCCCCTCAGCACGACAGCGAGGAAGGCTCTGGATACGGCCGGGCGCCGTCCTTGAGTTCAACTTGCCGCTTGTTTCCGCAGATACCTACTGAGCACCAACTGCGCGGCACACACTCCGGCGAAGCAGCCCGACGTCATTGATCCAGGGAACATTCACCGATGTTCTCTGGAGAGAGACACCGTTTTGCGGCCGCCCGGAGCTTCGGCGAGAGACGGAAAAATTTCCAAGCGATGATCGTTCTCGCCCGGTTTCTACACCTGTATAGGTGGAAGTTGTGGCAAGTGTACCCCGGTCCGCACGGGGAATCGGTGGCCGCAATCCGGTTGCAGTTTCGTTGCAATGGGCTAAAATCAAGCGAAATAGTTTGCGGTAGAATGAGGTGGCAGATGAAGGAACCGGCAGATAGCAAAGCCGAAGGTATGTTTCATCCCAACCCACACCTAAGCGATTCCATCAACGGGAACATCGTGCGATCGGAGATTGAGGGTGGAGTGTATATCAAGGATCTGCCGCTGGAAAGCACTCTGGAGGTCGAGACACAAAACCGGTTCTACGTTCTGGTGAACCAAGGTGGGGGCAAGTTTCTCATCAGCGGCCACCCGAAGTTCTGCCCGCAGCCGACCACAGTGACGGTGACCGGCTCCAACTGGGGTGGGTCGATGCTGAAGAAAGCATACGTCGGCCGCGGCATGCACCTCGAATTCCTCCATCCGGAGTATGAGCGGCCCATCGTCACCAGCCGCATCCTCGAAATCCGCCTCTTACGCCGCGCAAGCTGACGGGCTCACACCACAACCACTCCCCGCTTCTTGCTCATACTCAGCGGCTTGTTCAGGAACTCCACAAACGGCGTCATCATTCGAAACCGTCCGCCGATCTCCGCCAGGAATTTCGGGCCAAGCGCAAGACCGGGGTCGAGACGCTTGTCGTAGAAAACCCACTGCTTGTAGCGAATCAGATCGTCAGCGGCGTGGCCCGGAAGGAAGCCTTTCGGAGTGCGCGTCATCTGCTCCCCCCACAAATCCCCCATCTGCTTGCGAAGCGTGCGATTCCCGGTGATGGCACGAAACTCGTCGTGATTCTCCAGCAGGTATTGGCGGATCAGTTTCAACTGGTCGGGGCCGGGCATATACACGCCTGCCGCCACCTCAATCTCCTTGGGTGACACGCTGAAGTAGAAGCCGGCGGAGATGTGCTTCTCCATTCCGATGCGGCTGAAGCTCGCCGCGATATGGTCCTTGTAGGGGGTCTTGTCCTTGGAGAACCGCGTGTCGCGATAGATGCGGTAGATGGCGCGCTTCGGCTCGGTAATGTACTGCGGCGCGAACTTCAGCAGTTGGGCATTGAGCGCCTCGACGAGCTGCTCCATGGGCTGCTTCAGAGACCGCTCATAGATCTCCTTGCGAGGCTGGAACCAGTCCCGATTGTTGTTCTTCGCAAGGCCGCGAAAGAACTTCATGCCCTCTTCCGGGAAGCCCGAAAATGCGGCAGCCATGCAACCCTCCTCTATAATCGAAAGGAATGACGCTCACCAACCACGTGCCTGACGGCCTCTGGGAGACCGGCACGCTGGCATCCATCGAAGGGCTCCAGATCCGGCCCCGCGCGGTCTTGAGCCAGTATACGAGGTTCGGGATCGGCGGCCTCTGCACCGCCCTGGTGGATGTGTTAACCGAAGAAGGACTGCGGCAGGCATTGCGCGAACTGCGTGCGGCCGGCCAGCGGCATATCGTCATTGGCCAGGGCTCCAACCTGATCGTCTCTGGCGAGGGCTTCCCTGGAATCGTGTTGCGGTACACGGCGTCCAGCATCAGCCTGCGAGACGGCCGCATTGTTGTGGATGCCGGCGCAGTGCTGCAGACACTGGTCGACTTCAGCATCGATCAGGCCCTTGAGGGACTGCACACGATGACGGGCATTCCGGGTTGGGTGGGCGCGGCGGTGTATGGAAACGCGGGCGCCTATGGCCACTCCATCCATGAGTTTGTGCGCGAAGTGCGGTTCTTCGATGGCGTCGACATACGCTCCATCGACAATGCGGCATGCGAGTTCGCCTACCGCGAGAGCGTTTTCAAACGGCGGAAGGAATGGATCATCCTGTGCGCGGTGCTCGAACTGCCGCGTGGCGACCGCGCGGCGCTGTATGAGAAAGCACAAGGCATCCTGAAGATCCGGAATGAGAAGTATCCGCCCACGATGAAATGCGCGGGGAGTATCTTCAAGAATCTCCTGCTGCGGGATCTCGCGCCCGAGGTGCAGGCACGCATTCCCGCGAGCGTGATTCGCGAAGGGAAGGTGCCGTCGGCATGGTTCCTGGAGCAGATTGGCGCCAAGGGTATGCGGCGGGGCGACATACAGGTGGCCGCTTACCATGCGAATCTCATCTACAACGATGGCGCGGGCAAATCGGCGGATCTGGTGGCGCTGATCCGCGAGTTGAAGGCGCGAGTGTGGGACATGTTCGGACTGCGATTGGAGGAGGAGGTGCAGTATGTCGGTTTCCCAGAATGAGCTTGCGGGAGCGGTGGGCCAGATCCGGCACACGCCGCAGATCTATCAACTGATGCTGATGGGCATCAGCGCGGACGATCTGCGATGGAAGCCGCAACCTTCGCGCTTCTCGATTTCGGAAGTGCTGGCTCACGTCACGCACGTGGATGAACACTGCTTCGGCCCCAGGCTGCGCCACATGCTGGCGGAGGATCAGCCGCAGTTCGAGGACTACCAGGATTCGGCGTTTCTGGAGCAATCCGCAGAGTATCTCTCCAACGGGCCAGCGCGTCTGGATGAATTCGTCGCAACACGCGCCCGCTGGATGAAGCTGATCGAGACGGTCACGTTGGACCATGTCGATCGCAAGGGCAAACACTTCAGGCTGGGCCTGATTTCCGTGGCCGAGTTGCTGCACGAATGGGCGTTTCACGACCTGGGCCACGTGCGGCAGATCGCCGAGATTCTGCGTGCGCGCAGCTACTATCCGCACATTGGGGTATTTCAGCCAATGTACACGGTGCGTCCGTAAGCCATGTCCATCACGTTTCGCGAGTGCTCCTCCACATCACTGCAGTCGATTCGCGTGGCGGCTCCCGACGGTGTCGTCATCGGGGTGATCGGAGAGCAGGATTCCGGTGCGCACGCTTTGTTAAGACTTGCTTGCTCCGCTGAGGCGCCGGCGTCCGGAACGGTCACGGCCAGCGATCCACGCCGCTACCACGGGCCTCTCGATCCGCTGGTGATCGAAACCGCTCGCACGCTGGCGCTCTTCCACACGCTCGACTTGCAGGACGCAGTGGCGCGCGCACACGCAGCCATGGAGTTGGAGATGTTCCGGCGTAGCGGCGGAACCGCGCTGCTGGTGTCGCATGATCTCGAATTGATCCAGTGGCTGGCTGATGAAGTGTGGTGGCTCCACCGGGGGCAACTCGTTGCAAAGGGCGATCCTCGCGAAACGATCGATGCATACCGGCGTCACATCGCGCAGCGTCTCACGGAAGCCGCCCAGGGCGCCAACCTTCCGCTGACGCCAACCATGCGTAAGGGCGATGGCCGCGCGTCGCTCGACGCAGTGGAACTGTTGGATGCGGCGGGCAACCTGACGTCGGTGTGGCGCAGTGGCGAGATGGCCGCGGTGCGTATCCGGGTGCGTTTTGCGGCGGACGTGGCGGATCCCGTGGTGGGCATCCTCATCCGCACTCGCATCGGATTTGAGGTGTTCGGCACGAACACGGAGTTGGAGAAGGTGAAACTTGGACCAGTACGGGCCGGCGAGACGCTGGAAATCCTGTTTCGCTTCACCTGCCATCTCTGCCCGCAGGAGTACACGCTGACCGTTGCGTCGCATGATCCGGATGGCGTCTGGCACGACTGGATGGAGGACGGCATTGCGTTCTCCGTTGCCGATCACCGCTACACCGCGGGAGTCGCGTGTCTGCGCGCCAACGTGGAAGTGAAGCGATTCTGACCGCGGCCCGCCGACGCGCAGCGGACCGCGAAGTTGGCGAGGTCTACGCGCTCGCGCCGGCGCCCATCTGACCCTCATCCGCCGAGGGGCCGTACAACGCGGGCACAGGCACATCATTCATCCGCAGATATACTGCAAGCTGCGCCCGATGGTGAATCGCATGATTCATGATCATGCTCCGCATCACAGCGATCTTCGGCATCGCGAACATCACATTGCCGCCCATGAGCAGCGACCAGTTCCGCATGAAGTCCTGATCCGTGGTCTTCGACAGCGCTTCCCGCGCGGCCGCCACGTTCTTGTCAAATGTCTCCAGCATCTGCGTCCGTGACCCATACAGCGTTGGCTCCCACTTTGGCGCTCCCGGGGGAGCGAGGTCGAGCGAATCCTGCAGAAGCGTGGGAACCGCCCATCCCGGGATGTCGACCAGGTGGCTGGCGAGCGCCTGCATTGTCATCGATTTCGCGTGCGGTGTATAGCTGAGCTTGTCCTCCGGGACGCGTTCCAGTGTTTTCCGGGTATTCGCCATTTCCATGTCGAATTCCGGTAGTAGTGACTGAGCAATACTCATTCTGTTTAACCTCCAGGCCAGAAGATTGTAGCGCGGAGATGCCGCCAACAGCGCCGTCAGAGTCGTAACCTGCGCAAACAGGCGGCGCACGGAACCCGCCTTCGGCGCTAACCTGAAGTCTTGACGCTGCTTTCCGACACTCTGGGACAATCCGTCTCGGCGATTCGCACTCATCCTCTCCGCACCGTGCTCACGGTTCTGGGGCTCACCATGGGTGTCGCTACGTTGATCGCCGTCATGACGCTGGTGCAGGGAGCAAACCGTTTCGTGGAAACCAAGGTCGCCAATCTCGGGACCAACGTTTTCCAGGTGGCGCGCACTCCGTTCGCCGTCACCGATTTCACGCAGATTCTCAAGGCGCTGAAGCACCGCAAGATCGAAATTGAGAATGTGCGCGACGTCGCCTCCGCATGCCGTTCCTGCGATGCGGTGGGAGCCTCGGCCTCCTCATCCACCCGCGTGCGATATCGTGACGAGGAACTCACGGACGTCACACTGATCGGCCACACGGCGAACATGGCGGGCATCGACACGCGAACCGTCGAATTGGGACGATACTTCACGGACAGCGAGGAGCAGCGAAGTTCCCCTGTCTGCCTGATCGGCGATACGCTACGGCAGCAGTTCTTCGGCGGCGCCGATCCCTTGAACCGCAGCGTCCATCTCGCAAATCTCGACTGCGTGGTCATCGGCGCTTTCGAAAAGATCGGCTCCATCTTCGGACAGGATCAGGATAAGTTCCTGATTGTTCCGATGAGCACGTTTCTCCGCATCAACGGGCGCCGATCCAGCATGACCATCAACGCGCGTACCGGCGCGGGGGAAGCATTCCTGCGGGCGCAGGATGAGATCACGCACCGGCTGCGCGCGATCCGTCACGTTCCCGCGGGCGCCGAAAGTGACTTTTTCATCGCCACCAAGGAAAGCTACATCGCGCTCTGGCAGAGTATCAGCGCTGCGTTCTTCTCCGTCTTCGTGATGGTGAGCGCGATCTCCGCGATTGTCGGCGGCGTGGTGATCATGAACGTGATGCTGGTGAGTGTGACCGAGCGCCGCAAAGAGATCGGTGTGCGCCGGGCGGTGGGCGCCACACAAGGGGACATACTGATTCAGTTCCTTGCCGAGAGTCTGATGCAATGTCTGATGGGCGGTGTGGTTGGCATTGCCGGCGGATTTCTCTTTGCCTACGCGGTGAAACGCGTCACGGCGTTTCCCACCAACGTCGAAACGTGGGTGGCGCTGTTGGGCCTGTGCCTGAGCAGCGGCATCGGCCTCTTCTTCGGAATCTATCCGGCGGTGCGCGCCTCGCGGCTCGATCCCGTCGTCTGCCTGCGAGCGGAATAGCATGACACGATCCGAACTGCTCGAGAACATGTACGTCGCGCTCGAAACCTTGCGCTCGCACAAGGTGCGCAGCGGGCTCACGGTACTGGGCATTGTGATCGGCGTGACCAGCGTGATCTCGGTGGCCGCGATCATTCAGGGCCTGAACAAGTTCATCTCCGACAAAGTGGAATCGCTCGGTTCCCGAACCTACTTCGTCACACGCTTTCCGCCAGGCAACAACGATTTTTCAAAGATGCCGGAAAAGATCCGCCAGCGCAAATATCTGCAATACGGCGACGCACGCCGCATCGCGGAGCTATCGCCAGGCGTCGACTTCGTGACAGCGTTCGGGACGCGCGTCGCCGCGCCGGGAATGGCGGGCGCCGGCGCCAATGAGATCAGCTACGAAGGCGCCCGCGTGGAGCGCGTCATCCTTCGCGGCGCTGAACCCGAGTATGTGGAGGCGTTTCCCATGTTCAGCATGGACAAAGGCCGCTTCATCACCCACATGGACGATCTACATGCACGCCCGGTGGTGGTGATCGGAGCGGCCGTGGCCGATTCGCTCTTCGGCACGCTGGAACCGCTGGGGAAACAGGTGCGAGTCAACGGCAAGATCTATGAGGTGGTCGGCGTCCTGCGGCAGGAGGCCGGCTTGTTTGGTGGTCCGGGACCCGATGACTTCGTAATCACCCCACTGGGGGATTTCCGCAAGCACTATCCGGAGGCCAAGGAAGTGGTGATCGCGTTCCGGGTGGCCGCGGACCGCAACCTGCAGGAAGCCCGTGATCAAGTGGAGCAGGCTCTGCGGCGCATCCGCAAGGTGCAGCCTTCCTCCGATAACGACTTCGAGATCACCTCGCCCGATTTTCTCAGCGATCTCTGGAACAAGCTCACCGGGGCACTTGTGATTCTGACTTTCATCATCAGTTCGGTGGGCCTTGCGGTTGGCGGCATCGGCGTGATGAACATCATGCTGATTTCGGTTACCGAACGCACCACCGAGATCGGCGTACGCAAGGCGATTGGCGCGCGGCGTAGCGACATTCGGGCGCAGTTCCTCATTGAGGCCATCACGGTGTGCATCGCCGGGGGAATGCTGGGCGTGCTCTTCGGATCAGCCATCGCATTCGCGGTGCGCACGCTGGTGCCCTCGGTGCCCGCGACCATTTCGTGGCTCTGGGTGGGGCTTGGCCTGGCCATCTCGATTGGAGTTGGGTTGTTTTTCGGCTACTACCCGGCCAACCGGGCCGCGAATCTCGATCCGATTGTGTGCCTGCGCTACGAGTAGACGTTACGAGTAGATCAGTCGCCAAGCAGACGGCCGTACGGTTCGAGCTCCCGCACATTGTCGCAGACGGCCTTGATGCCGGCCGTGATCGGAATGCCGAGGACGAGTCCCGCCGCGCCCCAGAGCGATCCCCAGAACATCAGCGCAATCGTCACGGCAAGCGGATTCAAGTGCACGCGCGCACCCACCATCTTCGGATACAGCAGATTCAACGCAAGCAAATG
>JAEUQE010000540.1 GCA_016789785.1 Bryobacterales bacterium
GGCGCCGCGGGCCTGGGCCTGATTGCGCTGAACAGCCTGTTGAACCCGAGGCTGCTGGCGAATCGTGCGCGCGGCGTGGTGGAGCCTCTGCACTTCGCGCAGAAGGCGAAGCGTGTCATCTTCCTCTATCAGGCCGGCGGCCCATCGCATCTGGAGACCTTCGACTACAAGCCGAAGTTGGCGGAGATGCATGGCAAGCCGATGCCAGAGTCGATGACGAAGGGCCAGCAGATCGCGCAACTGCAGGGCCGTCCGCTGGTTTGCTATGGTCCGCAATTCACGTTTCGCAAGTGGGGCAAGTCCGGCCAGGAGATGAGCGAGCTGTTTCCACAGATGGGCGGCATCGCCGATGAAGTGTGCATTGTGCGGTCGATGTGGACGGAGCAGATCAATCATGATCCGGCGCACACGCTGATGAATACGGGATCGATCATCGCGGGGCGGCCAAGCATGGGCTCATGGATGCTGTATGGATTGGGCGCGGAGACGGAAGATCTGCCGGGCTTCGTGGTGCTGGTGTCGACTGGACGCGGTGGCCAGAATCAGCCGATCGCGGCGAGGCAGTGGTCCGCAGGCATGCTGCCGAGCCGATTCCAGGGTGTGAAGCTGAACTCGATTGGGGATCCGGTGCTGTACATTCGCAACCCGCAAGGTCTGCCGAATGAGTTGCAGAAGGAGTCAGTGGATGCGATCAACGCGTTGAACAAGTCGGCGCATAAGACGCTGCAGGATCCCGAGATACTGACGCGGATTTCGCAATATGAGATGGCGTTTCGAATGCAGTCGAGCGTGCCGGGGCTGATGGATATGAGCAAGGAGCCGGCGAGTGTTCTGGAGAGCTATGGGGCCAAGCCTGGCGATGGATCGTTCGCATCCAACTGTCTGCTGGCGCGGAGGCTTGCGGAACGGGGTGTGCGTTTCATCCAGCTCTATCATCGCGATTGGGATCATCATGCGGGCATCAAGCAGAACATGCCGTTGAAGGCGGAGGAGGTGGACCGCGCGACGGCTGCGTTGATTCGGGATCTGAAGGATCGCGGCATGCTGAACGATACGCTGGTGGTGTGGGGCGGTGAGTTTGGCCGGACGCCGATGTCGCAAGGTGGGGACGGGCGTGATCATCACATCAAGGGGTTCAGTTTTCTGATGGCGGGCGGTGGGATCAAGCCCGGGATCACCTACGGCGGCACCGATGATCTGGGCTACGCAGCAGTGGAGAGCCCGGTGAGTGTGCATGACTTCCATGCGACGATGCTGTATCTGCTGGGCGTTGATCACAAGCGGCTGACGGTGAAATTTCAAGGGCTGGATGTGCGTTTGACGGGCATCTCCGGCGACGTCGTGAAAGACATTCTCTTGTAGCCGGCGGGCGCAGGCGCGGCGCGGCGATTGCTGAATATGCGGACTGGTTCCGGGTAAACTGGAACATTCATGCCTTTTCGTACCGATGATGTTCGCATCCAGGAAACGCGGGAATTGCTGACCCCGCAGATGCTGTTGGAGCAGTTCCCGCTGGCGCAGGAAAACGCCAAGCTGGTATACGAGACGCGCCACGCGATCCACCGTTTGTTGCATGGCCAGGATTACCGGCTGGCCGTGATTGCGGGCCCCTGTTCGATTCACGACACCAACGCGGCGATTGACTATGCGGGGCGGTTGCAGGAGATGGGGAAGGCCTACGCGAGCCATCTGCTGGTGATCATGCGGGTGTACTTTGAGAAGCCGCGGACCACGGTGGGATGGAAGGGTCTGATCAACGATCCGTTTCTGGATGAGAGCTTTCAGATTAATGAGGGGTTGCGGAAGGCGCGGGAACTGCTGGTGCGGTTGTGCGCGATGGGGCTGCCGGCGGGGACCGAGTTTCTGGACATGATCACGCCGCAGTATATCGGCGATTTGATTAGCTGGGGAGCGATCGGTGCGCGAACGACGGAGAGTCAGGTGCATCGGGAATTGGCGAGTGGGTTGTCTTGTCCGGTGGGATTCAAGAATGGGACGGACGGCAATGTGCGGATCGCGGTGGACGCGGTGCGGGCAGCGCGGATCGCGCATCATTTCCTGTCGGTGACGAAGGCGGGGCATTCGGCGATTGTGTGCACGAAGGGGAACAAGGATTGTCATCTGATTCTGCGTGGCGGGAAGCTGCCGAATTTCGATGAGGAGTCGGTGGAGGCGGCGCTGTTGGCGTTGCGCGCGGCGAAGTTGCCGGAGCACGTAATGATTGACTGCTCGCATGCGAACAGCATGAAGAACTACCGGTTGCAGACGGCGGTGGCGCGCAATCTGGCGGTGCAGATCAGCGCGGGGCAGAAGGGGATCTTCGGTGTGATGCTGGAGAGCAATCTGGTGGCGGGGCGTCAGGATCTGGTGGCGGGCCAGCCGCTGACCTACGGGCAGAGCGTCACGGATGGGTGCATTGATTTGGGGGAGACGAAGGAAATTTTCGATATGCTGGCGGAGGCCGTCGAGAAGCGGAGTTTGCGGATGGCGGGCGGTACCCGGTAGACTAGAAAGAGCACCTACTTTCCCCGGTCGTCTAATGGTAGGACAGCGGCCTTTGGAG
>JAEUQE010000541.1 GCA_016789785.1 Bryobacterales bacterium
GGCCCGGCGGCGATCAACAGCCCTCCGCCCGCGCGCACATAGTTGCGCAACGCATCTTCGAAGCCCGGTGCCAGGGTGCCCGTGTCACTCAGCACCACGAATCCATACTTTCCGGGCTCAATGCCCGTGGCGGATTCCGATGTCACCGAATCAATCAGGAATGCGCCTTCGGCCGCTGCTTCAATGGCGGCCCGATAGAACAGCAGACCGCGCTGGCCGCGAGCCTCATGCACAAAAAGGACCCGTCGCGGATCGGCGCGCTCCACCGCGAAGGAGAACGTGTCGTCCCCGGCGAGCGCATCCGCGGAGCCGCCCGCATCGATCTTCACTTCGCCGCGATTGAAGCCGTAGTTCGCTTCCATGCCGATAAACTCGACCGTGGTGCGCCCGTTCTCTGGGATGTCCGCCGACTTCGACGCCACTATCTTCCCGTTGACGAGCAAGTTCACGTTTCGTTTGGCCGCGGGTGCTCCATAGGCCGCGATCACCGTCTGAATCCGGGCCTTCTTCGGATCGAACACCGATCGCGGCGCAGTCACGTTTTCCACCGCGTAGTTCGCCGCCGGCTTATCGGCGACCGAGTGCAGCACCAGGCGCGTCGCGTCGCCAAGCCGCAGATCGACGAACGCCGGGGGCAGGGAAGACTTCTGCATGTCGCTGAAGAAGTGCACCTCCACGGGCTGGCGCGCGGTCTGCTCCATGGACCGTAACAGGCGCGCGAATTCACCGTAGGAACTGCGTGCGTCGCCGGGCTGAATGCTCTCAATCGCAGCCCTCAGTTCGTTACCCTCCACGATCGGCTGCGTGAGCGCGGTTGCCGTGGCGCCGATCGACAGCACCTGCCCCATTTGCCGGGCGCCGCGCGAAGCAAGCACGCTTGAGGCTTCCTGCTTCGCCCGCGCCAGACGGTTCTCCGCGCGCATACTGAAGCTGTTGTCAATGGCGAGAACCAGCAGCGAATTGCCGCTGGCGCTGATGGGACTGGTGCTGCGAAGGAACGGCGCGGAGAAGGCCAGCACAATCAGCAGCAGCAGCAGCAGACGCGCCGCCATCAGCAGCAGATACTTCAACCGGCGGTGCTTGATCGAACTCTGCGTCCGCCGCTCGAAAAACATGAGCGAGGCAAAATGTTTCGGCGTCGTCTTGTGCTGCTGCAGCAGATGCAGCCACACGGGCAGCCCCAGTGCCGCCAGACCCGCGAGAAACCATGGTGCCAGGAATCCCATCTAAAACCTCTTCTGCCGGATGCGGAAATACTCGCGCAACGCCCCATCCAGCGGCTGCGCCGTGTTCACCAGATAGTAGTCAATTCCCGAACCCTGCGCCTTGCTACGCAGCGTTTCGATGTGTGCGTCGATCTTCTGGCGGTACTCGTGATTGGCGTAATCGGGCGAAACCTCCAGCGTGTCCTGTGTCTCCATATCGATCAGCACCACCGGCTCGCGGAACTTCGGTTCCAACTCCTCAGGGTCGAGAACGTGGAACATCACCACTTCGTTGCCGCGCATCCGCAGCGGCTCAATCGACTTCACCACCGTCTCGGGATCCGCATAGAAATCCGAGATCACCATTGCCACGCCACGCCGGAAATGGAACTGCTGAAAGTGATGGAAGGGCTTGCCGTAGTCCGTCCGCGCCGCCGGCTCCGCTTTCTCGATGGCATGCAGCAGCCGCGCCATCTGGCCCTGCCGCGAAGATGGATGCACGTAGTTCCGCACTTCATCATCAAACACGATCATGCCCGTCGCGTCGCGCTGCTGGCTGGCGAGATAACACAACGACGCCGCCAGATAGCGGGCATAGTCCATCTTCGTCACCGGGTGCGACCCGAACGCCATCGATTTCGATGCGTCCAGTAACAGCGTCAGAAAGGTGTTCGTCTCGCCGCGATACTTCTTCAGATAAGCGCGCTCGGTGCGTGCATACACATTCCAGTCGACATACCGCAGATCATCGCCCGGCACGTACTGGCGATACTCCGCAAACTCCTGGCTGAAGCCGAAGTCGGGGGAGCGGTGCAGTCCCGAGATGAAGCCGTCCACCACGGTCTTCGCCACCAGCTCCAATCCGGAGAGGCCGGCGAGGATCGTCGGTTCGAGAAATCGGTGGCGCATGGTCGCCTGCTTTCTTCACTTGCGGTGGCGCTAATTCCTTTGGCTATTCCTTCGGCACTGGCCGCGCTTCGATGATCTTCTTCAAAATGTCATCCGAGCTGAGACGGTCGCTTTCCGCCTGGAAGTTCAGAAGAATTCGATGCCGCAAGACCGGGATCGCCATGGCCTTCACATCGTCCGAGGTGACGTGATAGCGCCTGCGCATCAGCGCGCGGCACTTCGCGGCAAGCACCAGAAACTGCGCGCCGCGCACGCTCGCACCGTAGCTCACATACTTCTTCACGAAGTCGAGCGCCGCCGGATCCGAGGATCGCGTCGATCGCACAATGTCGATGGCGTAGCGGGCAATCGAGTCCGCCACCGGAACCATGCGCACCAACTGTTGAAAGCTGAGAATCTCGTCGCCGTTGGTGACCGGATCGGCCGACGCGACATGC
>JAEUQE010000542.1 GCA_016789785.1 Bryobacterales bacterium
GGGCTACCTCGCCAGCATGCGTAGGCCAGCACGAGTTACTCGCTTGCGGAAGAGACACAAACTCCGGCGCTCCGTGAGGCGAAGATATTCCGGACTCCGCGCCTTCATCGCCAGGTTACCTGCGGAGCGCCCTCTCGCCGGGCCTGCTTGCGCCACGCTCGACTTACTCATCCGCGGTGCGCCCAAGCATTCCAGACCAGCACGTTCAACGCCAGATTACCTGAAGAGCGCCACCTCGCCGGTATGGTACACCACGCACGACTTAGTCGCCGGCGGAAGCGACACAAGCCATCGTTTACTCGAGTGCCTTCTTCCGCCAAGCCTGGTATTGCGGGAAGTACATCGACGCCAGCAGCGAATCGCCAGTCTGCGGCGGCATCGGATGGTTGGCGAGCAATTGCGCCGCACCCTTCTTGTCACCCGCGTCCAGCTTCGCCTTCCCAAGCAGCATGCGCAGATCATCCGCGTTCGCCGGGGCGGTGGCGCGATAGAGCGGCTCCAGCAGTTGAATCGCCGCCCGGCTATGTCCGCCGAGCCAGCACGCGTAGCCGAGCAACAGGTTCCGGACACCGGCGGGCGTCCGCGGCGCGAAAGCCCTCTGCGCACGAGCCTGCCATTCTTCCGGCGATGCGGCGGGCTGCGCCAGAAACGCCAGAATGCCAGCAAGATTCAAAGAAACCGCCGATCTCGGCTTGGAAACGGCCTGTTGCGCGGCGGCCTTCGCCTCCTCGTGCTTGCCTTGCTGAAGATAGATCACCCCGAGCAGGAGCGTGGCGCGTCCCGCGGCTTCCGTATCGCCCTGAGCCAAGCGCTGAAGCTGCTCCACCGCCTTTTCGCGGCGGCCGGTCAGCAGGAACCAGTGGGCATGCCGTGTGTCGGCGAGAGGGTCATTGAAGGCGCGCCGGGTCTCCACATACCGGCCCCACAGCGCATCGGCGCCACGCTCATCGCCAGCCAGAAACCGTGCAAACGCCGCCTTCCCAAACTCGGCGCCACCGAGAAACGCGGGGTCCTTCTGTTGCGCTTCCAGAAAGCTCTTTTCCGCATCCGCGAAACGGCCCGCCATCATCTGGATTTCGCCCGCGGAGTCGAGCGTGTTGGGATTGGCCGGCTCACGGCGCCGGTACTCGTCGATACTCTTCAGTGCCCCATCAAAGTCGCGCGTGTACGCTCTGGCGTAGGCGAGAGCGTTCCACAGCGGAGTCTGATTCGGCTCCAGCGACACGGCGCGATCGAGCCACTCCGCGGCTTCCTTGTATTGATGCTGATTGAGCGCCACTTCGGCGAGCTGGCGAATGAGATCGGTATCGCGCGGCGATTGCCGCACAGCCCGCCGGTAGGCATCCAGCACGGCGTCACGATTGCCTTCCAGTCCCCCGAGCAACGCTTCGGCTTCCGTGCGCTGCCACTCCTCCGGCTGGGCGGCAATGGCGTTTTTCAGGATGTCCACGGCGGCTCCGGCCTGGCCCTGCGAAGCGAGAGTCTGGGCGGCGGCGATACTGGCAAACGTTAGCTTCGGATCCTTTTCCGCAGCCGCTCGCGCGAGTTCCAGGCGGCGCTCCGCGCTCGGTGCGAGGAGGCTTTCGCCGAAGGCGCGCCACGCATCGGTGTCCTGCGATGTAACCGCACGTGCTTTCCCGGAAATGGCCTGGCTCACCGCGGTGAGCAACGGCAACGGGCCCGCTTTCCAATCCCCTTGCTGCGTATGCTCGGCGACAATGCGGTTCGAACTCAGGTCGTGCAGCACGGTATGCACACGGAGCTTGCCGCCGTCCACCTGATAGTAGCCACGCAGCACCTGTGTGGCGCGCGTCGCGCTCAAGTCACGGTCGGAGTCCAGGCGAACGGCCAGTACGCGATCCGCACCCACAGTGCCGACGGAGATGACGAACGGAGCGATCGTGCCCACCCAATCGTAGGCGCGGTCAAAAGAGAGGTTCTCCAGCGGGACCACGGCGATGCGATCAAATGGCCGCTGGACGGACTGCTTGCATCCTGGCTGGATCCACACCAGTCCGATCAGCAGGCACGTATGCACACACCGGCGAAGCAGCCCGCAAAGGGCAACGGGCCGGACATTGATCACAGAACCCGGTTCTCCATCTTCAACAGCATCTGGAATTCGGGCAGCTCCCGCAGCGCCGTGAATTCAGGGTCTTCCGCGAATTTGTGGCGTTCCTTGAAGCCTTCTTCAATGGACTTGCGCATATAGAGCAGCGCCCGTTCCACATTCCCTGCCTTGGCGTAGGTCTTCGAGAGGTAGTAATGGAACTTCGCGCGTTCGGCCACGCTGCGCTCCTGCAGCAGAACGCCGTTGGTGCCACGATGCTCGAATACTTCGGGGTCCAGTTCCAGCGCCTTCTGATACGCCTTCAGCGCGTCGTCATACTTCTTGCGGGCGAAGTACGCCGTGCCGAGATTGCTGTGAATCGACGCCGAAGCCGGCGTCAACTCCAGCGCCTTCTTGTAAGAGTTCACCGCGCGCCGGTAGCTCTTCTTCGCATAGTGAATCGTGCCGAGATTGTTGATCGCTTCCGAGTATTTCGGG
>JAEUQE010000543.1 GCA_016789785.1 Bryobacterales bacterium
TTGGCCAGATTCTCCGTGCGAACTGCAATGGAATGCGAGTCCCCCACTCTCCCTTCAGGCTATCACGGCGATTGAAACCGCGCCGTAACCCATGAGGGAATATGTCATTGGCGCAAGTTCCGGATAGAATCCCACGCGCAGGTTTCGCATGATGGATCAGGAGCAAGCGATGAACGACGAGCAATGCTGGAGCGCAGTGTTAAGCAGGGATCCGTCGCAGGATGGGCGGTTTTACTTCGCCGTGCGAACCACGGGAGTCTATTGCAGGCCGGTGTGTCCTTGCCGCACGCCACTCCGCCGAAACGTGGCCTTCTACCCGACGCCGGAAGCCGCGGAGGCGGACGGATTTCGCCCCTGTCTTCGGTGCAAGCCACGCCAGAAGCCCATGGCTGTTCGTGTGGCCGAGGTTTGCGAATACATCCGCCGGCATGCGGATGAACCCTTGGATCTGGCGGGTCTCGCCAAACTCGCCGCACTCAGCCCGTACCATTTTCAAAGGACCTTCAAAGCGATGACCGGAGTATCACCCAAACAGTTTGCGGAAGCTTACCGCATGGAGAGTTTCAAGCAGGGATTGCGTTCGGGAGGCAGTGTGACGGAGGCGATCTACGACGCGGGTTTCGGCTCAGCGAGCCGTGTCTACGAACGCGTGCCGGACCGGTTGGGTATGACGCCGGTGGAGTATCGCGACGGAGGCCGCGGCGTGTCGATCTCTTACGCATCGGCACCTTGCGGATCGGTAGAGTCCACGCCCAGCCGCATCATGGTGGGAGCAACCGACCGCGGTGTGTGCTTTGTGCAGTTCGGCGCCGGCGAAGAGGAACTGCTGCGCGCCCTGGAGGCAGAGTATCCCAACGCGAAGCTCACGCCTCTGCCGCAGCCTTATCCACCGCAGTTCACGCAATGGATGGAAGCGCTGAAGCACCACATTGCGGGCCATCCAAGCTCAACGGAAATCCCTCTGGATGTCCGTGCGACGGCGTTTCAGATCAAGGTGTGGCGCTATCTCCAGTCAATCCCAGCGGGCGCAACGCAGTCGTACGCGGAAGTTGCCTGCGCGATCGGTAAACCCCGGTCCGCGCGCGCCGTGGCGCGAGCCTGCGCCACGAACCCCGTCGCACTGCTGATCCCATGCCATCGCGTGATTCGCGGCGATGGCTCGATGGGCGGTTATCGTTGGGGCCTCGATCGCAAGAAGGCGTTGCTGGCTTCAGAAGCTGCCTCGAAGGGCATGTCGCGCCCACCCACGCAAGCACCTTATTGAAACAGGCGTGCGTCGTCCCACTTGGCGATCGTATCCACCACGAGCTTGCTCATCTTGTCCACCACCGCCGAGAAGTAGGCATCGGCCTTCGTCTGGTCGAACTTTGGATAGCCCTGGCCTTCCTGGTACAGGATGATGGAGGAAGGGAAGGGAAACGCCGACCATGTGCCAGCGCCCGCGCGCGGAGCCGCCATGGATGGTTTGTAGCGCTCCGGGTGCACCAGCTTGCGGTCGATCGCCTGAATGAATGCGGTTTCATTCCAGCCGGCATGCCCGCCGTCTTCGCCAAACACCTTCATGGTCACGTCCGAACAGATCGCCCACCAATTGGTGACCAGGGTGCGCACGCGCAACTCGCGGCCAACGGATTCCGCCACATCGTTTAAGACAGCCGTCTGCGGGCCACCGTGGCCATTGACAATCACTATGTTGCGGAATCCGTTGCGCGCCAGGCCTGCGAGAATGTCGCGGATCATGGCTCGATACGCAGCCTCACTGATGGCGAACGTTCCCGGATACCCATCCAGGCTTCCCGTGATTCCGTAGTTCAGCGCCGGCGCGACCATGGCGTTCACCCTGGTGGCCATTGCGCGCGTAAGCGCCACGGGAGCCGTATTGTCGGCGCCGTTGTTCACCACACCATGCGCTTCCAGTGTCCCCGTGGGGAGCAGGACCGTCTGTATCTTCGACGGTACCCACTCGCGGAACTCCATCCAATTGATGTCGTTCATCTCGCGCGTGGTCTGCGCATCGAGCGTGGCGGCCATCAGTATCAGTGCGGCGAACTTCATGGGGTTTTTTCTCCGTGAGCAGGCTGGTTGAGGTGCTTGTAGAAGCCCATGTCGGTGTGGGTCAGCATCTTGGTGGCGAAGATGATCTGGCCTGTGTGCATTGCGAAGTGTTCCACAACGTGCATCACGGCTTCCAGCACCGTTACATCATAAGCCTGAATGCTGAGCTTCTGCCCGAGGCGTTCGGCATCCAGCTTGCGGATCACCGCCACAGCATCTTCCACAATTCCTCGCAGGCGTTCGATCAGGTCGGCCTTGTCGATGTCGCCGCGAGCCGAAAACTCGCGATCGCGCACGCGGACATCGGGCTTGCCGCCCACACCGGAGATGATCCACTGGCGCACGTTGCCCGCAAGATGCAGAATCAGGTTGCCGATGGCATTCTCATTGTCCGAACCGCGGGCCCAAACCTGATCGTTGTCCAGTGGTTCAAGGCATTGGCCGATCCTTGAAGAATACTGCGTCAG
>JAEUQE010000544.1 GCA_016789785.1 Bryobacterales bacterium
CGAGCCAAGCGTATGGCCAAACGATACGTGTTGGAATGAAAGCATAGACACAATCCCCCTTTTGCAAGAGAAGAAAAAGGTGACCGGAACTTTGCGAAGGCAGTAAGCGGATGCGCGATGGCGCGCGGACGTTCAGCCGCCGATGGACACACGTGCTGATAGACACACGTATGGTGCTGTTCCGGATGTCGTGGGAGTGTTGCCTAGAGACGCATGCAATGCGCGGAACCGCGCCTCATTATAGTAACAGCGAACGGCGTATCTTTTCAAGCAGCTTTCGCCAGATTGCCAGATTTTGCTGCGGGTGTTGCCTGATGGGGAAACCTCGCTGGTAGTCTCGGATTCATCGCAACTCGTCGCAGTCCGGGATACCGGCTTGAGAACCGGCACGGCACTCGCGGGCGCGTGCGCCTCGGTGTCCTTCCGAAATTCGGTCACGCATTCCCGAGGGATGCAGAAGCGATAGCTTCCCAGGTCATTCAGGGAACGTTCAGTAGCCACGCCGTGCGCCGCCGAGTGAATCCCAAGCGCCAAACCACCAGTAAGCGCCCAGCCATCGATGTTGTGCCGCTTCAATCGCCGAAGAACTGCCGCGACTCGATCTGAGTCCGCAACCGAAAGAAAGTGCCGCAACATCCAGGATGCTCTCCCGCGCAAGAATCTACTCGAAATCGAGAGCAAAGGCCAGCGCGCGCTTCACCTCAGCCATGACTACGTCCGAAAGCCGTCCGAGCCTCCGTTCTAGATATGCAGTGGGGATCGAAGCCAGGCCCTGCACGTTGGCCACGGAGTCTTGGTGGAGGAACGGTAGCTTCGGAAGTGGAACTTCGTAACGACTCGAGCGATTCTGAGTCGTGAGGGGAACATAGAGAACGAGAGCGCGGGGTGCGTCCGGATCATGTCGCGAAACGACCACGACGGGCCGGGTCTTCGCGGCGAGGCCGAGATCGGCCAGCCACACTTCACCGGGCTGGGGGTTCATCCAGAATATCCAGCACCGCCTGCTCGCGTGCACGCGAGCGCATCAGATCGAGGACGTCGGAGTCGGCCAGCTCAATCACTTCGGCGACACGCTCACGAACTTCGGCCGCAGTCGCTGGCTTCCAGGTGCGAAGTCTGGTGTCGAGTTTTTCCGCAAGGGCGTCCATAACGGTCTCCTTGTCTTCAGTTTACAGGAGAGGGCACGAATAGGGAACGATCAACGGCACAGTAGCACTCTTCTTGCCACCAAGGGGGGCGGGCCTCAAACGTCCAAACTCCAGGGCTTCCCATTGAAAGGGGAAGCGGCAGCAGTAGGAGAGCGGACTTGTGAAACGGTGTACAAAGTCGCAGCGTGATCCGATTGCTCGCAGGACCGCGGGCAGCGGGCGCGATGCCGGCCCGGCGCCACGCTCGGCTTGCGCGATGGCTCCCGCGAAATCCACCATAGCCACAGTTGTGTTACTATCCCGTTTTGGTTCGGCTGAAGCACGCTTCATATTGAGCCCCGAGGAGCCAAGTTCGTGAAAGTCTATACAAGCACTGATATACGGAATGTCGGTTTGATTGGGCACGGGCATTGCGGCAAGACGTCCATTGCCGCCGGAATGCTCTATGCCGCGGGTGCAACCAACCGGTTGACCCGTGTGGACGAAGGCAACACCATCACCGATTTTGACGAAGAGGAGGTCAACCGGAAAATCACAATCTCCACAGCCTGTGCCGCGCTGGAGTGGAAAAAGCAGAAGATCAACCTGCTGGATACTCCCGGCTTCAGCTTGTTTATCAATGACGCGAAAGGCGCACTGGTGGCGGCGGAAGCGGCCCTGGTGGTGGTGGACGGCGTCGCCGGCGTGGAAGTGCAGACCGAGAAGGGCATGGCCTTCTGCGATCACTTCCAGATTGCCCGTGCGATCGTGGTGAACAAACTGGATCGCGAGCGCTCCAGCTTTGAGCGCGCGATGGAGAGCATCACCGGCACATTCGGACGCTCCGCGGTTCCCGTCCATCTGCCGGTCGGCTCGGAAAAGGACTTCAAGGGCGTGGTGGACCTGGTCACCATGAAGGCGTATACCTACACGCCCGATGGCGACGGAAAAGGCAAGGAAGGGGAGATCCCCGCGGATCTTGCCGAAGCCGCAAAGACCGCGCACGAAGCGCTGGTGGAAATGGTGGCGGAAGGCAACGATGCCCTGATGGAGGAGTTCTTCGAAACCGGGACACTGCCGGTGGATCACATCCAACAGGGGCTTCGCCAGGCAGTGCTCGAACGGAGACTGCTCCCCGTGCTTTGCTGTTCCGGTCTGCATAACATCGGAACAGATCTTCTGCTCAATTTCATTGTGGAGAGTTTCCCAAGTCCGGCGGAGCGGCCCGCGATGAAGAGCACCAACGGCGCCGACCGCGCATTCAGCGCAACCCAGCCTGTGGCCGCGTTCGTTTTTAAGACGATGGCCGACGCCTTCGCCGGACGCATGACCTACTTCAAGGTGATCTCCGGCGTGGTGAAGAACGATGCCAATCTGATCAACTCGCGAACCAG
>JAEUQE010000545.1 GCA_016789785.1 Bryobacterales bacterium
CTTCGAAGTGTTTCTAAACGAACCGGCGGCAAGAACCTCGCGTTTCAGCAGAACCTCACCGCACGCCAGGTTCGGCGCTCGTCGCGCTAATTCGGGAACTGATCGCTGACGGCTGATTGCTAGAAGCTAACCACCCGCTTCTGCTTCGCAAAGAAATCGAACATCGCCGCAATGTTCGGCACCACAATGTCGATATGATTGCCGCCTGGCACCTCGACATACTCCACCGTCGCGCCGGCCCTGCGCGCCGCTTCCACCATGTTGCGCGACTGGGTGACCGGCACCGTACGATCGTTGTCGCCATGCACCACGAACTGCGGGACATGCTTGATCGCTGTCATGCGCGACGGGTTGCCTCCACCGGCAACCGGCCCCAGGGCGGCAAACAAGTCCGGATGATTCATCGCAATGCTCCACGATCCGAAGCCGCCCATCGAGTGGCCCATCACGTAGATGCGCTCAGCATCGATCGCATATTCGCGGCGCACTTCACCAATCACATCCAACACGTCCTTCTCCGCATCCCCGCGATACATGGATGCCGGGCCGCGGCCCTTCGGCGCAACCACGAAGAATCCACGCTTCTCCCCTTCGCGCTTGATCAAGCCGGCGGCGTAGAGATCGAACATCGAGTTCTCATCGCCGCCCATGCCATGCAGCGCAACCACAAGAGGCGCAGGCTTTGACGCGTCGTATCGCTCCGGCACATACAGCCGGTACGGCTGGAGCGTCTTGTCAACCGCGGAACGATAGGCGCGATGGAAATCGCCAGTCTTGCCCGCAAAGGGGTCCTTTCCCTTCTCCACCGCGTCGAGGATGTCATTTGCCGTGGCAAACGTACGCGAGACATCGGCACGATGCGGATTCGCTTCCCCGCGGTCGGCGCGTTCAAAGAGCGCAATCGCCCACGCCGCTGTCGTCACACTCGGATGCTTCTTCTCATCCGTCGCGGCAAGCCGCTTCTCCAGCTTCCGGGCTTCGTCCACGAAGGATTGGATCCGCACCGGCACCGTCTTGACGAACGCATCCTTCGCCTTCGCATCGAACTTGCCTTCACTGTCGGTGAGTCGGGCTTCCAGGAAGTAATCACCCGACACGCCCGGCGGAAGCGACACCTCGATCGACACCGGAAGCTTCGCGCCGGCGATGGTGGACGTGGCGACCTCTTTCTCCGCGCCATCGCCCTTGGCGGGTTTCAGCACCAGCGCGACCTTCAGCGTCTGATCCGCTGTGCTGCTCGAATACAGCGGCTTCAGCGCAAGCGTCACCGTGTTCCCCGGCGCGATCAGATGGTGATTCAGCTTCGGTTGCAACGACGCGGCAAGTTCCAATACGGGCGTCCACTCCGCTCCGCGCATCATGGCCATGCCGCGATACAGATTGCGCATGGCATCGCCAGTCCGGCCCGTGAAGCCAAGCTGCATCGCTTCCGAGCCGAGCTTGTCCGCCTCCTTCCGCTGCTCGTCCGTAAGAGGCAGACTCGCCTTCATCGTGTTGTAGCGGACAGACGTGCCCAGCACCATCTCCGCGTCCTGCGCACAGCAGATCGCGGCAAATACCAATAACGGTAACCGGCGCAAGGCGCACTTCAGAATCCCAGGCATAATCAACGATGGTAGCGGAAACTTGTCTCCCGCGGATGTCAACCCGCAAGAACCGCCATCCCTCGTTCGGATGCGGCAACTCAGCGTACCCGCACCTTACGCCGGCTTACGGTGGGTTCGGCAGACCCACCAGCAGCAGCCTCGGCGCGTAGCATGTACTCGCCCGGCCGGGCCGGGGCCGCCAGCCGGACATTCCACGTGTGCTGCCCATAGGCAGGCAGCTCAAACGGCTGCTCGTACTTCGGACCATCCGGCGCGAACCGAAGCGTGAGCACTCCGTTCGCCGCTCGGGGCTCATCATTGATCATCATCACCGGGTAAATGCGCTCTTCACCCGCTTTCAGTTCCGAACGCCAGAAGTTCACATATACGCCGAGGGGCTTGAAAGCCTCCCGCATCCAATCGGCGAAACCCGGCTCCAGTTCCAGCCGCGCCACATCGCGCCAATGATCCGACGTCTTCACCCCGGGGTAACTGCACGTCAGGAACGTGAAATGCAGCACACCCGCGAAGTTACGGTGTGCGCGCCAGAACTCGGTAAGTCCGGCCAGATAGTAATTGTAGAGGTCAAACCTCTGCCGGGGAGCCGCATTCTTGCCAAGCAACTTCTCGTACACGCGCTCGGTAAGTGCCGTCGGCGATCCATCCCGGTTCAGCCACAGCCAGCCATACTCGTTGGCCACCACGGCGTGACCCGAAGGATGGCCCGCATTGGTGGTCTTTGCGCCGGTCATGCGCTCCAGTTCCGTGATGTCGAAACTCCGTCCGGAATAGATCGCATTGAACAGATAGGGGTGATCCTCCACGGGATCGTCGAAGCCTGACGGAATGCCATAGCCGTTCTCCCAGGGGCGGCTGGAAAGATCCAGTTTGCGCATCCTCGGAATGATCGCGTCCCGCAG
>JAEUQE010000546.1 GCA_016789785.1 Bryobacterales bacterium
AACTCGAGCAAATTAGGCAATGGATTCAAGCGCCTGCGTGCGGATCACCACAATGGACACCTACCAATGGAAAGACTCGTCAAGGCACTAGTCTCCCCAGTCGCCGGAGTGGCGGCAGAAACCAAGATCCGCGCGGTTCGCGGTGTCTACGATATCATCTCGGATGTCTATCCTCTCTCGTCACGCTTGTTCCATCGCGACGCGCATGCCACTGCGATCGAGATGAGTGAGATCGAGAATGGCATGCACATTCTGGAGGTGGCCACGGGCTCCGGAGAGCTGTACCGGCAACTGACACGGAAGAACGCCCACGGCCTTACGCTCGGTGTGGACCTGTCGCCCCGTATGGCGCACAAGACACAAAAGGGGATTCACGCCAACGGCCACCCGCTGCGCTCGTACTGTAACGCCGCCGACATCCGCAACCTGCCCTTCCGCACGTCGAGCTTTGACAGGGTGTTCGTCTGCATCCTGCTGGAACTGCTGCCCGATGAGACCATCTGGGACGCTCTGCGCGAAGTACGGCGCGTGCTCAAGCCGGAAGGCAAGCTGATTCTCGTCTTCATTTCGCAACGCGACCCGGTGTTCAATGCGTTCTACGCGGCCGGGTCGGCAATGGTGCCCTCGTTCCTGGGGCGGCTGGTGGAGGAGAACGTCTACGAACAGATCCCGGATCTGGGTCTGGAAATCGTCGCCAAGCGGCATGTCCGGCAGCTCTGGTATCCGTCCACCATTGTGACGCTTCGGAAAGTCTGAATAGGGAGCCAGGACGGCGTTCAATTACTCCGCGACGGCCGCTGATATGGCTCCTTGGCATACTTGGCTGCTTCCTCGAGCGCACCCTGCGTGTTGTCCTTCGTTCGCAGCGCCAGATTGTACTCATTGACGGCGCGCTCCCGCTGAGCTGTAATGTCGAAGATCTTGCCGAGATTGATGTGCCCCCAGACTTCCGTCCACTTCGGTTCGAGGTCGCCGTTGAGCGACTCCCGGAAGGAGTTCGCCGCTGACTGATAGTTGTTCTGAAGGAAGAACACTTCGGCCACGCGATAGTGGGCGAGCGAGCTGGCACGGTTCACATCGAGCGCTTTCTGATATTCCTTGAGCGCGTCAGCAAACTCGCCGACTTCCGCAAACTGCTCGCCACGCCGGATGGCGACGCGCACACGCATCTGATCATTGAACCGCAGTACGCGGTTGGCGGGATCGATAGTGATCTTGCGCGGCTTACCGAATGTTTCGAGCACAAACTCCGATGCTGTGCCGACCACTTCCACCACCTTCTCTTCCGGGTTACCCTCGGTCTCGATGCGAATGGTGACGGGCATGCGGAACGTGTCGAGATCCTGCGTGATCTTGCCGTTGATGCGGAATCCCTTCTGGGTCCGGAAGACGGTATGCGTAAGCTTGAACTCAGGGGCGCCAGTCGACTCGATCCACTGGATGAAGAACGCCTGCAGGTTCTGTCCGGAGGCCTGTTCGGCAAGCTTGCGGAAATCATCGGTCGACATGCCTTTTCCGCCGAACTGATCGGAGGCGGCGCGGAGGGTCTTGGCGAAGTTGTCGTTACCCACCACGCCGCGCAACATATGAATCACCGACGCGCCTTTGCCGGCCGTGGCCGCCCAGTACTCGGGTGAATAGTCCTCAAGACGCGCAGCTTGAATGAGAGGCGGATTCTCGACGGTGAGAGCTTCGACGTAGGTGTCCGCAGCTTCGGCTTCGAGCGCGGCTGGGCCCGCGGTCTGTTCGACGTACATCATCTCGGCGTAGCGAGCCAGACCATTGATGATCCAGATGTGGTTGCGCGTGGAGACACCCACGTAGTTTCCCCACCACTGGCGAGCAATCTGATTCGCTAATAGACGCACGTTCACCTGCCGGCCAATGGACTTCGGCGCGAGGAACAGCAGGCCGGGAGCCGAGTAGCCATTCGGGGCTCCATCGTCGGTCTCCATCATCACCAGGCTGGTGGTGGGGGCGAGGCCGAACACGCTGGTCTGCTGGCTGAGGATCTTGCCGGCGTCCTCACCGTAGCCCTGAGCCATGGAGGAGCCGGTGCGGAAGTAGATCTCGCTGTTGGCGCCCTGCGATGCGACGCGGACAGGTTCTCCTTTCACGATGCCGATACTGCCTGGAAACGTGGCCCGCTTCGCCGAGAATCTATAGGTGGTCTTGCCGGAACCGGCCTGCTTCGTGCCGATGCCGCTGCCAAGCGCGCGATACTCCTCGGGCACCGTCACGTTGACGTCGGCGGTGAAGCGGTCCGCCTGATAGTCGTTAACCGGGAACCAGCGCGAGGGGTACAGCAGGTAGCCGTAGTCGTTCTGGATGGAGGCGAACTTGATGCCGTAAATCGGAGACTCCTCCGCACCGGACAAGCGGCCGTCGTAGTAGAAAACGAGCGTGACGGGCTCGCCCTTCGGCAGCGGATCGTTGAAGCTCAGGCGCACGGAGAAATCCTGCTGCGAACGCGCGGCGGGGATCGAGCGGCCGGTGGCATCGG
>JAEUQE010000547.1 GCA_016789785.1 Bryobacterales bacterium
AACTGCTCCAGGCTCCAATCGAGCGGAATGTCCGTATGAATCGTGGCCAGTTTGAGGCTCAGAAGAATCTGATCCTGATGATTCTGCAGGCTCTCGCGGTACGTTCGCTTGGTGACCTCGGCCGCCCGCTCCAGCGCCGCTTTCAGTGAGCCGAACTGCTTCAGCAAGTCCTTGGCGCCTTTGTCCCCAATGCCGGGTGCTCCGGGGATGTTGTCGATTGCATCTCCTTTGAGTGCAAGCAGATCGGCCACCTGATCGGGACGGACGCCCATGAACGCTTCGGTCCCCGCGATGTCGTAGATCGTGTCGTCTTTCATGGGGTTGAGCATACGCACGTGCTCGTTGACGAGCTGCAGCATGTCCTTGTCGCTGGACACGATCATGACGTCGATGCCGCGCTCCACAGCCTGCTTGGCCATCGCCCCAATCACGTCGTCGGCCTCGAAGCCTTCGTAGTCGAGCACCGGGACCCGCTGTGCGTCCAGCAGCCGGCGGACATAGGGAATCTGTTCGGAGAGGTCGGGCGGCATCTCGGTCCGATTCGCCTTGTACTCCGTAAACTGCTCTTCCCGAAACGTTTTCCCCGCGCTCTCGAAGACCACCGCGAGGTGCTCCGGCTTGTGCGTCTGGGCGAGTTTCCGCATCATGTTGTGGAAAATGAACACGGCTTCGGTGGAGAGCCCCTTGCTCGTCCGCATGGGCGGCGCACCGGAGCGGGCGCGGGCGTGGTAGGCGCGGAAAATGAAGCCGAATGCGTCGATCAGGAACAGTTGCGGGCGGGACATTCCCTCTATCATAGACCCTTGGACCTTGGCGAGCCTTTCGGCGGCCTCACCTGTTCACGTGACTGTTTCGATACACCGTTTTCCGGTGGAGTGTTGCAGAAAAGACACAGGTGACAGCGCTAACTTGTTGTGAGATAGTGACTTGTGACAGCAGCGGTTACGCCGCAACCCTACCAAGGAGGCGCAGGTGCGCTTCGAAACGACGATCCAGCGGCCGGTTGAAGCAGAAGGTGTGGGGCTTCATCACGGCGTACCCGTAAGAATTCGAATCCTCCCCGCCCCTCCGATGACGGGCATTGTGTTCGTTCGAACCGACCTCGACAAGTTCACCATCCCCGCAAGCTGGCGATACGTCGCGCGTGTGAGTTACGCGACCAGCCTGATGCGCCAGGGCGTGCTGATCTCCACCACCGAACATCTCCTGAGCGTGTTCTACAGCATGGGCATCGACAATGTCTTTGTGGAGATCGACAACCTGGAAGTGCCGATTCTCGACGGCAGCGGCGAGCCGTTCGTGAAGCTGATCGAAGAGGCGGGCATTCGCACCTATCGCCGCCGCAAGCGGTATCTGCGCATCCGCCGCCCGGTGGAAGTGGAAGCCCACGGCAAACGCATTTCCATCGTTCCCTCCGACACGTTTCAGCTTTCCTGTGAGATTTTCTTCGATCATCCGATGGTGGGGCGTCAGCAGTTGGACATGGAAGTCACTCCCGAGCATTATGCGCGGGAGATCGCGCCGGCCCGCACCTTCGGTTTCTCGTGGGAGTTGGATGCGATGCGGGATATGGGGCTCATTCGCGGCGCCAGCCTCGAGAATGCGGTCTGCTTCGATAAGACGGGCGTTCTGAATCCCGGGGGCCTTCGCCATCGCGATGAGTGTTGCAGACATAAGGCGCTGGACCTCATCGGCGACTTCGCTCTAATCGGCAAGCCGCTGCTCGGGCACGTGATTGCGGAACGCGCCGGCCATGCGATGCACGCCGCACTGGTTTCGAAGATCATGTCGGATCCATCGCTCTATGAGTTGATCACCTACGAGCAACTGATGCCTCAGCCGGAGCCTCTCCGGATGGCGCATGCGCTGGCGTAACGCCGCCGTTCAGGGCCGCCGCGCTTGCCCGGTCAACGCAGCACGGTTTAACGCAGTCCCGTGAGCCAGATTCCCAATCTCCTTTGCCTGCTCCGTTTCGCACTCGCGCCGTGGTGTGCCATTGCGATCTTCGAGGCTGACTACCGGAAAGCCTTCGCCATCTTCTTCGTCGCGGGATGGACGGACTTCTTCGATGGCTATCTCGCGCGCCGCTTCTCCTGGAATAGCGCCTTCGGCCGCGTGTTGGACCCGCTTGCCGACAAGGCCCTGATGGCGATTGTGTATCTTGCTTTGTGGCTGGCCGGGGCGATTCCGGGGTGGCTTGCGGCAAGTGTCTTTGGGCGCGACCTTGTGATTCTCGCCGGTGCGGTGCTGATCTCGCTCCGAACCTCCGTGCGCGATTTCCCGCCGACGATGGCCGGTAAGATCAGCACCACGTTTCAAATCGGCGCCGCGTTCTTTGTGATGGTGAACCGGTCGGGCTGGGTGAACGAATGGGTGGCAGACGCCTGGATCTGGGCGGCCGCGGCCGGCACTTTGATCAGCGGCGCCGACTATCTGCGAATCGGCTGGCGTATGATGAGGCAGAGGAGCGCTTAAGACGATGCGACATCTGGC
>JAEUQE010000548.1 GCA_016789785.1 Bryobacterales bacterium
GAGGTGAAGATGAACTGCTGGATCTGGCGGCGGCCATCACCGACTGCGATTGGCCAGGAGTCGAACTCTTTCTTCGTCACGTAACTGCCGAGTTCGGCGGTACCGGTTTCCAGGAGGGGTGGTTCGCTGGAAACGGTGATCTGGTCGACGAGGTTGCCGACTTCCATGGTGAAGTCGACCGTAAGAGTTTGTGCCACGGACAACACGACATTCTCACGAACGGCGCTCTTGAAGCCAGGCGCCGTAACGGAGATCCGGTAGGTGCCTGGAATCAGATAAGGCATGCGATAGACGCCAGCCTCCGTGGTGGTCGTGCTGGCCTCGACGCCAGTAGCCGGGTTCAGCGCCTTCACCGTGGCGCCCGCCACAACGGCGCCGGACGGATCGACGATGGTTCCATTAAACGTGCCACGTTCCCCTTGAGCCCAAAGGCCAAGGTTCACCAAAAGGAATGTCGCGACAAAACGAGAGGACATTCGGTTACACCTCACTCGCGGATGTTGTGATATCAGACCGTATGGAAAAAGATCCCCAGCACAATTGGAGACAGTCTATCACATGGCTGTAACGCACTGGTTAGGTGTGCGGCAGATTTTTTTTCGAGCACCGGAACAGCGCTGGGCGAACCACAGGCTAACGGGGCGGCTTGGAAGACTGGCGCTTGGTGGAGGGCTTCCCGGCCGGGGCCCGGCGCGTTTTGGAATTGCCCGCAACGCGCAGTTTCCAGGCTGAGTAAAGGGCGCCGGTGAGGACGTCTTCGTCCGCCTCGGCCAGCCGGATGTGCGTCATGCCCATGCGTCCCCAGCCGCCTTTGATGGGCAGAAACACGTCGGGACGGTCTGCCAGGAAATCCGCCTGGATCTCGGGTGAGAGCATCAGGTTGCCGTAGCCTTCCTTCACCGAAGCAAGAGTGGCGAAGATCCGGCCGCCCACACGGAAATCGACGGCGCCCATGTGCGAGCCTTCCTCGGCGCCTTCGAAGCTGAGTGCGATTCGGCGAAAGTCGTCGGATGTCATGCGGCAGCCCCATTGAGCGTAGCACACCGTGAGCGGCGTGCCGCTCCCGCGACGCTCGATCCATTCGGTGTTGTTTCAGAGGGTATCCAGGCTGGGATGATTGGCATATACTGAGGGGAATCCGATCTGGAGTGTATATGTTCCGCTATCTTGCCGTGCTGGTGTTTTCCACGTGCGCGACGGCCCAGGATTACCGCGCTCGCGTGCAGGGACTGATCACCGACTCCACACAGGCGGCCGTGCCTGGCGCCAAGGTCGTGTTGCGGAACACGGCCACTGGCATTGAAACCAACCGCGAATCCGGCCCGGCAGGCACTTACCTTTTCGATGCCGTGGAACCTGGACGTTATCAACTCACCGCGGAAATCGCGGGGTTTTCCAAGGCGGTCCGGGACAACATTGTCGTGCAAACGCGTGCCGACGTCACAGTGGACGTCATGCTGCAACCCGGGCAATTGACCGAGTCCGTCACCGTATCCGCATCCGCCGAAGGTGTGCAACTGCAGTTCAATTCGTCAACGCGCGAGTTGACCGTCGATGGAAAGATGCTCAAGGAACTGCCCATCAAGCAACGAAATCCATTCACACTGGCGCTGCTCGATCCCGCCGTGGTCAATCGCTACGGCGCCGAGCGCAACCCGTTCTTCATGTGGTCGTCGAGTTCGATCGATGTGGGGGGCTCCACCAATCGAAAGAACGACCTGCTTCTCGATGGCGCGCCCCTGCAACTGAACCAGAAAGGTTCCTACGCCCCGCCGATGGACGCGGTACAGGAGTTCTCCGTGCAGCAGAACTCGGTGGACGCCGAATTCGGCCACTCCGCGGGTGGCGTGTTGTCTTTGTCGATCAAGTCCGGCACTAACAGCTACCACGGGACAGCTTACTATTTCGGAAGGAATCCGAAACTCAATGCGGTGACGAATTCGGTCACCCGGGCCGGCAACCTGATCCGCAACCATATCGCCGGGGGCACCATTGGCGGCCCCATCCGGAAGAACAAGCTTTTTACCTTTACTTCCTATGAACACTGGAATACACGGGAACCACGGAATACGCTTCGCACGATGCCCACCGATCTGGAGCGGCGGGGCGATTTCTCGCAGTCGCTCACGATCTTCAACACGCTCCGCGGAATCTACGATCCCTGGACGTCGCGTCTGGATGCGGCCAACAATCGCGCGACACGCCAGCCGTTTCCAGGCAACGTGATCCCGGCCAGCCGCATTGATCCTACCGCCGCGCGGTTCATGCAGGACATCTGGGGACCCAACAATCCCGGCGACAACGTCACAGGAGTGAACAACTTCAAGACGTCTTACTCGTGGAAACTGGAAAACTGGAATTTCAACAACCGGACCGATTGGAACATCAACGAGAAGTGGAAGGTATTCGGGCGTTACTCGCAGCTCGGCACCACTCTCGATCAGGACAACTACACTCCGAACAATTCGCCTGCGATGACGAACGACAACGG
>JAEUQE010000549.1 GCA_016789785.1 Bryobacterales bacterium
AAGGTAATGCCAGACAATTCGTTCGACATCGTTTCCATCGTGGAGATGCCTGAGGTGGTCAACGCCATCCAGCAGGCCATGAAAGAGATCACCACGCGCTACGACCTGAAGGATTCCAAGAGCACGATTGATCTTAACGAGAAGGATAAGAAGATCGCGCTCGCAAGCCAGGATGAGTTCAAGCTGAAGGCTGTCACGGAGATCCTTGAGCAGAAACTGGTGAAGCGCAAGGTGCCATTGAAGGCCTTGAGCTACGGCCCTCTTATCCCCTCGGCCGGCTCCAGCGTGCGCCAGGAAATCACGCTCCAGCAGGGCATCGCCACCGAGAAGGCCAAGGAGATTGTGAAGTTCATCAAGGATACGAAGAAGAAGGTGCAAGCTTCCATCCAGGGTGACTTGGTGCGTGTCAGCGGAAAGGATCGCGACACCCTGCAGGATGTGATTGGCTCGCTTCGCGGCAAGGACTTCGGCATCGACATGCAGTTCACCAACTATCGCAGCAACTGACCTCTCACGGAGATCCATTGCCGCGACGTATCGAGACACTTTTCATTCCCGGCCCAGCGGGGCGCATCGAAGCGCTTCTGGAGGAACCCGAGGATCGCGAACCGGAGCAGGCGGCCCTGGTCTGCCATCCACATCCCCTGCACGGCGGAACAATGCATAACAAGGTGGTGCACCGGATGGCACGGGGTCTGCGGCACTCGGGCCATGTAGTGCTGCGATTCAATTTTCGCGGCGTGAACCTCAGCGAGGGCAAGCACGATGGCGGCGTTGGAGAAGTGGAAGACGCCGAGGCTGCGCTTGTGCTGCTGCGCGAGCGCTATCCGGCTTTGCCGTATTCCATTGCTGGATTCAGCTTCGGTTCGCGCGTCGCACTGCGCCTGGCACAGCGCCACGCGGATGCTAGACGCGTAATCGCCGTGGGCTTTCCGGCTTTGTTCCCGGGGTTGGAGGCGCTGCGCGAATGCCCCGTTCCCCGTGTGTTCGTGCATAGCACCCGCGATTCCATCTGCGCCCCGGAACCCGCACACCAGTTCTACGAGTCGATCGAGGGTGGCAAGCAGTTTTTATGGGTGGAGGCGGCGGATCATTTCTTCGCCAACGCGTTGCCGCAGTTCGAAGAAACGATTCGCGCGCTCGGGTAGGTCCGCCGCGCGTTCCTCTTCACGGCACGTCGAAGGTAACGAGAGAGTTTGCAACGACGTATGGCGCGATCCAGCGCGACTTGGGCCTCGATCCCACTGGAGCATGGATCAGTGCGAGTACGCCACGGACGTGGTCTTCAAACGGCAGGCGGATCTAGCCGCGATCTCCGGCACCCTGACGGGTACAGCGATCCACACGGTGAAGCCGGACAACATCGCCCCAGTTCTTGGGCAAGAAACTCAGTCCGCAGTTTGAGGGCAACCGCGATGACATCCGCATTGAAGGAACGCGAATCAAGCACACGATGGGACCGGTCTCTCTGAAGCTCCGGGAACTCGCGATGATTCGGCCACTGGCTTACGGCCGGGTTGCCTAATCAGCTTTCTGCCTGCTTCCCTCGGAATCTGAATGTAGTGGCACTAAAGGGTGCTGTTCTTTCCGTCGATGAACGCCTAGCGGGCTGATCCGGCTCGCCTGGCAGACCATGGGGAAAAAGACGGCAATCATTATTGGAGCCGGCCCGGCGGGCGTTACGGCCTACGAATTCCAGAGGCAGTCCGGCGTCCACGCGGTCATTCTTGAGAAGAGCGCCACCATCGGTTGGGCCGTCAACTACGAGAGCAACCGCGTCGACATCGACGGCGAGCTGATCCGGAGGGAGACGAAGCCCGAAGTTCCCGACGGCGCCGCGCCGGTTGCCCAAGGGGCGGCGGCTTTCGGTTCCAGGGGATGACGGCAGCTTTGAAGGGACTGTGCCGTGAACGGAACCTCGCCGCATTAGCCCTGTTTGGCCTGTCCGCCCTGTTCACCCTATCGTATTGGGACCGCTTCCTTGCGCCTTCCTCGGCGGGCGCGTTTTATTACGTCGCCGAACAGGTTCTCGCCGGGCACATGCCCTACCGGGACTTCTTCTTTGTCGCCCCGCCATTGCATGCCTTGAAGCTGTCGCTCCTGTTGAGCGTGTTCGGGGACGGCTTTCTCGTCACCCGATTCGACGCCCTGATCGAGCGCTCCGTGCTTGCGGTGGTGGTCTACTTCTGGCTGTCGCGTTTCGTTCGCGGCCATGCCGCCTTCTGCGGCTCCCTGCTCGCGGTGGTGGTCTTCGCCTGTGATCCCGCTGACGCGCTCGCGTCCTATCACCATGACTCGGTGTTCTGGGGGGTTCTGGCTGGCTACTCGGCCAGTTCGACCCTCGACACGAGTTCCGCCATGCGCCGGTCCGCCGCTGCATTCGTGAGCGGCGCGTTTGCGGGGCTCTGCATACTGACCAAGCAGACCACTGGCCTTGGCATTACAGCCGCGATCCCGATCATTCTGGCTTGGCTGTGGATTCG
>JAEUQE010000054.1 GCA_016789785.1 Bryobacterales bacterium
GCGCCGGCCGGTGCGCCCGCGACGCAGGGCTTCTTGTTCGGACCCCGGGGGCTTGCGTTGAACCGGGCAGGCGAGTTGATTGTGGTCAGCACCGGAGTGGACCGTCTGAATCGCATTACCTCTGACGGACGCATCTTTGACTTGGCGGGACTGGCGGGGGGCTGTTGCTTCGATGGCCGGCAGGCGATGCAGGCGCTGCTCGACGGGCCTGTGGGCGTTACGGTTGATTCGCAGGATCGCGTGGTGTTCTCCATGGTGAACAGCCCCCGGATCCGCCGCATCGCACGCGATGGTGTGATCTCGACCATAGCGGGGACCGGCGTGCAGGGCTTTGCCGGAGATGGTGGACCCGCGACGAATGCGCAATTCAACGGTCCGGCGGGCCTGGCGTATGACGCCCAGGGGAACCTGTATGTCGCGGATCAAAGTAACCGGCGGGTCCGGCGGATTGGGACTGACGGTATCGTTCGGACGGTGGCGGGTAATGGTGAAACGGGCTCTTCGGGCGATGGCGGGCCGGCGTTGGAAGCGTCGTTCCGGTTGCCATGGGCGGTGGCGGTGACGCCGAATGGCGATCTTCTGATCGCAGACCTGAGTGACCATCGCGTGCGCCGCGTGGAGGCGAACGGTGTGATTTCGACGTTTGCGGGGACGGGGCGCGCGGAGTCTTCGGGCGACGGTGGACCGGCGCGGGAAGCCTCAATTCGGACGCCTTCCGGCCTGTACGTGGACCGTGCAGGCAACGTCTACGTGCTCGAGCGCGATGGACACCGAGTGCGCAGGATCGATGTGAACGGCAATATCAGCACGGTGGCGGGGGTCGGGGAGGCCGGTTACTCCGGTGACGGTGGGCCCGCGACGGAGGCCACCCTGCGATTCCCGATTCTCGGGCTAACCGGCGACGATGCTGGCAACCTTTACATCGCGGATACCGGGAACAACCGGGTGCGCGTTGTTTCGGCGAGTTCGGCGGGCGGCTTGCTGGCAGCTCCAGGGCAATTGCGGCTGGAGGCGCGTCCGGGCGAGATGTCAGAGGTCGCCATTGTAAATGTAAGGGCCCAAACGGCGGGACTGCCGCTTTCGATCGTGGAGGAAACGGCCAACGGCGGGTTGTGGCTATTTGCGATCGGCGGGCGGAACGTTACGCCGGAAGCGGTGTTTGTATTTGCAGACGCGAGTTCGCTGGGGCCAGGTGTGTACCAGGGCTCGATCCGGGTAAGTGCGCCCGGACAGGAAAGTATCATCATCCCCGTAACACTAACGGTAAGGAACTGAAAGAGGGACTGAGATATGCGGAGGAACATGTTTCGAGTGTTGGTTGCGGCGTTGGTGCCGCTGGCTGCGCTGGAGGCGCAGAGCCTGATTGGTACGGTGGCGGGCACGGACTGGTTGTTTCCGGCGGCGGCGTTGCCGGGCCCGCAGGCGCCGCTTGGCCAGGTGTTCGCTTCCGCCATAGACGGCAACAGCCTTCTGCTGGCGGATCAGGATAACCACACCATCTTCCGGCTGGATTTGAACGGGCGGATCTCGGTGGTTGCGGGTAACGGGCTGAAGGGTTTTTCCGGCGATGGAGGATCGGCGCGGGATGCGTCATTGGATAGCCCGCGGGGAGTCGCGGTGGACGCGGCAGGCAATATCTACATCTCCGATACGGAGAATCATCGGATCCGCCGTGTGTCCACGGACGGGCGGATTACCACAATCGCGGGAACCGGGTTTAGCGGGTTCAGTGGCGACGGGGGAGACGCACGCCAGGCGAGGCTGAACAGCCCGAGAGCACTTACATTGGACAGCGCTGGTAATTTGTATGTTGCGGATCGGGGAAATGCACGAATCCGGCGAATTGCTCCGGGCGGAATCATCACGACGGTGGCGGGAAACGGAACACGGAATTCGACTGGTGACGGCGGCCCCGCGCTCTCGGCGGCAGTCGATCCGGACCTGGGCCTGGCGGTCGACGGCCAAGGGCGGATTCTGTTTTCGGAGTTCAACTACCACCGGATCCGGGCGGTGGACCGCAGCGGCTCCATCCGGTCGATTGCGGGGACGGGCGTTGCCGGTGCGGGACGTAATGGCGCTCCGGCGAGCGAATCACCGCTTGAAGGGCCGGCGGGTCTCGTCGTCGATTCGCGCGGCAATCTCTACATCGCCGAGACGAACAATTACCGGATTCTGCAGATCGGCCCCGATGGAATTCTCCGGGTTGCGGCCGGGAACGGTAGCTTCGGGATTCTCGCCGACGGACAGGGCGCGCTTCAAACGCCGCTGGGCTTCCCCTATGCGGTTGGCGTTGGCGAGGGAGGCCGGATCCTGTTCAGCGATTCGGTGTGTGCGTGCATCGGGTCGTTCCAAATGGGCGGGCAACTGCGCAGCGTCGCGGGTAACGGAAGGTTTGGACGGATCAACGACGGAGTAAGTGCTCTGAGGGCGTTTCTCTTTGAACCCCGGGGACTCGCGTTCGACCGGTCAGGTAATCTGATTGTTGCAAACTCCGCGGCCAACCGTTTGGACCGGATTAGTCCCGATGGGATCTATGTACATCTGGCCGGACGCGCGGAAGGGTGTTGCAATGACAACGGGCCTGCGACGAATGCACTGATTTCGACTCCAGTAGGTGTCGCGGTCGACTCACAAAACCGAATCTATTTCTCACAGATCGGTTTTGCCTTGATCCGGCGTATTGATACGAACGGTACGATTACAACCTTCGCCGGGAACCGGCAGCGGGATTTCCGTGGAGATAACGGTCCCGCCACACAAGCCTCATTCAATGGTCCGGTCGGGATCGCGTTTGACGCTTCGGATAACCTGTATGTCGCGGACCGTACCAACCGGCGCATCCGGCGAATTACTCCAGCGGGAATTGTCACCACGGTTGCGGGCGACGGGCAGAACCGTTATTTCGGCGATGGCGGACCGGCGCTTCAGGCGGGCCTTCGCGATCCGTACGCGGTGGCCGTTATGCCGAATGGCGATGTGCTGGTGGCTGACGTTTCCGACAACCGCATCCGTCGGTTTACTCCTGGCGGAACAATCAGCACGTTTGCCGGAAACGGGCGGAACGCCTCTTCAGGCGACGATGGGCCGGCGACACAGGCTTCTTTGTCGGCACCGGCGGGGCTGGCTGTTGACGCGAACGGAAATGTGTATGTGCTGGATAACGGCACGCACACGGTGCGCCGGATTGATACATCGGGAATCATCACTACCATCGCGGGCAACGGCCGGTTGGGTTACTCAGGCGATGGCGGCCTCAGCACCGCAGCGAGTCTGAATTCGCCGCAGATGGGTCTCGCGATTCGGCCGGGCGGCGATCTGGTGATTGCGGACACGGATAACAATCGGGTGCGCGTGATTCGAAACGAGGCGCCCACACTTACAACGAGCCGCCGGTCGATTACTTTCCAGGGCTTGCCGGGGCAATCCGTGCCTTCGGCGCGGTTTGAAGTGAGGTCTTCCGTCCGGGGATTACTCTACGAGGTTTCGACGCGGTCCGAAGGAGGGGACTGGCTGAGGATCAGCACGCGCCAGAGTTCGGCGCCCTCCGATGTGCAGTTGGAAGTGGACACTTCCCAACTTACCCCGGGGCGATATGCGGCCGTGGTGACGGTCTCATCCCCGGTTTCCGAGCCGCGTTCCGTGAATGTTCCCGTGGTACTGACTGTGCCCGAGCCTCAGGGCGATTCTGTGCTTAGCGTATCCTCCTCGGGACTTACATTTAGCGTGGACGCCGGAGCGTCGGACGAGCGGAGCTTCACAGTAACTTCCGAGGGGTTGCCGGTGAGTGTCGCGGTGGAAGCATCCGTGGACGGAGGCGGTGATTGGTTGCGGGTTTCGCCGGGACAGGTGACAGCTTCGTCCCGTCCCGAGAACGTAAGTGTCGCGGTGTCGGCCCAAGGGCTGCGGGCCGGAACTTACACCGGTCTCGTTCAGTTACGTGCGGGAATCCAAACGCAGCGCGTTCCTGTGCGCATGGTAGTAAAGGCCGCGCCTCGCGGGAGAATCCTGATCTCGCAGACGGGGCTTTCTTTTACGGGTGTTGCAGGGGGAGGTGTGCCCGCCCCGCAAACGATCGGTGTGCTGAACGCCGGGTCGGGCGACCTTTCGTGGAACGCTACTGTGTCCACGCTCTCCGGCGGTGACTGGCTGCGCATCGACACGCGGAGCGGAAGGGTGGAGAGGCCGCTGCTTGACGTCTCCTTCATGAATGTCCAGATTGACCAGCGCGGGTTAGGCGCAGGCGAATACTACGGCAGGGTGGAAGTTACTTCGGCGGCGGAGAATTCGCCCCAAACGGTCACCGTGATTCTGCGTGTTCTGCCGGAAGGTTCCACGCCGCCGCCCGATGTGCGGCCCACGGGGCTCGTGTTTACGGCGCTACAGGGTACGAATCCCGGCTCGCAGAATGTAACAATCACGAACTTACTGGATTCGACGGTTCCGCTGTCTGCGAACGGGTTTACCGCGGACGGTGTTCAATGGTTCAATCAGACGCCCTCCAATGGAGCGGTGGAGCCGAACTCTCCCGGACGCATGGTGGTGCAGCCGAATTTGCGCACGCTTGAGCCGGGAATCCGGCGAGGTGCGATCACCCTGCTGTTTCCGAGTGATGGCTCGATTCGCACCGTGAGCGTCCTGAGTGTGGTCGCGCCTCCGGGCACGCTGGGTGATGCCTCGAAGGGCGAGCGCGGACTGCTTGGATGTCCGCAACGTAACTTGCTCATCGAGATTACTTCGGTGCGGAATGATTTCGTCGCCTTTGTGGGACAGCCTTTGAATGTTGAGGCTAGGATTGTGGATCGTTGCGGCAATCCACTTACTCCGCAGAACGGTGGATCGGGGATGTCCGTTGTAGCGAGTCTGACCGGCGAGGGGCAGACTAATCTGGTGCACCTCGGAAACGGAGTGTGGACCGGCACCATCCGTCCCACGAAACCCAACACGTCGACGGTATTTCTTGGCGTGTACACGAATGTTGGGGGAGTTCTGGATCTGGCCGAGCGCACGGGCACGGTGCAGGTGGTGAGTCGGACGCCTGTCGTACTGGCGGGCTCGCTACGCCATTCGGCGACGTTTGATACGGATGTGCCGGTTGCTCCCGGGCAATTGATCAGCGTGCTTGGGGGGAACCTGGCCGACGGCGAGGGTATCTCGAACACCCTGCCACTGCCGAGGGAACTCAATCAGACCGAGGTGCTGCTTGGCGGACGCGCGCTGCCGCTGCTCTATACGAGCGATGGGCAAATCAACGCGCAGGTGCCGTATGACTTGCCGGTGAATACGCAACAGCAGTTACTCGTCAGACGCGGAAATACGCTTTCCGTGCCGGAGCAGTTTGTGGTGGCGGATGCACAACCGGGTATCTTCACAAAGAATGAGCGCGGCTTCGGACAGGGTACGATTACGAAGACCGACGGGTCGACGTTCGCGGAGCCTGCAACTCCCGCCCAGCGTGGAGAAGAAGTGATCATCTTCTGCACGGGGTTGGGACAGGTGACGCCTGCGTTGGAGCCCGGCCAGGCGGCCCCGGATCCGGCGCCCCGCGTGGTGGCCGAGGTGCAAGTGACGATCGGCGGACGGCCCGCGGAAGTGCGGTTTGCCGGGCTGACTCCGGGCACTGCGGGGCGATATCAGGTGCGTGTGGTTGTGCCTGGCGATGCTCCCACGGGCGAGGAGGTGCCGGTGGTGGTGACGGCGGCGGGGCGGTCGAGCCAGACGGTAACCATGGCCATCCGCTGATACAATACGATTCACTTTTATCTTGGCACCGCGCAGCTTACTGTGGCGCAGCCTTCAGGCTGCCGCGCCGAGACTCATCTCGGTGCACGGCGAGGTGAACGAAAATGCGCGATCACCGAGATCCTGAACCTACTAAAGCCCGGTGAAGGCGGAGTTGGCGAGCCGGGCGGAATAGTACCGCTGGTCGAGCGCTTATGGTCCATCAGGGGCGATTCTCCGGCCCCGAGCACGGGCCTTGACAGGACTGTCGAGGCGCAGACTGAAGTCTGCGTTACCGTGCGAGTAAGTGGCCGGCGAGCTTTCTGCGCATTTCCGCAAGCGGTGCGCGCCGGTCACTGATCCGGTTGTCCAACTCGAAGGGATCGGCCTGTAAGTCGTAGAGTTCATCACAGCCTTCCATCTCTGTGTAGTGAACGTATTTCCAGCGCGAAGTTCTCACGGCCTGATAACCCATTTTTCGAATTCGTGGGAAAACGGAATCAGAGAAGTATTCGATGAGGATGGAGTCTCTCGGACGCCCCTGGTCCAGCGGGCTGGCGTCGATGTCAGGGGGAGCGGCGACACCGGCGAATTGGAGGGCCGTGGCGCCGGCATCCATGCCGAGCACGAGGTCGCGCGGCTGCGTCCCAGGGCGGAAGCGCTTTGGATAGCGGATGAGGAGAGGGATTCGGATGGCCTCCTCGTAGGCGAGCCGGCGCTCAGGCCCGAGGCAGTGCTCCCCGTAGAAGTAACCGTGGTCCGAGGTGAACACGATCATGGTGTCGTCAAGCGCGCGCTGCTGCTCCAGCGCCCGCAGGATCGCGCCCGTCGAATCGTCGACGGCTTTCATCATGCGCATGCGGGCGAGGATGGCCGCGTCGGAGGTCGCGGTTGTCGCGCTGAGACGTTCCACGCCATCGAGCGCGCGTTCGAGGGCTGGCTTGCGGACGGGAGGCTTCGCGTAGTTGCCCCGGCGCGGCGGAGTCATTCCCTCATATAGGCTGCGGTGACGTTCGGCAGGGACGAAGTGGTCCGGGAGGTTGGCCGCCATCACGTCGATCGAGCCGTCGTTTCGCTGCTGCACGTTGGGATGAATGGCTTTGTGCGCGAGATAGAGACAGAATGGCCGGTTGCCGCCGGCGGTGATGAAGTCCACGGCGTGCCCATTAAGAATGTCAGTAACATAGCCGCGGGAAGATACATTCTTTCCGTCGATATTGAGATCGGGGTTGTTACACTCGCCCTGGCCTCGAAAACTCACCCAGCGGTCGAAGCCTGGGCGGGGAGAGTCGTCGTTGCCCATGTGCCATTTACCGAGAAAGCCAGTGCGATAGCCGGCTTCGCGCAGCAGGCGAGGCCAGGTGATGAGTTGGTGACTCTGGGCGTCGCGCGCCGTGTTGTCCACGATGCCGTTCGCGTGAGAATACTTGCAGGTGAGGAAAGCCGCCCTGGACGGAGAGCAAAGTGGCGTGGTGGCAAAGGCGCTGCGGAAGTTCGCGCCTTCGCGCGCGAGCCGGTCCGCGTGCGGTGTTTGCGCAAACGGATGGCCGGTGCAGCCGAGTTCATCAAATCGCAGGTCGTCCACCAGGATGAAGACGATGTTTGGCCTCGACTGTAGCGGCTGTGCGCTGAGCGCGGCTGCTCCCGTGGCGGACAGGAACGTTCGGCGATGCATTCCGGAAGGCTACCACAAGTTCACAATTGGAACGGTTGGCTCCGCTATAATCTTGAAATGAGTACCACCGTAGAGGTCCGCAATTCGGTTTGTGCGCTCGATTGTCCCGATTGCTGCTCGGTTCTGGTGCAAGTAGAGGACGGAAAAGCCACGAAGCTTCGCGGAAATCCGAAGCATCCAGTTACTCGCGGCTTTCTCTGCGCGAAAGTTACTCGTTATCTGGAACGCGAGTATCATCCGGACCGGCTGTTGTACCCGCAGAAGCGTGCCGGCGCGAAAGGCGAAGGCCGGTTTGTCCGCGTCAGTTGGGATGAGGCGCTGGACACCATCGCGGAGAACCTTCAGAAGATTGCGGCGCAGCACGGGCCTGAGTCGATTCTGCCTTACAGCTACGCCGGAACGATGGGTTTCCTGAACAATGCGGGCATGGACCGGCGTTTCTTCCATCGCATGGGCGCCTCCCGGCTGGATCGGACCATCTGCTCCATGGCGGGCATGGTGGGAATGACGCAGGCTCTCGGTGTGCGCTACGGCACGGAACCTGAGCAGTTTCGCCACTCGAAACTCATACTTGCCTGGGGCGCGAACATCCTCGGCACGAATGTGCATCTCTGGCCGTTCATTCAGGAGGCGAAGCGGAACGGTGCGAAGTTCTACGTGATTGATCCGGTGAAGAACCGCACGGGGGAAGTCGCCGACCGCTGGTTTGGAATCTATCCGGGGAGCGATCTCGCGCTCGCCCTCGGTTTCATGCATGTGATTTTCCAGGAGAAGCTGGAGGATCGCGAGTATGTGGACGCATATACGACCGGAGATCAGGACTTACGGGAAAAGTCGGCCAGTTACACACCGGAGCGCGTTGCCGCACTAACTGGACTGGCGAAGGAAGATATCGTGATGCTGGCGCGGGAGTACGCGCGCACCAGGCCATCCGTGATTCGCCTGAACTATGGATTGCAGCGCAGCGAGCGCGGGGCGACGGCGGTGCGCGCGATTGCTTACCTGCCGGTGCTGACGGGGAGTTGGAAAGATGTCGGAGGCGGTCTGCAACTCTCCACTTCGCAGGCGTTTCAGGTGAATCGCAATGCGCTCGAAATGCCGGAGTTGCAGCTCAAGAGCCCGCTCGGACGGGAGTCGCGGATTCTGAACATGACGGAGCTTGGGAAAATCCTGCAGGAGACGCAGGATCCACGGGTTCATGCGCTGGTGGTCTATAACTCGAATCCTGTCGCGATCGCGCCGGATCAGAACAAAGTGCGGCGCGGGATGGGGCGGGAGGATCTGTTCACGGTTGTTTTGGAGCAGTTTCAGACGGACACCGCCGATTACGCCGACATCTTACTCCCGGCGACCACTTTTCTCGAACACACCGATCTTTACTTTGCTTACGGGCACCACTATCTGCAATTCGCGAAGCCAGCACTGCCGGCGCCGGGTGAGGCGAAGAGCAACGTTGAGGTATTTCGGTTGCTGGCGCAGCGGATGGGCCTCACGGAACCGTGTTTCGGGGATGACGAAGAGTCCATGATTCGTGGGCTGCTGAACTCGGATCATCCTTTTGTGAAGGGCGTCACGCTGGAACGGTTACAGCGCGAGCTTTTCGTGCGTCTGAACGTGTCGCCCGATGGCGAGCCTTTTCAACCTTTCGCAAACGGCGGCTACGGGACCCCCGATGGACGCTGCGAGCTCCGGGCGGAAGGGCTCGACTACGTTCCTCCTGTTGAGTCGAGATTGGGCGAAGCCGGACTCCGCAAGCGCTATCCGCTGGAGATGGTCTCCTCGAAAAACGACAACAGCATGAACTCGACGTTCGGGCATCGTGATACGGTGGACAAAGAGACGGCGCAGGTCTGGATCCACAGTGAGGATGCGCAGCCTCGTGGCATTCGTGATGGCGACGCGGTGCGTGTATTCAACGATCGCGGCGCGTGTGTCGGCGAGGCGCGCGTGAACGGTGGCGTGATGAAGGGTGTGGTGCGGATTCCCTCGGTGCGCTGGGGAAAACGATCGCCAAACAAGCAGAGCGTGAACGCACTGACCTCGGACCGGCTCACCGACTTCGGCGGCGGCGCGACATTCTACAATTGTTTAGTTCAGGTGGAGCGATGCGGCGACTAACGGCGTTGTGTGTTGCGGTGCTGATGCTATCGTCAGCGGCCTGCAACAAACCGAAGCGCGTGCGTGCGACGGTGTCGGGAGAAGATGAGACGGGGTTGCGATCGGTGCTGCACGTGGCCGATCCGAAGTGCTCCGTGCAACTGCTGAAAGGCTTTCACGAGATCGAGGGCAACTCATGGCGTTGGACGAAAGGGCGCTTCTCGGTCACGCTGCGGCCACCGTATCAGGGCGAGAAGAACGGCGCCTATCTTGTGGTGCGGCTGTCGGTGGCGGAGTCCATCATCAAGAATCTTGGCAGTGTGACGTTGACCGCCAACGTCAATGGAACCGCGCTTTCCGGTGAGACCTACAACCAGACCGGCGACTTCGTTTACAAGCGTGAAGTGCCGGCATCGGCATTGCAGGCCGAAGCGGTGAATGTCGAGTTTGCTTTGGATAAGTTCCTGGCAGCGGGGCAAGTGGAAGAGCGCGAACTCGGATTGATTGTCGCACTCATCGGATTTGAAGCGCGCACCTGAAGCACGCTGGCACAACTGTGAATCGCGTTCGAATCGCGTATGGTCTTTCGAATCCGGTACACTTGACCAAAGCCTATGAGGTACGCGCTAGTTCTCCTTTCGGTAGGAGTGTCTCTTCTTCATGGGCAGAGCGTGGACGCTGTCCTGTCCGGCTCTGTCTCCGACTCCACGGGCGCAGTCGTAACCAATGTCAAACTGATCGCAACCAACGCGACCACTGGGGTCCGTCACGAAACCAGCAGCAACGTGCAGGGAGTGTATGTGTTTCCCGCGCTGCAACCGGGCACGTATCGTGTGGAGGCGGAACATCCAGGGTTTCGCCGCTACGTACTGGAAGGCCTGGCGCTTGAAGTGGGCGCGCGCCTGCAGATCAACGTGAAGCTGGATGTTGGCGCGATCACGGAATCCGTGGAGGTGCGTGCGGAGTCAGAGAATCTGCTTGGCTATGCGACGGCAAGTGTCGGGGGCATGCTGAGCGGGCAGAAGGTTCTGGATCTGCCGCTGCCGGCGCGCGACGCACTCGGGTTGGTGCTGACGCAAGCGGGCATGGTGGGCGACAACTTTGCGGGCAATCGCACGGCGGCGCTGAACATCACCATGGATGGCATCAACATCCAGAACCAGCGCAATCACAACGGGCTGTCGACACCGGTATTCACGAGTGTGGATCGAGTGGAGGAGTTTCGTGTGATCACGGCGCCCGCGGATGCCGAATTCGGGCGCGGCTCGGGACAGGTGCAGATGATCACCCGATCGGGCGGCAATGAGTTTCACGGCAGCTTGTTCGAGTTCCATCGCAACACCGTGCTGAACGCGAACACGTGGTTCAACAATCAGCGCGGCCGCGATCCGCGCACCGGCGACATGATCTCGCCGCGGAACAATCTGATCCGCAATCAATTCGGCGGACGGATCGGCGGGCCGATTTTCAAGAACAAGACGTTCTTTCATTTTCTGTACGACGCGCAGCGAATTCGCGCGCGTTCGGCTGTGACCAGCACGGTGTACACGGAGGAGGCGCGCCGCGGCCTCTATCGCTTCTTTCCCGGTGCGCGCAACGGCAACGCAGAGTCGCTGAGTCCGTCGGTGGATCTGTTTGGCAATCCTCGCGCGGGCGATCTGCAAAGCATTAACGTCTTTCGTTACGATCCGAATCGCAACAGCGCCGATCCGACCGGGCTGATGTCCCGCGTTTTCGAAGTGATGCCGCTGCCCAACAACTTCCGCACAGGCGATGGATTGAATACTGCCGGATACACATGGCAGCGCCGTTCCACCGATGATTTCGACGTTTTCAACATCCGGCTGGATCACAACTGGCGCGTTCATCGCATCACCTATAGCTACAACGCGGAAAAGGAATTCGAGGACAACACCCGCTACGAGCAGGCCTATCCGGCCGCGCCCGGCGGGACCATCAGCCGCCGGGATCGCTTTCATTCGCTGGCGGTGCTTTCGACGTTCCGCTCGAATCTGCTGAATGAGTTTCGAGCCGGCGTTCTGCGGCCTGATTATCGAGCCATGGCGCCCTGGGAGATCGAGGAGAACGCGAATTTCTTCCCCCGCGCCGGCGGCCAGATGTTTCTGCCGGTGCTTTCGCTTGTGACGGATCCCGTGGTCACCGATGATGATCCGGTGCGCCTCTTCTCGCCGCTCTATCAGTTCGTGAACAACGTGTCATGGATTCGTGGCAGGCATGCGTTTAAGGGCGGAGTGGATGCGCGCTTCCCATCCTCGAATAGTTTTAACTCCACCGACGTGATGCCGCGCGCGAACTTTGGGACGGGCGGTGTGCCGGTCCTGAATCTGAATACGGTGCCGGGGATCGGGCAGAATCTGAACAACGCCATCAGCATGCTGAACGATCTGAGCGGATCGCTCAACAGTGTGGTGCAGGCGTTGAACGCGACCGGCGGCGCGAATCCGCAATACGTACCTGGCTTGTACAAGTACCGGCATTGGAAGCGTCCCGAGGTCGCATTCTTCTTCAAGGATGACTTCAAGGTGACGCCGAATCTCACGCTGAATCTGGGCGTGCGTTGGGAATACTACGGCGTGCCGTATGATCCGAATGGGCGCACCGCCGCGCTGGAAGGCAACTCGGGCAACATCTTCGGGCTGTCGGGAACGACGTTCGCCGACGTGTACAGGCCCGGTGTTCTCAACGGCTCACTGACACGCGTCGCGCTGATCGGGCCCGGAACCAGTGCCCCAGATCGGAAACTCTACAACGAGGACTTCAACAACTTTGCGCCGGCCATTGGATTGAGTTGGGCGCTGCCAAAGCTGAAGAAGACGATCTTGAGGATCGGCTATGGCATCAACTACGAACGGCAATCCCTGCGGTTGATCGACGTGGTGTCGGGCGATCAACCGGCGCTGCGTGAGCGGGTAGTGTTCCAGACAGGATCGTATCTCGATCTGCGCAATGTGCAATTGCCACTGTCGCCGGTGGGTGTGCCGCTGACGACCATTCCCGTTACGGACCGTGCGCAGACGGTGCGCTCCGCCGATCAAGGACTACGGACGCCATACATCCAGAACTGGAATGTGTCGTTGCAACGCGAAGTTGCCCGGAACATGGTGTTCGAGATGCGCTATGTCGGGTCGAAGGCGACGAAGCTCATTCGCGGCGCGGACATCAACGAGCGCAACATCTTCGAGAACGGCATTCTCGACGCGTTTCTGACGACGCAGGCCGGCGGCAACTCGCCCCTGCTGGATCGCATCTTCATGGGGTTGAATGTGCCGGGCGTCGGCGTGGTGAATGGCACAACCATCACCGGTTCCGATGCAGCGCGTGGCATCAGCACCACCCAGGCGCACCTGTTCGGCAACAATGTCGCGTCGTTTGCGGAGTATCTGAACACAACGACGCAGTTCACCAATGTGCGTGGCGGCTTACTGCGGCGCGCGGGGCTGGCGGAGAACTTCGTGATTGCGAATCCGCAGTTCTCGAGCGCGCGGCTCTTGGGCAACTATGCGAACTCGAGTTATCACTCGTTGCAACTTGAGTTCATCAAGCGCTTCTCGGGCGGCTGGACGTATCAGGGCAACTACACGTGGAGCAAAGCGCTCGGTGAAGAAGATGGCGATGGCGATGAATTGAACCGGTCGTATCGCAGCGGGCGCGATCGCAGGCTGGACAAGAAACTGCTTGGCTTCAACATCGCGCATGTGGTGCGGCAGAGCGGCACATTCGAGTTTCCGTTTGGGCCGGGCAAGCGCTTCCTGAACAGGGGCGGCGTGATCGGGCGCATTGTGGAGCGATGGCAGGTGGGCGGAATCGTCAATCTGTTCACCGGTACGCCGATCACGGTGTTTTCGGGGCGTGCGTCGTTCAACAGTTTCAACGCCGCAAGCACGCCGGCGACGGCGGCGCGCGACATCGACAAGACGCTGGGCACGTTGGAACGTGTAGGCAACGGTGTGATCTATTTCGGCGGCTTGCAGGCCGTGCAGGATCCGTCGGTGCAGTTGATGACGGAGCGCAACAACATTCGCCGGTCGAGCACGCTGCAGGCGATCACGGATGCGTCGGGCAATCTGCTGTTCGTCAATGCGCTGCCCGGCAGCCCTGGGACGACCAGCATCGGCTTTCTGGAAGGGCCTGGCGAAGTGCGGTTCGACTTGAATCTGGTGAAACGGATCCGGCTGCGGGAGCGTGTGTCGATGGAACTGCGCGCGGATGCGATCAGCGCGTTGAACCGTCCGAATTTCAGCAATCCGACAACGGACATCAACTCGGTGAATTTCGGCCGCATCACAAGCACGGTAAGCGGCGCGCGGATCATGGTGTTGGGGGCTCGGATCAACTTCTAATGAACCGCGGGCCGGAGCGCCGCCAGTTCTTGAACAAGGCGGTCGCGTGACCGTGGCGCCCTCCATTTCGACGCCTCTCATTTCGACGCCCAGTCGCCTTCGGAATCGGGTGATATACTCTCTGGACGCAACTGGGGGGGGGCAAATCATGCGCATCCTGCGGCTGTTCACCGCCGTCGCGCTTTCAGGCGGCTTCGTATTCTCTCAAGTCGATCGCGCTTCGCTGTCCGGCACGGTCACCGACGCGACGGGCGCTGTCGTGCCCGCTGCAAAAATCGAAATCACATCGCAGGACACGGGGTTCCGCAGAGAAACCACCAGCGTGGCGAACGGCACATTCGCGCTTTCGCTGCTGCCGATCGGAAACTACACCGTCGTGGCGAGCCGCCCGGGGATGAGGACGGTGACGTTCAAAGATGTGCGGCTCGGCGTTGGTGACAGCCGCACGCTCGACGTTCGGATGGAGGTGGGCACGGTGGAATCCATCGTCACCGTTGCCGACTCCCTCGCGCCCATGGAGAGCGAGTCAGCCGTCATCGGAACCGTCATCGGATCGCAGCAGGTTCGCGAAATTCCATTGAATGGCAGGCATTGGGCAAGCCTGATGGCGCTTGCTCCGGGCGCGATCAATACCGGCGACGGAAGCCAGCAGACAATCCGTTTCGTAGGCCGTGCGCGTGACGATAATAACTGGACCTTCGATGGCCTCGATGCGACGGGAGTAAAGGACCCACGTCAGGAGTCCGCGTTGCGGCTCGTGATCAGCACGGATTCGATCGCTGAGTTTCGTGTGAACTCCACTCTGTATTCCGCTGAGTCCGGCGGAGGCGCCGGCGGGCAGGTGAACCTCGTTTCAAAGTCGGGCACCAACCAGTTTCACGGGAGCATCTTCGAGTTCTTCCGCAACGATCGAATGGACGCGCGCAATCCGTTCGACACAGCCAAGCAGCCCTTCCGCCTGAACCAGTTCGGAGGCAGTGTGGGCGGTCCGATCAAGCGCAATCGCACATTCTTCTTCGCGAACTACGAAGGGCTTCAGCAGCGCGTCTCACAGACCTTGGTCAACGATGTGCCCAGCGCGGTCTTCCGCGCGCGGGCCACCAATCCCGCGATTCGCCAGATCATTGACACGTACCCGCTGGGTACGGAACGCACGACAACCGCCGACATCGACCGCGTGCGCGCCAACCGCAGCCAGTCATGGCAGGAGAACTCGGGCACGCTACGCATCGATCATCGCTTCAACGATAGCAATACGATCTTTGGCCGCTACAACGTGGACAACGGCGTCATCCTGGCGCCTCGCAGTGTGATTCCCGTGGATCAGCAGAACGACAACTTCCGTCCCTCAAACTTCGTGCTTCAGTACCAGCGCGTGATTACGCCGACGATCGTGAATGAAGCCAAAACCGGGTTCAACCGGTCTACGTTGCGGCGAGTCACCTCCGGTCCGCTCCCGGCAAGTGTGGCCGTGGCGGGTTTCAGCACGCTCAATCAATCGAACCTGCTGATTGAAGCCGGCACCTCCTACTCGATCAATGACAGTGTAGCCATCAATCGTGGCGCGCACACGATCAAGATTGGAGGCGAGATTCGCCGGGCCCACGTGAATGTCGCCGACCCCGCGCTTGATTCGGTGTCCGTCACCTTCGCCAACCGGCAACCGTTGCTCGACAACCGCGTGGATTCCGTGTCCATCACGGGTGGCAACTCCGTGCTCGGCACACGCAAGACCTACTATTTTGCGTTCATTCAAGACGACTACAAGGTCCGTCCCAACGTCACGCTGAACCTCGGTCTCCGCTACGAGTATTACGGTGTGAACCGCGAGGTGAATGATCGCTATCGGGTGTTCGATTTCACCGCCTGCCGCGGGTTCTGTCCCCAAGGCACACCCTGGTACTTCCCCGATCGCAACAACTTCGACCCGCGGGTGGGCATCGCCTGGTCCCTCGGAAAGACTGTGATTCGCACCGGCGCCGGTATCTATCACGGTCCCGGCCAGATTGATGATGTGAATACGGCGCTCGACAATATGGCGGATCGCTTTTCGCTCACCGCGGTGGAAGCTCCCGGCTTGTCGTTTCCAGTGGCGCCCTTCCTCACTCTGGCGCAGTCCGTGGGTGTGGCGCCTCGATCGTTGCAGCGGGATCGCCGCGATTTGTACAGCGCCCAATGGGGGCTCTCGGTCCAACGCCAGTTGCCTTTCGCCTTCATGGGACAAGTCGGCTATACGGGCAGTTCGGGTGTAAAGTTGTTCTCGCGGCAGTACATCAACAATATTGATCCGGTCACGCGCGTACGCCCTCTGCCAACTTTCGGAAGAATGGATGAAAAGCGCCAGGACGGCAAGAGCAACTTCCACGCGATGCAGATCTCGCTCCATCGCCGAGTAGGCCGCGGGTTGAACTGGGGCAGCGAATACATGTGGTCGCACTCCATCAACGATGGCAACCTTGGCGGCGGCGAAGGATCGCAACCCCAAATTGCCACTTGCCGCCGTTGCGATCGCGGCAACAGTGCTCAGGACATCCGCCACACCATCACCAGCAACTGGATCTATGAACTCCCGTTTGGCAAGGGCAAGCGGTTCCTCAGCGATGGTGTTGCTTCGCGCGTGCTCGGAGGATGGGAGACCAGCGGCATCTGGACTGCCCGCACGGGACGCATGCTAACCGTGTCGATTGCGCGTGCCGCTGGCGCAGTTCCCGACGGGAACACGAGTGGACAACGGCCCAATCGCGTGCCGGGCGTGCCGCTGTTCTTGGAGGGCGGTCCCACGCTAACCCAGTGGTTCAATCCAGCCGCGTTTGCCATCCCCGCCAATGGTACCTGGGGCAACCTCGGCCGTAGTATCGCCACCGGGCCAGGCTTGGTTCAAGTGGATTTCGCACTTCACAAGAAGACCATGATCCGCGAGAAGACCGAACTCACATTTCGCGTGGAGAGCTTCAATCTGTTGAACCGCGTCCAGGCGGGCAATCCCGGCACAACGCTCACTTCGCCTGCGAGCTTTGGGCTGGTCACCTCGGGCCTCAATCGTACGATTGGCACCGGTACGTCGCGCCAAATGCAATTGGCTCTGCGGCTGAACTTCTGAATGCGATCCGCCAACCTGATCATTGCCGGGATATGCATCGTGCTGTCAGCCTGCCGCGGTGCGCCTCAGCGAGCACCGGCCGCGGTTGACGTGCGGGCCTCCCGCGGCACGGAGCCGGTAACGGACGACGCGGACGATCCGGCAGTGTGGGTGCACCCCACCGACCCCTCGCGCAGTTTGATCGTCGGCACCAACAAAGTGAAGGCCCCGAATGGTGCGCTGGTGGTCTTCGGTCTGGATGGCAAGATCCGCCAGACCGTTGCCGGTTTGGACCGCCCTAACAACGTGGATATCGAGTACGGTCTTCCGTTGAACGGCAAGCCTGTAGACATTGCGGTTGCCGCGGAACGTCTGCGGAACCAGTTGCGCATCTTTCAAGTGGATGAGAATGGAATTGCCGACGTCACTTCGCGCGGCAACACACAGGTGTTTCCGGATCGCAGCGGGGAGGAGCGCGCGCCGATGGGCATCTCGCTCTATAAGCGGCCTCGCGATGGTGCGATCTTCGCCATCGTCGCGCCGAAGAGCGGTCCGAAGGAAGGCTATCTCGGGCAGTATCGTTTGGAAGACGATGGCAAGGGTGCGGTGAAGGCGTCATTTGTCCGCTCCTTCGGACGTTTCAGTGGAAATGGCGAGATTGAAGCCGTGGCTGTCGATGACGCGCTTGGCTTCGTCTACTACGCCGATGAAGGCGATGGCATCCATAAGTACGCTGCGGACCCCGATCATCCCGATCCGAACAGGGAGATCGCGCACTTTGGCCGCACTGGGTTCCGCGGCGATCGCGAGGGGATAGCGGTGCTTGCCAGACCAGATGGCACTGGCTATGTGGTGTGTACCGATCAGTTGGCGGGCAATAGCGAGTATCACGTTTTCCGGCGTGAAGGGCCGCCCGGAGTGGAGGTGCGCGTGATTCGCGGCGGCGCCGACACCACGGATGGCCTCGAGATCAGCGGCCGCCCGCTCGGCCCTGATTTCCCTGATGGAATCATGATCGCGATGAACAGTAGCGGCAGGAACTTCCTGCTGTATCGATGGGGAGACGTCGCACGGGCGATCGAGAGCGCGCCGAAATGACGGTCTTCCGCCGAACGCCAAAGCATATCTACCGGAACAGCGGCTCTTGGCCCCCTGTGCCCGTGGCGGCCTCAGGAAGACGGTTGGAGCCTTTCTGCTCGCAGCCGCGCCTCACCTGGTACGGAGAATCGCCCGAGAGGCAAGGGGTGACAGGCAACGGCGTTGAACCTGCCGCATCTTGACAATCCATCCACTGACATCAGTTCGGCGAGATCTCGGTCGCTCAGGAGCGCTGGAATCGCTTACGATAGGGACATGGCGGATTCTGGCGACATGTTCGCGGTGCTCGATGAGGACGAGGCACTGAACGAAGGGCACGTTGCCGAGCCTTTCGATCCCTCAAGGATTCGCGTTGAACCCAAAACGCAGACGATGGAGAACCTCATTGAGCGAATGCGCCATGGCGAGATCGTGCTCCAGCCAGAGTTCCAGCGTGCTGAAGTGTGGAAGGAGACTGCACGGAGCCGTCTCATTGAGAGTTTGCTGATTCGCATCCCATTGCCGGCTTTCTATGTGGATGCGACTGACGACGATCGCTGGCAAGTGATCGATGGACAGCAGCGGTTGAGTACGATTCGCGACTTCGTCATTGAGAAGAAGCTTAAGCTGCAGAACCTGGAGTTTCTGACGGAATACGAGGGGTTCGGTTTTGACAGCCTTCCTCAGAGCTTGAAGCGGCGCATTCGAGAGACCAACGTAATTGTCTATCGAATCGAGCCAGGAACGCCCGAAGAGGTCAAGTTCAATATCTTCCGGCGGATCAACACCGGTGGGCTCCCGCTGAGCGCGCAGGAGATCCGACATGCGTTGAACCAGGGTCCGGCCACGAAGATGCTTCAGCATCTTGCCGAAAGCGATGAGTTTCTGACGGCCACAGACCGCGGTGTTTCGCCGTTGCGCATGAACGATCGGGAATGCGTGTTGCGATTCTTGGCGTTTGTGCTGACGGACCCGGAGAAATTTGGAGCACCAGAGTTTGATGCGTTCCTTACTTGGCAGATGAAGGCGTTGAATTCAATGACTGACGACGAGCGTGACCGTCTCTGCGAGCGCTTCAGAAAGTCGATGCGTCGAGCCAGCCAATTATTCGAGAAGGACGCCTTCCGGAAGTACTCGAACGGGACCAGCAAAGGCCAGCCGATCAACAAAGCCCTGTTTGAATCGTGGTCTGTAGCCTTGGATGGTGTAACTCCATTTCATTTCGAAATGCTACTAAGGCGGCGGGAGCGGCTTCAAGTGGAATGGAACAACCTCATCGCCGATCCAGAGATGCTGAATTCGGTTTCGCAAGGTACTGGTAAGCCAGCGAAGGTGATCCACCGCTTCCGCGCGGTTCGCCGGCTTGTTGAAAGTGTTCTCGATGCTTGAGTCAATCGAACTGGCGAATTTTAAAGCTTTCCGGGAACAGACGATCCCAGTTTCCGCTCTTACGATATTGTCGGGACTCAATGGAAGTGGGAAGAGTACGCTACTCCAATCGTTATTGGTCCTTGCGCAGAGTTGGGAACTCGGATATCTGGAACGCGGTAAGGTAGCTCTTAATGGTCGCCATATCAGTCTCGGCACATACGGCGACGTGTTGTTCGAAGGAGCCACGGACGAGAGTGCTATCAAGATTGGACTGCGATGGATTGGCGGGGAGTACGAGCGATTCACGATTACCGGTACGTATGCTGAGCAGCGAGTCTGCCAGCTAGAATCGAGCTTATCCGAGACGGCGTTCGGCGCGCGCTGCCGCAACCTTCGCTTCCTTCGGGCTGAGCGAATTGGCCCGCGGGTGAATCATGAACTCTCTGAGATGGGTGTCGCGTATTCGGGTTTGGGTATCTCTGGAGAATTCGTTGCCGAATTTCTCGCGCGAGAAGGTGCCAGACCGATCGCGGTGTCTGGCTGCCAACACGCCAAGGCCGTGTCGACCTCGCTGCGCGACAACGCCGAAGCATGGATGAGCGAGTTCAGTCCGAATCTCCGTCTGCTGGCGGATGAACAGTCGGATCAGGATCGTGTCCGCCTGCGATATCAATATGAACATAGCCGAGGAATCAGCAATGAGTACCGGCCGACGAATGTTGGTTTTGGTGTCAGCTACGCTCTCCCCGTTGTAGTGACAGTGCTTGCTGCCAAGCCGGGAGACCTTTTGCTGATCGAAGCCCCCGAAGCCCATCTTCATCCAAAAGGACAAGCGACAATGGGCGAGTTGATGGCGAGGGCTGCCCAGTGCGGCGTGCAGATGATTGTGGAGACTCACAGTGACCACGTCATGAACGGAATCCGCGTTGCCGTGCATCAGCGGCTGGTCGACCACTCGAAGGTTGCCTTCCTCTACTTCGAGTGGGATCCGAAGCATGAGGACGGCGCCACGACGGTTCAGCGTCTGGCTGTCGACAGCCGCGGGCGCATTGATCATTGGCCGGCTGGCTTCTTTGATGAAACGGACAAGAGCCTCGAGGTCCTTCTCGGGCCGCAGCCGGAGGCTTGATGCCGGAGCTTGTCTGGAACGAGTTGGCAGTTCTCCGTGCTACAGAAGGGGGCGTGCAGCCGATCGCTGAATCAGTTCATGAGGCGCGGACCTACATGCGGCGGATGGTCGAGGTCATGGTGGAATGGGGCAAGGCCGGCTTCCCCCGCGTGATTCGCATCCCCATTGCAGCAGCAGCCAACATAGCACCAGATTACTCTTTCTTCCAGTGGCGAAACGATCCAGCGGTTGAGAGAGAGGAGCGTCAGTTGTTCCGGCTGTGGGCCGCGCGAATTCCCGAAACAGAAGACGTACTGCCAGACATACAGAGACGTCTCCAGATCTCCGAAGTCCAGTGGCAGGGCCGCCGTGCCGAAGGCCTTCTTGCTGCAGTGTTGCTTGATGGTGTCGCGCTGAGTTGGGAAACGGACCCTGTGTGGAGCGCGCAGAAGGTCGACTGCACGTTGGTCCAATTGGAGGGGGACGGTTGTCTTGAGACCCAGCCGGTTTCTGTACCGAACCTTTGCCGTGCGAATCAAGTCGTCGATTTGCTCTCCATGCTTCGTCCAGAAGCAGACTCGCTCTTTCGAGACGGCGCCTCCCTGATCGAGTCGGCCGCGCAGGTGTTGCCACACCTTCGATTCGTTGGTGACGCTCCGGCGCAGCTTCGTACATGGACCGCCGCTCAAGAGGGCTGGGGATTCGTCGTACGCGCCTTGCTTCAACTGGAGCAACTCTGTGCGGAATGGCGGACGGGCCAGTTTCCCAATCGGTCATTGAGTGCTCCATGTACGCCCGAGGGTGAACGTGTCAGAAACAATCGTGGACTGAAAGCGTACCGTGAGTTTGTGTGCGAAGACGGCAAGCTTCGATTTTTCTCCTGGCATCTGAAGCACTACGCCCTCAACCTGCGTATCCACTACGATCCGGATGAGGTTGGCCGGATAGTGCGCATTGGACACATAGGGAGTCACCTGCCCCTGTAGTCTGGAGAGCAACGGTCAAGCGCCTTGCCCTTGACCCCGTTCGCAAGCGGCGATATAAGGAAGGCGGTGGGAGCACACCATCAACGGGCTTGGAACGGCCCGGGGAAGGAGGGACCATGCGATTGCCAACCAGCCTCGTATGTCTCGTATTGATCGTCGCCGCCCCAATCCCAACGCGCGGTGCAGTCCGGGAAGACCGGCCCGCCGTCAGGTACGAACCAGCCACCGAGGTTGTCCTTTACGGCACCGTCAGGGAAGTACGCGAGAAGGACGCCCCCGCCGAACTGAAAGGTGTCCACGTGACGCTCGATGTCGATGACAAGGTCTACCAGATCTTCATCGCACCCGCCGCGTTTCTCAAGTCCTTCGATCTCACCCTGCAGAAAGGTGACAGCCTTCAGATCAGGGGTTCGAAGATCAGATTCGAGGGATCTGATCTTGTGCTCGCACGGCAACTCCGCCGGCGCAGCGACATCCTGGAACTGCGTGACGCGAAGGGCAATCCGTTTTGGGAGGACGAGCGGTTGCGCCGCACGTTGACCGCGTTGCCCAGCGCCAGTGGCGCGCTCAGCGATTAAATTGCCGGGCTTCCAGCAGCACGCCTTAACGCGGTAAGTGTGTCACAATAGCGAAAGGCTCATCATCCCAAAACTTGGGCCCCCCAGAAGGACTCACTCGAACGAGCATGGATTTTCTCGCGGGGATGAATCCCCAGCAAGCCGAGGCAGTGCGCCACAGCGACGGAGCGTTGCTCATCCTCGCCGGCGCAGGCAGTGGCAAGACTCGCGTAATCACTCATCGCATCGCGCACTTGATCTGTGTGAAGGGCGTTTCGCCGTGGTCTATCCTCGCGGTCACATTCACGAACAAAGCGGCCCAGGAGATGCGCGAGCGTGTGATGAAATTGCTGGAAGGCCGCATTCTCGGCGATGGGCCGACGGTCTCCACGTTCCACTCCTTCTGTGTTCGCTTGTTGCGCCGCCACGGTGACCGGTTGGCCGACATTCGCCCCGGCTTCACGCGCAGCTTCGCCATCTATGACGATGACGATCAGATGGGTCTCATCAAAGCGATCTACCGTCAGTTCGGCATTGATGACAAAGTGCTCCCGGGCCGCGCCACACTGTCGATGATCAGCAAGGCCAAGTGCGCGAAGGAATCGCCGGATGAGTGGAAGGCGAAGGCATCGGATCCGGCAAGCAAGAAGGTGGCCGAGATCTACGAACAGTACGAGGCGCGTTTGCGTTCGGCCAATGCGCTCGACTTCGATGACCTGCTCCTCGAAGCGGTGCGCCTGCTGCAGCACGATAAGGATCTTCGCCGCGGTTGGAATGAGCGCGTGACGTACCTGATGATTGATGAGTATCAGGATACGAATCACAGCCAGTATGAATTGATGCGCCTGCTGGGCGGACCGCGCGGTAATGTGTGCGTGGTTGGCGACGAGGATCAGTCGATCTACTCGTGGCGTGGCGCCGATATCCGCAACATCCTCGATTTCAAGAAGGACTTTCCGAACGCGACCACCATCCGGCTGGAGCAGAACTACCGCTCGACGAAGTCGATTCTCGACGCCGCCAGCACTGTGGTTGCCAACAACAAAGACAGGCTGGGGAAGAATCTGTGGACGGCTGGTGCGCAGGGCGACAAAGTCATCGTGTATGAGGCGATGGACTCCGATGCGGAAGCGTTCTTCATTGCCGATATGGTGGAGAAGGCAATTCGCGACGACCGCAAAACTCGGATCGCGGTGCTGTATCGCACCAACTTCCAGTCGCGCATGATTGAAGAAGCGCTCCGCCGTCACGGCCGCAAGTACAAGGTGATCGGCGGCCTGAGCTTCTATCAACGCGCCGAAATCAAGGACATGTTGGCGTACCTGCGTCTGCTGACGACGCCAAGCGACAACATGGCCCTGATGCGCATCATCAACACACCGGCGCGGGGAATCGGTAAGAGCACGACCGAGGCGCTGGAGCATAGCTCGATCGAGCACAACATCAGCCTTTGGGATGCGTTGCAGCGGGCGCTGGAACAGCACGAGATGAGCGCACGCGCCAGTGCGGCGCTGGCCGCGTTTCGCGACATGATACTCGACCTGCGCACCGGCGCGGCAGGCAAGCGCGTGGACGACGTGCTGGAAGCGATTTACGAGCGCACCAGCTACAAGATGATGCTCGATCAGGATCGCACCGAGGATGGCGAGGCGCGGCAGGCCAACATCGCGGAGTTGATCAACGCCGCATCGGAAGCCGCGGAGCGTGGCGAATCGCTGTCCGACTTTCTGGATCACGCGGCACTCGTGAGTGATGCGGATCAGGTGGACGAGAAGGCGCAGGTCTCGCTACTCACGATGCACAACGCCAAGGGTCTTGAGTTTCCGGTGGTGTTCGTCGCGGGGATGGAAGAGGGTTTGTTCCCTCACAAGCGATCCATTGACTCGACGGCGATGATCGAAGAGGAACGGCGGCTGTGCTACGTCGCGATGACGCGAGCGGAGAAGCAACTCTATCTCACATGGGCACGCATGCGCCGCAAGTTTGGAGGCAGCCCGCCCGAGCCCAGTATTCCCTCGCGCTTTCTCCGTGAGGTGCCGCCGCAGACGGTGAAGAAGCTTGGTGGAGCGATTGGCGGACGCGAGGTGGATCTGTTCAGCGAGCAGTTCGAGGTCCGGCACTCGGTACGCAAGAACCTCTACACTGGAAAGACATACAATTCGGTGGAGAATGTTGCGAACTTCTTCAAGGAGCGCAACATTCCAGCGAATCTGCGGCCGCCCAGTGCGACGCAGAATCCGCAGCCTGCCCAGAAACCGGTGGCTGCTGCCGCTCCGGCGCGGCCCGCACCTGCCAGTGCGGCGGCCAAGCAGGCGCCCAAGAAATCGAAGCTCTCGCAAGGAGCCGTGGTCACGCATCCGAACTACGGACGTGGCAGCATCGTGAAGGTGGAGGGCGAAGGGCCCGACGCGAAAGTCACGGTGCATTTTCCCGGATACGGGTTAAAGAAACTGATCGCAAAATACGCAGGACTCGCAGACTAGAACTATGAATACGAAGAACGTTACTGATGCAGCAGAGCGCAAGGCACTGAAGCGGAAGGCCCGCAAGGAAGCGCCCCCGAAGGCAGCCCGCAAGCACGCCCGCGGGTCGCTCAAGAAGAAGGTCCAACACCAGTCCAAAGGTCAGCGGAAGCGCTAACACGGCGTGTCATGCGCGACGGGAAGTCGCGGATGACCGCATCTCCGTGAAGGCCTCTCATGAGCCAGATTCTGCGGACCAAGAACATCGACGCGCTGATTGCTTCCAGCCAGCAGGAAGGGCGAAGCCTCGCCCGGACGCTGGGACCGTGGAGCTTGGCCGCGCTCGGCATTGGCGCAGTGATCGGGTCCGGTATCTTCATTCTCACGGGCACGGCGGCGGCGGGCGAAACACTGAGTTTCCCGTCGCTGCTGCATGCTCCCGTGCTGGATATTCTGATGAACGGGCCGAACGCGATCTCGCAGATCGGGAGGCCGGGAGCCGGCCCCGGCATCGCACTTTCATTCCTGTTGGTGGCCTTGGTGTGCGGGCTGGCAGGGCTTTGCTATGCCGAACTCGCTTCCATGATCCCGATTGCCGGAAGCGCCTACACCTACAGCTATGCCACGCTGGGCGAGATCTTTGCCTGGATTATCGGTTGGGACCTCATTCTGGAGTACGCAGTGTCGAACATGGCGGTGGCCGTGGGCTTCTCAGCGTACTTCAACAAGTTTCTCGAAGGGATCTTCGGGTTTCACTTGCCGAAGGAGCTTTCGGAGCCCATCTTCGCGGGCGGCCAATTGACGGGAAGCTGGTTCAATCTACCGGCGTTTCTCGTGTTGATGCTGATCACGTGGGTGCTTGTGCGCGGAGTGCGTGAGAGCGCGGGCGCGAACAATGTCATGGTGGTGATCAAGATCGCGGCCATTCTGATTTTCGTGTTTGCCGCGTTCGGCTCCGTGAAGCAGGAAAACTGGACGCCGTTCATGCCGAACGGTTTCTCCGGTGTGCTGACGGGCGGCGCCATCGTGTTCTTCACCTACATCGGTTTCGACTCGGTCTCGACAGCCGGTGAGGAGTGCAAGAACCCGCAGCGCGATCTGCCGTTCGGCATCATCGTTTCGCTGCTGGTGTGCACGGTGCTTTACATCGCGGTGTCGCTGGTGCTGACAGGCGTGCAGAACTGGAAGACCCTGAACAACGCGGCTCCGGTGGCGAACGCGCTGCAGCAACTCGGCTTCAAGAACGCGCTTGCTTTGGTGACCACGGGCGCGCTGTTCGGCATGCTGAGTTCGCTGCTGGTTTTCCAATATGGGCAGGCGCGCGTGTGGTTCGCGATGTCGCGCGATGGCTTGCTGCCGGGTTTGTTCTCGAAAGTCCATCCACGGTACAAGACGCCGCACGTTTCTACCTGGGTGGCAGGCTTCGTTGTCGGGATTCCAGGCGGGATTTGGGATATCGGCACCTTCGCCGACCTTTCGAACATCGGCACACTGTTCGCTTTCGCGCTGGTATCGGCGGGCGTGCTGGTGCTTCGCAAGAAGCAGCCGGAACGTAAGCGCGGCTTTCGCGTTCCGCTGGTGCCGCTGATTCCGATTCTCTCCATCATCTTCTGTTTCGTCCTGATGCTGAGCCTGCCGCTGCAAACGTGGCTTCGCTTCTTTGCGTGGCTCGCGCTGGGACTCGTGATCTACTTCCTGTTCGGCCGAAAGCGCAGCGCGCTGGCCAATCCATAGCCCAAAACAAACGGAGTGAAAAATGTTGCGTGACAAGTTGCACGGCGTCTTCGGATTCCCCGTGACCCCATTCAAATCCGATCTCTCGCTTGATCTGGAAGCGCTCGAGTTCAACGTGCTCGACATGTTGAAGCATCCGTTCTGCGCGCTGGTGGCGGCAGGCGGAACCGGCGAGATGTACTCGATGACGCCGGGCGAGAACATCGAGGTGGTGCGGCGGACGGTAGCTGTGACGGATGGCAAGATGCCCGTGGTTGGCGGTGTTGGTTTCAACGCACCGATCGCCGTGCAGATGGCCCGGGAGATGGAGCAGGCGGGCGCCGATGCATTGCTCTGCATGCCCCCTTACTACACGAACGCGCCTGCCGAAGGGCTCTACGATTACTACGCAGCCATCGGCCGCGCGACTTCGCTGCCGCTTGCCATCTACAGCCGTGACTGGGCCGTATTCACTCCCGATATGGTGGCGCGGCTCTGCGACAAGGTGCCTACGCTCGATATCTGGAAGGACGGGCAGGGCGATGCGCGCAAGTACTCACGCATCATGGCGAAGGTCGGCAGCCGGCTGGCGTGGGTTGGCGGGTTGGGCGACGACTGCATTGTGCCGTACTTTTCGGTCGGCGTACAGGCCTATACATCGAGCATCTCCAACGTGTCGCCGAAGCTTTCGCTCGAGATGGCGGCGGCCGGATTGAAGCGCGATTTTGCCACGCTGAATGATCTGGTGGCGAAGTACGTGCATCCGCTGTATGCCTTGCGCGATCGCAAGAAAGGCTACGAAGTCAGCGTCATGAAGACGATGATGGACCTCATGGGGCTGAAAGGTGGCGCGGTGCGTCCTCCGCTGGAGGATGTCACGCAGGCGGAGAAGGCAATGATTCAGGAGATCGTGGATCTCTATCGCACCAACGGTTACTAACGCATGCTGAACCCGAACATTTTTCGCGAGTACGATATCCGTGGGATCGCCGATTCCGATCTCCACAGTGAGGGCGTGGAAGGACTGGGCCGTGGCATCGGCACTTATCTGCTGCGGCAGGGTGCAACGAAGGTCAATCTTGGCCGTGATGCCCGCCTGAGTGGTGGCCGTCTTCGCGACGCCCTGTTGAAGGGCCTGTTGTCGACAGGCTGCAACGTCACCGACATTGGCAAGGTGCCAACGCCGCTGCTCTACTTCTCAGTGTTTCATCTGCACGCGGACGCCGGCGTGATGATCACGGGCAGCCACAATCCGGCCGAGTACAACGGTTTCAAAACCATGCTCGGTAAGTCGACGATCTATGGCGCGCAGATTCAGGACGTGTTGCGCATCATTCAGTCCGGCGAGTTCGCCACGGGGCAGGGAACGCTGAGCGAAGCCGACGTGAGCGACGCGTATGTCGACATGGTGGCGTCGCAGTTCGACTTTCAGCGCCGCGTTCGTGTTGTGATTGATGCGGGCAACGGCGCCGCGGGACCTGCAATGCACAAGCTTCTGCAAAAGCTGAACGTCGAGGCCGTCGAGCTTTACTTCGACATGGACGGCAGCTTCCCAAACCATCATCCCGATCCGACGGTGGAACACAATCTCGATCATCTGAAGGCGGCGGTTGCGAAGCATGGCGCCGAAGTCGGGATTGCGTACGATGGCGATGGCGACCGCATTGGCGCCATCACGGAAACGGGCGAAGTGGTATGGGGCGATCAACTCATGCTGATCTATGGGCGTGAGATCCTGACTCGCAAGCCCGGCGCCACGTTCATTGGTGAAGTGAAGTGCTCGCAGGTGATGTACGACGAGTTGAGGCGCCTGGGTGCGAACGCGATCATGTACAAGACCGGCCATTCACTCATCAAGGCGAAGATGAAGGAAGAGCATGCCGAGCTAGCCGGCGAGATGTCGGGGCACATGTTCTTCGCCGATCGCTATCTTGGCTATGACGACGCGCTGTACGCGGCGTGCCGTCTCATCGAGATCGTGGCGGTGTCGGGCAAGCCGCTGAGCGCGCAACTGGAAGGCGTGCCGCGGACGGTCACCACTCCGGAGATCCGCTTCGATTGCTCCGATGAAACCAAGTTCGCCATCGTGCAGGGCGTGGCGGATCACTATCGAGGGCGGCGTCCGGTGATTGATGTCGACGGTGTGCGCATGATCTTTGATCAAGGTTGGGGGCTGGTGCGTGCGTCGAACACACAGCCGGTGTTGGTGATGCGCTTCGAGGCGACAACGCCTGAACTGCTTGCTCAGTATCGCGCCGAGGTGGAGAGCGTGGTGCAGGCGGTGTCCGATCGCGTGACGGCCTGATCCAAGACGCGGCCGGCACCGGCAACGGTAACGCAGACTTCAGTCTGCCGCCTCGACACTCTTGGCGAGGCCCGTGCCAGGGGTCGGCGAATCGCCACTGGTGGATCATAAGCGCTCGACCCGTGATCTTCCGCCCGGCTCGCGACCCTGCCTTGGCCGCGCATTTTCGTTCACCTCGCCCTGCACCGAGACGAGTCTTTTGGGACGAGTGCCGGCCGCGGACATCCTTCGCATGACAGCGTATATAATCACCCAAGCTGATCGCGAACCCCAAGGATGCCATGATGCGGATAGTCTTGCTTGCTCTGGGCCTGTTCCTCGCTGCCGCTCCACTGCGGACGCAAACCATGAATGCGACGCTGACGGGGCGCGCGCTGGATCCATCCGGCGCGGCGATTCCAGGCGCTTCGATCGAAGCGCGAAACAACGCGACCGCATTCACTCTGCGGGCGGAGTCCAATGACGAGGGTCTCTACGTATTGCCCCTGCTGCCTCCGGGCGCATACACCGTGAAAGCAGAAGCGCGAGGCTTCGCTGTAGTGACCGTGCGGGAAGTCGTGCTTCGTATCGGCGAGCGAACAGCGCTCGACATCGAACTGAAAGTGCAGGCACAGGCGGAAGCGGTCACGGTGTCGGCCGACGCAGGCCGGCTCCAACTGAAAAGTGAGTCCGGCGAGCGGTCCGAGATCATCACCAACCGTCAGATCAAGGATCTCGCGCTGAATGGCCGCAACATCCTCGACCTGATGAAGGTGGTGCCCGGCGTTGTTTCGAATGTCAGTGGGCAGGTGTCTTCCGATGGTGGACTGCGCGACTTCAACGCGAATGGTGGGCGCGGCACGCAGAACGAAGTGTCGATTGATGGTGCCTCAAACGTGATCACAGGCGCGCGGCAACGCGTGCACGTCACCGTGAATCCGGATGCTTTGCAGGAAGTGCGCGTGCTCACGTCGAACTATCAAGCTGAGTTTGGCAAGGCTGGTGGGGCATCGCTCATCTACACTACCCGCAACGGTACTCGCGAGTTTCATGGCGGCGCACGCTACTTCCGCCGGCATGATTCGCTGAACGCGAACAACTTCTTCAGCAACGCGCAGGGACTGCCGCGGCAGTTGTACCGCTACGATTACTACGGCTACGACATCGGCGGCCCGGTTCGCATCCCGGGTACCGGTTTCAATCGTGACCGCGACAAACTGTTCTTCTTCTGGGCGCAGGAATGGTATGAGCAGTTGATCCCGCAGGGTGCTCGTACTCTTCGCGTTCCCACCGAACTGGAGCGCGGGGGCAACTTCTCGCAAACCACCGATGGCAACGGCAACCCAGTGTTCATTCGCGATCCACTCGCCGGGCAGGCTTGTGCGGCGACGGCGGCAGCGGGGTGCTTTCCGGGCAACATCATTCCACGAAGCCGTTTCTTCCGTGATGGGCCGGCGTTGCTGAGCGTAATTCCTCTGCCCAATGACACGACCGGCGGGCAGCGCTACAACTACAGTTCGCAGCTTTCTTCCGAACGGCCGCGCAGGGAAGACATTCTGCGTATCGACTGGAACATCAGTCAGAAAATGCGCTTGTACGGGCGGTACATCTCAAACAAAGAAAGCCAGCTACAGCCCTACGGCGGCGCGAACAACATCACTTACAATTTCCCGTTGGCCGTGATCAAGCAGACGCAGGACCCGCGCAACATCGCCATCAACTTCCTCACCAACATCAAGCCAACCGTGGTGAATGAGTTCCTGTTCGCGCCGACGCGCAGCCTGACGAAGCCGAGTTTCGTGGACGACGGTCTCCAGCGAGCCCGTTACAACATGACCTTTCCGTTGTTGTTCAAGGCTGAGTCCGGCAGCGATCTCATTCCGAGCATGACCTTCGGCGGCATTGCGCAGCAGGCCTTTCCCACCATGGCTCTGGGGCCGTCGCCGGCGAGTTCCGGCAACCCAACCTTCAGCCTGAGCGACAACGTTTCCTGGTTCAAGGGCGGCCACTCGATGAAGTTCGGCGGGATCTTCATGCGTACCGATTTCGAGTTTCAGCCGCGCAACGCGGTGAACGGCGACATCAACTTCAATAACGATGTAAACAACCCGCTGAACACGCAGCACCCCTACTCGAACGCTCTGCTGGGAGTCTACACTCAGTTTCAGCAAGCGACCCGCACGCCCATCGCCGTGATCCGCTACTACGACGTCGAGTTGTTTGCACAAGACACCTGGAAGGTGCGCCGCAACCTTACTCTCGACCTCGGGCTGCGCGTCAGCTTCCTGCCGCCACAATTCGATATCAACAGCAACGGCAATGTGTTCGTGCCGGACCGCTTCGATCCGGCGAAAGCACCGCGTCTCTACATGCCGATTCTGGCCGGGGGACAGCGGCGCGCCATCGACCCAGCGGGCATTCCTGCGACTCCTACGCTGGCCAACACGCAGCCTGCGGCGTTCATCGGACTCATGGTGCCGAACTCCGGCGATCCGTTGAACGGGATCGTGCCGCTGCGCGACGGCAACTATCCCAGAGGTGGATTCGACGGACAAGGGCTGCACCTCGGCCCCCGCTTTGGTTTCGCCTGGAGCCCCTTCGGTGACAACAAGACCGTAGTGCGCGGCGGCTTCGGAATCTCCTTTGACCGCGTGCAGAACAACATCGCCATCGCGACGGTGAACACGCCGCCCACCAACATTGTGCAGCGCCTGCTGTTCGGCACGCTGGATCAACTGACGGTGGCCGGAAGCGGCACGCAGGCCCCGACGAGCATGGTGGGCTTCCCACGATCGGTGAAGACCCCGCGTGTGATGAGCTACTCCATGAGCGTGCAGCGCAACATCGGGTCAGGCACGATCCTTGATGTGGCGTTCGTCTCCACGCAGGCACGCAATCTCATGCAGTCTCGCAACCTTAACGCGGTTCCATACTTCACCACGTTCCAGCGCTCGGCACAGGATCCGGCGCAGTATCCGAACAATGTGATCCCTGCCGAGGAGCCCGGTCTGCAGGATGCGTACCGGCGCGCGGGCTTTGCTTTTTCCGGAACGCGCGCGCTGCCGGTCGACTTCCTGCGCCCCTACCGCGGCTTCACCGATCTCAACTACCGCGAGGCGTCGGGCTCTTCGAACTATCATTCGCTGCAGGTGTCGCTGCAGCGCCGGATGGGGCGGTTCGCGACGTTCGGCCTCGCATACACGCTCTCTCGCGCCTTCAATACAGCGGATACCGACTTCGAAGGCAACCATCCCTACAACACTCGCGGTTACGACTATTCGCTTGCCGACTATGACCGCACGCACGTGTTCACCGCGAACTACGTGATCGACGTGCCGAAGGGCAGTGGAATGTTCAAAGGTCACGGATTCGCGAAAGCGATCTTCGACAACTGGCAGATCTCGGGCATTTCGCTTTACTACAGCGGCACGCCGTTCGAACTCGGCATGGGCATTCAGGGCGTGAACGCAGCGCAACGCATTGTCGGCTCATACAACCTTCCCGTGCGCCCTTACCGTGCCGGCGGCGCGGCGATGCAAGGTGATGGCATCGAGATCAATCCGGCTGCCTTCACGGCTCCGAACATTGGCGACATCGGACCGTATCCGCGCACCTATCTGCGTCTGCCCGGCTTCCTGAACCATGACTTGAGCGTGTTCAAGAATTTCCCGCTCGGCGGCGAAACACGGCGCATGATTCAAGTTCGTTTGGAGATGTTCAACGCATTCAACACCACACACTTCGTTGGCGTGAATTCGGGTGCGCAATGGGTGACTTCGAATGGCGTGATCGGAGCCGGTGTGTTCAACGTGTGGCCCAACGTTACGGTGACCAACAATCTTCGGCCCGCGGCATCGGCGCTGCAACTTGGGCAGTACTTTGGCGAGCCCAATGCTGCGCGCGATCCCCGCATCATCCAACTTGGTGTAAAGTTCTACTTTTGAGAATGCGCCGCCGCGACCTGCTCACTTTCACGGCTATGCCCGCCATCGTCAGGGCACAAGCGGAACATCCGCTCTTGCGGCTGATTCGTCGCCCCGCGGTTCCACTTGCGCCGGCCACGAAGGATCTGTCCGTTGACGGCACGATTGCGCAACAGCACTTCACGTTCGCATCGGAAGCGAATCAACGTGTGCCCGGCTTGCTGCTGAAACCGCAGTCCGTGCGTGCGCCGTTGCCGGTGGTGATCGCGATGCACGGCACTGGCGGAAACAAGGAAGGGCAACTCCCATTGCTGCGGCGTCTCGCGAGCAGTGGTTTTGCGGCGGTCGCGATCGATGGGCGCTATCATGGCGAGCGCACAACGGCGCGCAAGGGCTCGGCGGAGTATGTAGATGCAATCCTGCGCGCGTATCGCGGCTCTGGAGAACATCCGTTCCTTTACGACACGGTTTGGGACGTGATGCGGCTCATCGACTATCTTGCCACGCGCTCCGATATCGATTCTTCACACACCGGCGCGATTGGCTTTTCGAAGGGTGGCATGGAATTGTATCTTGCCGCTGCCATCGACCCTCGGATCCGCGTTGCGGTCCCGTGCATCGGAGTGCAGAGCTTTCGATGGGCGCTCGACAATGATGCCTGGCAATCGCGTGCAGGCACGTTTCGGGCGGCGCTGGATGCGGCAGCCAAGGATGAGGGCTCCGCCGTGGACGCAGCGTTCCTGAGAAGATTCTATGACCGTGTTGCGCCCGGCATCCACTCCGATTTCGATGCACCTCGTATGCTGCCGCGCATTGCCTCACGGCCCCTGCTGGTGATCAATGGCGACTCCGATGCACGCACGCCGCTTCCCGGTTTGATGCAATGCATCGACGCCGCGAAGTCCGCGTATACCGCGGCGCGCGCGGAAGACCACTTCCGGTTCCTGCTGCAACCGCGCACGGGGCATCGTGTGAATCCCGACGCGATGGACGCCGCGGTCGAATGGTTCCTGAAGTGGAACCGCAGTTCGTGATCCAGGAAGATCTACGGCCGGCTTCGTCCGCTCGTCTCGATCTTCTTCAGTAACGCGGACAAATCCTCAACCACCGCGGGATTCTGATCCGCGACATTGGCCGTTTCCGCGAGATCCTTCGAGAGATCGAACAATTCCGTGACGCGGTTGCCCTTCTTCTTCGGCGCCGGCGCCTCGCTTTTCGGAATCAACTTCCAGTGGCCTTTGCGAATCGCGAGTGATTGTGCGTGTTCCACCAGGTGATCACGTCCCTGCTTCGACTCGCCAATCAGCGCGGGCAACACGTTGATGCTATCAGGTGCGGCGTTCGCTTCGAGTTTCTGACTCGTGAGTGCAGCCAATGACGAGAGCATGTCGATTTGACAGACCAACGCATCCGACACACCCGGCTTGATCCGCTTCGGCCACGACGCCACGAACGGAACCCGCGTGCCACCCTCGTAGTTGCTGTATTTGCCGCCACGAAGAACACCCGCGGGCTGATGTCCGTTGAGATCCTCTACGGCGCGGTCCGCATATCCATCATCGAGTACGGGACCGTTGTCGCTGGACAGAACAATCAAGGTGTTGTCCGTGAGCTTGTACTTGTCCAGCGTCTCCATTACGCGGCCGATCTGGAAGTCGAACTGACGAATCGCATCGCAGCGAGTCCCGCATTGCGAAGTGCCGGCAAACCGGCGGTGCGGTACGCGAGGCACATGGATGTCGTGTGTCGCGAAGTAGAGAAAGAACGGATCTTTGCGGCGCTGTTCGATGAAGCGCGCCGCGCGCCCCGCAAGCACGTCGGCCATGTCTTCATCCACCCAGCGTGCGGCCTTGCCCCCGCTCATGTAGCCAATGCGGCTGATGCCGTTGATGATGGTCATGTCGTGGCCGTGCGTCAGCTTCATCTTCAGAAGATCAGGACGCTCGCGGCCGGTCGGCTCCTCGGTGAGCGGTTCCTTGTAGCTGACCTTGATCGGGTCCTTGGGATCAAGACCAACCACTCGCTGATTCTCCACGTACACACATGGCGTACGATCGCCGGTTGCGGGCACCAGGAAGCTGTAGTCGAAGCCGATCTCGTGTGGTCCTGGTTTGATCTCGCCGTTCCAGTCAATGGAGCCCGCGCCGAGGCCGAGATGCCACTTGCCAACCACACCAGTTGAGTAGCCGGCACGCTTCAACATGGAAGGGAGTGTGGTGCTGCCTGGCTCGATGATCATTGCGGCATCACCGGGCAGAATGCCCGTGCCCTTCTTGCGCCATGGATACTGGCCGGTCATGAGTCCGTATCGTGTCGGCGTGCATGTGGCGGAGCATGAGTGTCCGTCGGTGAAGCGAACGCCGCGCGCGGCAAGTTTGTCCACATTCGGTGTTTTGACTTTGGTTGCGCCATAGCAACTCAGGTCGCCATAGCCGATGTCGTCCGCGAGGATGAAGATGATATTCGGACGTTCGCCCGCGGCGTGAAGCGTGGATGCCGCCGATGCGCCCGCGAGGGTATGTAGAAAAGATCTGCGCAACATTGCATCTTGATTGTAGTCAGCCTGTGCGTCTCCAGCAATCGGCGATGTGATCATCCACCATGCCGACGGCCTGCATGAAGGCATAGCAGATGGTGGATCCGACGAACCGGAAGCCGCGTTTCTTCAGATCCTTGCTCATTGCGTCGCTGATGGGCGTCTTCGCGGGCACTTCCTTCAGTGTTCGGAAGTGATTCACCACCGGCTTGCCATCCACGAAGCTCCAGATGTAGCGATCGAAACTGCCGAACTCCTTTTGGACGGCAAGGAAGGCGCGTGCGTTATCGGCAACCGCGTGGATCTTGAGACGGTTGCGAACAATCGACGCGTCCTGCATCAGGCGTTCGAGCTTGTCTTCCTTGAACCGTGCAACCTTGACGGCGTCGAAGTTCGCAAAGGCCTTGCGATATCCTTCACGCTTCTTGAGAATGGTGCTCCAGGAAAGGCCCGCCTGCGCGCCTTCGAGGTTCAACATCTCGAAGAGATGCCGGTCGTCGTGTACTGGCACGCCCCACTCCTCGTCGTGATACCGCACGTACATCTCGTCGGTACCACACCACGCGCACCGGATTCGTTGTTCCATGATAGGGCTCCTCGTTGACACTTCCGAGTAAGTTAGCATGGAGCGATCCCTCATGACCTCGCCTCTCGACAATCTCCGTGTCCTCGACTTCACGCACGCCCTCGCGGGCCCGTACTGCACCATGCTGATGGCCACCTATGGTGCCGAGGTTTACAAGATCGAAGGCATCGGCACGGGCGACATGGGGCGCACCTGGGGGCCGCCGTTTCAGGGCGGGGAAGCCTCGTATTTCCTTGGAGTGAATACCGGAAAGAAAGGCGTCGCGATCAACCTGAAGCATCCGCGCGGACTCGAATTGTGCCGGGCGATGGTGGAGAAGGCCGATGTGCTGATTGAGAATCTTCGCCCCGGTGCGCTGGAACGTCTCGGGCTTGGCTACAAGGAGTGCGCCACGCTCAATCCGAGACTTGTGTATTGCTCCATCTCGGGCTATGGCCAGGATGGTCCATCGCGCGATGAGCCTGCCATGGATCTCATCCTGCAAGCGACCAGCGGGCTGATCAGCGTGACGGGCACCGGTCCGGAATCGCTCGCGCGATGCGGGCATTCGGTGGCCGACATCACGGCGGGCATGGCGGCGCTGATCGGAATCCTGATGGCGCTGCGAGCGCGCGAAACCACGGGACGCGGGCAGTTTGTCGATGTTGGGATGCTGGATGCCATGGTCTCGGCGATGTGTTCGAATTTCGCGAATCTGTTTGGATCGGGCAACGTGCCGGGCCCGCTGGGCACGGCTTTCGCGACCATTGTTCCGTATCGCACGTTCCGCACTTCGGACGGCGAACTCGCCATCGCCGTAGCGAGCGAAAAGCTGTGGCAACAGTTCTGCGAGACGATCGGCATGCCGGAACTTGCATCAGATGAGCGCTACCTGACGAATCCGTTGCGCGTGAAGAATCGCGGGACGTTGGAGCCGGTGCTCGCGGCGATGTTTCGTGAGAAGACCACGGCGGAGTGGATGGCGACGCTTCGCGCGGGTGGCGTGCCGTGCGGTCCGGTTCGCGATCTCCGTGAAGTGAGCGAGGACCCGCAGGCCGCCGCGCGTGACATGTTTCCCGTGGTGCGGCATGCGACGGCGGGCGATGTGCGCGTGACGGGGGCGCCGATCAAGTTCAGTGAAACGCCGGGCCGTGTGCGTGAGGCGGCACCGCTCGCCGCCGGGCACACGCGGGAAGCGTTGAAGGAACTTCTGCAAATGGATGATGCCGCGATTGACGAGTGCGTGCGCGAGGGGATCGTGATGGAGCGGTCTTAACCATAGTCCACCTTTATGATCTCGGTCTCATATCTTGATGAGCGCTAAGGCGCAGTAGCGCACGCGCCAACGCGTGACATATCGCCTCTCAAGCCGACACCCCGGACTGCGACGAGTTGCGGATAGGGTTCGGGAGTACCACAAGAAACATGCGACTGAGCTTTTGATACGCCGAACTGAGCCCGGTCAGTTGCCACCACTCGAGATTTTGCGGCGGCTCGCCAGCTTGTCGAGTTCCTTCTTAAACAGCGCGTTCTCAGGGAACTGGTGGTGCAACTCATGCAGAAGCTTCTCCGCTTCCAGCGGGCGCTTCTCACGCAGATGGATGATCGAGAGCAACACCTTCGCGAACGGCTTGAAGTAACGGCCCTGTTTCGACACGAGTTCCAGATTGCGCACCGCCACGGACTTCGAACCTTCCGTCTTCTCAAATCGCACAATCCAGCGCACGAAGAACGGAACGCTGCCAAGGAGGTATTCGCTGACGCCCGTGGTGAGGTAAGCGTCATAGAACTGCGAATCCGCGGAGAGCAGTTTCAGAGCCCACTTGTGCGACTCTTTGGCATAGCTCAGGCTGCCAAGCTGGCGTTTCTCCACCAGTGCAAGGTAATCCGTCTGAATGCCCGCGGCCACGCACATCGCAAACAACGCGTTCTTGTCGTTGGCATCTTTCTTGAAAGCTTCATCGGCGTATTGCCGTGCCTTTGCGATCGCGCCCATCAGTTCTTCCCGCACCTTCGGATCCGCATGCAGCTTCTTCTTCTCCGCGATGCGCTTGTCGTTGCCGAAGAACTCGCTTTCGAGAATCGACAGCCGGTCGAGTTCGTAGAACAGATAGGCCGCCGATCGCATGCCGTAACCGAGCGGGTCGCGGGGATTGCGCTCGATGTGCGTGGTGATGGCATTCTGCGCGCCCGCGAAGTCGAGCCGGTAGAGCTTGTCGAAGGCCATGTCGAGCGGGGACGCTTCGATGGCGCGCGACGAAGGTGCGCACACCAGCAGAATCGCCACCCACGAAAGGACGCGCAAGCCCAGTGCGAGACGCATACGGACCGTCGTCAGCATGTCCCTCATGCAGTGAACAACCGGTCAAAGAATTCGCGAGTGCGGTCGCGGATCTGAGCCAGCTCTGCCTCGAGTGGCTGGTCGTGCAAGTGCTCCGAGGTCCAACGTCCAACAAGTGCTGTTAACATGTCTAACTGAGATTGTGACTTAGGAAGCGACCCTTCTGCTTGACCGACCATCACGCGCAGGCCATGATCGAGCGCGCGATAGAAGGAGGCGGCATCCCGGAGAAAGGCTGCATCGGCCCGTTCCAGGTGGCCCATCTTCTCGATGACATCAATGCGCGCCGGTGTGTTCAGCACTTTGAAAAAGATTCCGGCGCCCTTCAAGCGCAGGAACAGCAGCGCGAAGTCGATGTCATAGAAGCCGCCACGGCCGGCCTTGAGGTCGTTGTCAGCGCCTTGTTCCCGCTCCAGCCGGAGGCGCATTTGCCGCAACTGTTTTTGTGACCGGCCGCTCTGTCCGTAGCGCCGCCAATCGAGATCCTGCAACTCGCTCAGGAACTCCGTGGCTCGTTCGATGCCGCCGGCCACCGCGCGCGCCTTCATGTAGGTGATTCCCTCCCATGCTTCGGCGCGGCTCTCGAAGTACTCCTTGTAGCTATTCTCCGTCTGCACCAGTTCGCCTTCGCGCCCGTTCGGACGGAGGCGGGTATCCACGGAGAACATCACGCCTTCGCCCGTATAGGCTGACAGGCGATCAATCATGGTGCGTGCCACGCGCGTCCAGAACTGATGTTCGCCGGCATCGGCGTCACGCAGCACGAATACGAGATCCGCGTCGGAGGCCAGGTCGAATTCGCGCATCCCGAGCCGTCCGAGCGCGACCACCATCATCTGGTCACTTGCGCGATAGTTTCCAGTGGCTGGGGGATGGGTCAACAGCGTTTGCTCAACGGCAATGCGATACGCGGCGCGGATGGCTGCGTCGGCGAGCGAAGAAGTACGAATCAGCGTGTTAAATACGGGCGTTCCCAGGCAGATACTCTCGGCCTGAATGCGAAACATCTCACGACGGAAGAACTTCCGCAGATCATTCGCATCTTCGAGTGCGTCGGCCTCCTCAATTGTCGCGTCGTGCCCTGGCGATTCGCGCATCCGCTTCAACTCGAGCAGCAACTCGGGGAACCGCATCATCTGTTCGGAGAAGTAAGGGCTGTGTTCGAAGATGTCGAGCAGATAGCCGGTGAGCACGGAATCCGAATTCAGCCATTCGAGCCACTCCGGATTCGGAACAATCCACTCCAGGTAGCGCTCCAGGGTACGAGTTCCGCGCTTCATTCCCGCGCGGCTCACGGCCGAGGCGAGTTGGGGTGCGCGCTGATCAAGAAAGCGGACCAGATTACTGTCCGCGGGCTCGACGAACACCTGCTCGGCCGGCGCGCTCGCGGGCTTGTTTCCCGATGCCGGCGTTGCCGATGTTCCGTAGTAGTACATTGCCTGATGGGCGTGAATCACACGCTCGTACAACTCGCGCACTTCTTCGAAATGCTGCTGAAGGCGTGAGAGAAGCTTATCGGCGGAAGGCTGGCTGCCGAGTTCCGTGGCTGGCATACGACGCGCCAGCACGCCGATCGCTTCACGATCCTGCGGCAACGTGTGGGTCTGGCGATCGTCCTCGAATTGGAGCCGGTGTTCGAGATGGCGGAGGAACTCGTAAGCCGAGGCAAGCCGGGAGTGTTCCACGTCGCTGAGCAGGTTCTTATCGCGCAGACGGAACAGAGAGTGCAGCGTCGCCCCGTGGCGCACCCAAGGCTCGCGGCCGCCATGCAGACGCTGGAGGCACTGCACGAGAAACTCGATATCGCGGATGCCGCCCCGCGCGAGCTTGATGTCCACTTCCTTCGTCCCGCGGCGCTGATTCAGCTTCTCCTGGATCCGCTCGCGTGTCACCGACACCGCTTCCACCGCCGAAAAGTCCAGCGTGGAGGAGTAGGTGAGCGGCTCCACGAATTCCAGCAGCCGGCGCCCTGGAGACTTGTCACCCGCGGCGACGCGCGCCTTGATCAGCATCTGCAATTCCCAGTCGCGCGCCCGTTGCTGATAGTACTTCTCGGCGCCTTCGAGTGAAATGCACACTTCGCCGAGTTTGCCATCGGGACGCAAACGCAGATCCACGCGATAGCACAGACCCTCGGAGGTGTAGGTGGAAAGCAGTGCCGTGAACTGGTTGGCGACCTTCTTGAAGAACTCCTTGTTGGTGATGGAGCGCTCCCCGTCGGTCTCACCGTTTGCCGAGTAAAGGAACATCAAGTCGATGTCCGAACTGTAGTTCAACTCGCCGCCGCCGAGCTTGCCGAGTGCGATGACGCTGAACTCGCAAACTCGCGAGTTGCCATCGGCATCCTGATACCGAGGTACGCCATGCTTCTTGATCAGCTCATCGCGAAGATGGCAGTAGGTGACGTTGAGGATGGCATCGGCGAGATTGGACAGCTCTTCGGTGGTCTCGGCGAGGTTGCACAAACCCGAAATGTCGCGCAGCAGAATGCGCAGAATCTGCTGACGCCGGAACTGCGCCAGATGCAGGGCTGAGGGCACGCCGGATCCGCCCTTCAGCAGGAACTGCTCCAGCATCATCTCCATCTCTTCGGAACTCAGATGCCGGTGCAGATCGCCATCCAGCACGACTTCCTCGATCCAGTGTGGCTGCTGCAAGATTTCCTCGGCGAGGAACCGGCTGTTGGCGAACACCGTGATGAGCGGGAGCAGGACCTGAGGCGTATTCGTGAGGCGATGGAAATCTTCGGGCTTGTCGCTAAGCAGCCGCACCAGGAAGGTGAGCGCGGAATCCGGATCAGCCGATGTGCCAACCAGATAGGTGAGGCGGCTGAGCAGTTCGGGGGCCAGATGGGGCGCGAGGGTGGCGAAATTGGCTACGGCCCGCTCCCGATGGCGGTAGTCCGCGGCGCTGGACGCTGTGATCAGGCTCTTCATTGACGACGAGGTCGACACTGCGAGTGTATCAAGC
>JAEUQE010000550.1 GCA_016789785.1 Bryobacterales bacterium
AACTGCTCCAGGCTCCAATCGAGCGGAATGTCCGTATGAATCGTGGCCAGTTTGAGGCTCAGAAGAATCTGATCCTGGTGATTCTGGAGGCTCTCGCGATACGTCCGCTTGGTGACCTCGGGCGCGCGCTCTAGCGCCGCTTTCAGGGAGCCGAACTGCTTCAGCAGGTCCTTGGCGCCTTTATCCCCGATTCCGGGTGCTCCGGGGATGTTGTCGATCGCATCTCCTTTGAGTGCAAGCAGATCGGCGACCTGATCGGGACGGACGCCCATGAATGCTTCGGTGCCCGCAATGTCGTAGATCGTATCGTCTTTCATGGGGTTGAGCATGCGGACGTGCTCGTTGACGAGTTGCAGCATGTCCTTGTCGCTGGACACGATCATCACGTCGATGCCGCGCTCCACGGCCTGCTTCGAAATCGCCCCGATCACGTCGTCGGCTTCGAAGCCCTCGTACTGGAGCACTGGAACCCGCTGAGCGTCCAGCAACCGGCGCACATAGGGAATCTGCTCGGAGAGGTCGGGCGGCATCTCGGTCCGATTCGCCTTGTACTCCGTAAACTGTTCTTCCCGAAAGGTCTTTCCCATGCTTTCGAAGACCACGGCGAGGTGCTCCGGTTTGTGAGTCTGGCCGAGCTTCCGCATCATATTGTGGAAAATGAACACGGCTTCGGTGGAGAGCCCCTTGCTCGTCCGCATGGGCGGCGCACCGGAGCGGGCACGGGCGTGGTAGGCGCGGAAAATGAAGCCGAATGCGTCGATCAGGAACAGTTGCGGACGGGACATTCCCTCTATCATAGACCCTCGGACCTTGAAGAGCCCTCGACCCGCCTCACCTGTTCACGTGACTGTTTCGATACACCGCTTTCCGGTAGAGTGTTGCGAAAATGACACAGGTGACAGCGCTAACTTGTTGTGAGATAGTGACTTGTGACAGCAGCCGTTGCGCTGTAACCCTACCAAGGAGGCGCAGGTGCGCTTCGAAACGACGATCCAGCGGCCGGTTGAAGCGGAAGGTGTCGGGCTTCATCACGGCGTACCCGTAAGAATTCGAATCCTCCCCGCCCCTCCGATGACGGGCATTGTCTTTGTTCGAACCGACCTCGACAAGTTCACCATTCCCGCAAGCTGGCGATACGTCGCGCGTGTGAGCTACGCGACCAGCCTGATGCGCCAGGGCGTGCTGATCTCCACCACCGAGCATCTTCTGAGCGTGTTCTACAGCATGGGCATCGACAATGTCTATGTGGAGATCGACAACCTGGAAGTGCCGATCCTCGACGGCAGTGGCGAGCCGTTTGTGAAGCTGATCGAGGAGGCGGGCATTCGCACGTATCGCCGCCGGAAGCGGTATCTGCGCATCCGGCGTCCGGTGGAAGTGGAAGCCCATGGCAAGCGCATCTCCATCGTTCCCTCGGACACTTTTCAGCTTTCCTGCGAGATTTTCTTCGATCATCCGATGGTGGGGCGGCAGCAGTTGGACATGGAAGTCACTCCCGAGCATTATGCGCGGGAAATCGCGCCGGCTCGCACGTTCGGTTTCTCGTGGGAGTTGGATGCGATGCGGGATATGGGGCTCATTCGCGGCGCCAGTCTCGAGAATGCGGTCTGCTTCGATAAGACGGGCGCTTTGAATCCCGGGGGCCTGCGCTATCGCGACGAGTGCTGCAGACACAAGGCGCTGGATCTCATCGGCGATTTCGCGCTGATCGGCAAGCCGTTGCTCGGGCACGTGATCGCGGAACGCGCCGGCCATGCGATGCACGCCGCACTGGTTTCGAAGATCATGTCGGATCCATCGCTCTATGAGTTGATCACCTACGAGCAATTGATGCCTCAGCCGGAGCCTCTCCGGATGGCGCATGCGCTGGCGTAGCGCCGCCGTCCAGGGCCGCCGCGCTTGCCCGGTCAACGCAGTCCCGTGAGCCAGATTCCCAATCTCCTCTGCTTGCTCCGTTTCGCGCTCGCCCCGTGGTGCGCCATTGCGATCTTCGAGGCTGACTACCGGAAAGCCCTCGCCATCTTCTTCGTCGCCGGATGGACGGACTTCTTCGATGGCTATCTCGCGCGCCGCTTCTCGTGGAATAGCGCGTTTGGCCGCGTGTTGGACCCGCTTGCCGACAAGGCGCTGATGGCGATTGTGTATCTTGCCTTGTGGCTGGCCGGCGCGATTCCGGGATGGCTTGCGGCCATCGTCTTTGGGCGCGACCTTGTGATTCTCGCCGGTGCGGCGCTGATCTCCCTCCGCACCACTGTGCGCGAGTTCCCGCCAACGATGGCAGGTAAGATCAGCACCACGTTTCAAATCGGCGCCGCGTTCTTTGTGATGGTGAACCGGTCGTCCTGGGTGAACGAATGGGTGGCAGACGCCTGGATCTGGGCGGCCGCGGCCGGCACTCTGGTCAGCGGCGCCGACTATCTGCGAATCGGCTGGCGTATGATGAGGCAGAGGAGCGCTTAAGACGATGCGACATCTGGC
>JAEUQE010000551.1 GCA_016789785.1 Bryobacterales bacterium
CACTCGCCACAAGTCGCAGGCATCTTCGGGCAGACGGGCACTCGCGAAATCAGCGCGGGCCCGCTGACGCTGACACTGGCGGCATCGGCGCGCGGATTTGTCGCAGCGATGCTCACGCCTCTCGATGGCAAGCCGCTCGCGGAGTCCGCACGATTGCTGTTCACCCTTCCCGGCCAGAGCCTCCGTACCCAACCGGGCACCTCGAATCCGCAGCGCGTGGTGAACTATCCCGGCACAACCGACTGGTTCACCATCGAGCCCGAACCCGGCAGCAACCGGCCTTCCGGAAATCGTAGCGGAGGCTCACGGCCAACCTACATGGAACGCATCGAGTGCACTGTGAAGATCGACACGGGCGGGCGCACGATGAAGATCTATCCGCTCGACGGCGCGGGCAACCGTCTGGAGGCGATCGCAGTGGACGGATCGCAAGCAAGGCTTCACGCGGATGGGCAACAATGGTCACCTTGGTATGAAATCGTTCTCGAGTAGCTTCCTTGCCGTGCTTGCGGCATCCGCGCTCGCGATGGCTGCGCAACTGGATGAACGTGCGTTGATCGAACGGGGCATGCAACTGCTGGCCGAAGGGCGCATCGCCGACTCCATTCGCGACTTCAACGCCGCGGCGGACCGCAATAAGGATGTCATTCCCCATCTCTGGCAGCGCGGCATCGCCTACTACTACGCCGGCCAGTATGACGAGGGCCGCAAGCAGTTCGAAATTCATCGAAGTGTGAATCCCAACGATGTGGAGAACGCCGCCTGGTGGTATCTGTGCATGGCGAAGCTGGGCCGCCGCGAGGAAGCGCAGAAGAAATTGCTGCCCGTGGGCGACGATGAGCGCATCCCGATGATGCAGGTGTACGAACTCTACGCCGGGCGCGCGTCCACGAAGTCCGTACTGGACGCGGTCGCACGCGGCAATCCATCGGAGCGCGAGTTGCGGATGCGCGCGTTCTTCGGCCATCTCTATCTCGCGCTCTATGCCGATGCGGCGGGCGACGCGAAAACCGCAAAGAAGCACTTGCAGGAATGCGTGAAGCAGAACACGGGCGGGTACATGCTGGAGATTGCGAAACTTCATCTCCGGCTGGCAAAGTAGGAGCAATGGGATTCCGCTTAGCCCTCTTCCTGGTTACTGTTGTGTCTGCCCGCGCACAGCAGGACTTCGCCGCACAATTCGAACGGATCAAGGCGGAGGCGACGCGCGAACAGATCTACGCGCTCCTGTACGATCTGCCGAAGGGCGGCGAGTTGCACCATCACGGAACGCTCTCGGCCTATGCCGAAGAGTGGCTCGCCGCAGCCACTGATCCAACGGTTGTGAAGGGCAACGAATTCTACACGCGCCTTCGCTTCAGCGCGTGCAGCGATAGTGCGGAGCCGTTTCTCCGCTACCACAACATCGCGCGATTCCAATGGCGCAGGCTTTCCGATTGCGCCAAAGCGGAGTACGTCGCGCTTGGGTCCATGAATGGGGAACAGCGCTCGCAGTGGCTTTCGGCGATGCGGCTCGACCGCCCGGGCGAAGGGCGCGATGAGTTCTTTGAACGCGTGGTGCTACGGCTGGCAGCGCTCGCGAAGGATCCGAACGTGCTCCTGGAAGTGATCACGCGCTACGTACAACGCTATGCGCGCGAAGGGCTGCGCTATCTCGAGACACAATCGAATCCCCTTGGCGCCGTGGATATCGAAGGGAACCCAGTTGCAGGCGACGAGTTCGTGCGGATGACCAGGGCGATGCTCGAACGGCCCGAAGTGAAATCCTCTGGCGTCACGGTGCGGTTTCTGTTTTCGGTAATACGCTTCAGCCCCGAAACCGAAACGCTCCTTGACCGCGCCCACGCCTTCGTTCACAAGAACCGCGACCTTTGGGTGGGCGTGAACATGGTGGGCCGTGAAGACAACGACAAAGGGCACGCGCTGCGCTTCCTCGACACGTTCCGCAGATTGCGCCGCAAGTATCCTGGCGTGCATCTCTCGATTCACGGCGGCGAAGTCGATTCGCCGGGCCGCGAGGTGCGCAATACACTGCTGCTCGGCGCCGAACGCGTCGGCCACGGCTTCAACCTCATCAGCGATCCCGACACGATGCTGTTGCTGCGCCACGGCCGCAATCTGGTAGAAACCTGTCTGGTGAGCAACCGTCTGCTCGAGTACGTCAACAATTTCGCGCAGCATCCGTTCCCCGAGTATCTGCGCTTCGGCATCCCCGTGGCCTTGAGCACCGATGATGCGGGTGTGTGGGACTCCAATCTGACCGATGAGTACTTCATCGCGGTGCGCAACTTCGATCTCACATGGGACGAAGTGGTGCGCGTGGGACGAAACAGCATGGAGCATGCATTCGTTGAACCCGCGGTGAAGGCGCAATTGCTCGCCAGCTACGACGCGGCCATTCGCGAGTTCGAAGTGAAGTATGCGGGCTCGGATTGGCAGTCGAAGTTGAACGGCGTGCA
>JAEUQE010000552.1 GCA_016789785.1 Bryobacterales bacterium
TGCTGGAGAAGGAATACGCCAGCCAGCAGCCTCAGCGGCCGAATCGCGGCATCCGCATGTATCGTGACTTCCGCGAGTTGCTCGCGCAGAAGGACATCGATGCGGTGTACATTGCGTCGCAGGATCACTGGCATGTCTCGATGCTGCTTCCGTCCCTCGCCGCCGGCAAGCATGTGCATTGCGAGAAGCCGCTCGGTGTCAGCATTGAGCAGGATCTCGCGGCTCTGCGTGCGGTGCGGAAGGCTGGCAAGGTGTTTCAATACGGCGCCGAGTTGCGCGCATTTCCAGACGCGAAGAAGGCGATCGAACTCGTTGCGAACGGGCGGATCGGCAAAGTGCAGCGCATCTATGTAGTGAGCCCGCCATCGGCAACCGGAGGCTCAGCCACGCCGGTGTTGCCGGTGCCGAAAGGCTTCGACTATGACCTGTGGCTCGGCCCCGCGCCGGTGAAGCCGTTTTGCGCGGATCGCTGCCTGACGGAATCGCCCAGAGGCATTTTCAACATCGCGGACTACACGCTGGGCAACATCGCGAATTGGGCCGCGCATCCGCTCGATCAGGTGCAACGTTGGGCCGCGGCGGTTGGCCGCAAGGACCCGCCGCTTCGCTATGAGGGCTCGGGCAAGTTTCCCGCGGACGGACTGTTCGACACGTCGTATCAATGGAACGTGCGTTGCTCCTGGGACGATGGCCTGGCAATCGATTTCATGGACAACAATACGTACCATGAGTTGCCCGATGCACCGCATCCGCCGGTCGTGTGGGGACGCGACGCTGCCGGCAACGATGTGAAGAAGATGCCGAACGGCGCAGTGTTCGTGGGCACCGAAGGATGGGCGATCGTGAACTACGGAAAGGTGATCACGCATCCCTCGAGTTTGATGGAATCGGTCATTCGTGACGGCGAGATTCGTATCCCGGACAGCGCGCTCGCGAGCTTGCCTGCCGGGCTTCCGAAGGGCTTTCAACAAGCGCTGACGGCTGGTCATCATCAGAACTGGATCCAGGCGATTCGTGGCGGCGCCACCGCGGTGGGAGATATTGAAGGCGCATTTCATTCCGACATGGTGAGTCAGTTGGCCGAACTCTGTATTCGCACTGGACAGCCCGTGCGATGGGATCCGAAGAAGGAGACGATTGTTGGCAATGAAGCGGCGCGCAGGATGATCCACCGCGCGATGCGGAAACCATGGGGTGTCGCATGAAGATGCTTGCGTTGGTTCTCATCGCTGGCATCGCATATGGGGCGGACGCGCCACTCTTCGTGTTCGATAATGGAGCGGGCCGTGGCGAGATCCCTGTTGAGGAGCAGGTGGAACTCGCAAAGCGCACTGGCTACGCGGGCCTGCTGTACACGGGAACGAAGGATCTGGCGCGTGTGGTGGACTTCCATCAAAAGCGTGGAATGAAACTGCTGGGCATTTACACGGGCATGAATGTGTCGGATGCGACACCCAACTACGACCCGGGTTTGCCCGAAGCGATCAAGCAGATGAAAGGGTCCGGAGCGCTGATCACGTTCACCGTGAATGGGAAGGCCGCCAACGGAGATGAAATCGCGGTACCCGTGTTGCGCAAAATCGCGGACATGGCCGCGCAGTCCGGCTTACAGGTGGCACTCTATCCGCACCACGAATTTCATGTCGCACGCATCGAAGATGCGCTGCGATTGATTGCGAAGGTTGAGCGCCCGAATGTCGGCGTGGTGTTCAATCTGTGCCACTGGTTGCGAAGCGGCGATGGAAAGAACCTGCAGGTTCGACTGAAGGAAGCGCTACCGCATCTGCGGATGGTGAGCATCAGCGGGAGTGATGAGGAAGGCGATTGGGACCGCTTAATTCAAACGCTCGATCGCGGCTCCTACGATGTTCAAGCGTTTGTGAGGACCGTACGGTCGATGGGATTTCAGGGACCCGTCGGACTGCAATGCTACAACATCAAGGGCAATCGCGAAGAGAATCTGGTGCGGTCGATGAAAGCGTGGCGGACGTTTCGATAGAAGGGAACGATCGATGCAGTGGTTGGCTCTCCTGATGATGGCGCCAGCAGTGCTGGGCGCGGATGATGCGGCGGCTCGCGAGCGATTGCGGCGGTTCCACGATGCCAAGTTCGGCATGTTCATTCACTGGGGTCCCTATTCGCTGGCAAGCGTGGAGGCGTCATGGCCGATCATGCGACCGGGTAACTGGAAGATCTCCGAAGCGGAGTATCGTGCCTTGCCGGAACGCTTCAACCCCGTGCAGTTCGATGCGCGAGCGTGGGTCCGTCTGGCGAAGGCGGCGGGTCAGCGCTACATGGTGTTTACCACCAAACATCACGATGGATTCTGCATGTTCGACTCGCAGTTCACCGACTACAAGATCACGCGCAGTCCGTACGGCAAGGACATTGTTGCGCAATTGGCCGAGGCGGCGAAGGCCGAGGGAATGCCTCTCGGCTTCTACTACTCGCC
>JAEUQE010000553.1 GCA_016789785.1 Bryobacterales bacterium
TCCGGATGCAAGTGGAACGCCCCGGCATGGTGAAGCCGCATCGTCCAACGTGGCTCGAATCGCAGTTGGAGGGGGCGCGGATTCAGAACGTGGAGCGCCGCGGGAAGAATATCCTGCTGCACTTTTCCGGTGGTAAGCTGCTGCACGTGCATCTGCGGATGACAGGCAATCTCTACGTGATTCCGGACGTACGCTTTCGAGTCTTGACGGCCCGCATCTGGTTCGAACTCGAAGGCGGAAAGGGGCTGATCTTCGATGATCCGCGGACACTGGGCCGGATGCGTTTGTATCGTGGCCAGGAGATTGGCGGATTGCTGGATGGACTTGGCGTGGAGCCGTTGTCGGCCGGGTTCACGAAGGAGTGGCTGATCGATGTGGCATCGCGATCGCGCAAGCCTGCGAAGATCTTTCTCATGGATCAGCAGCACATCGCCGGGCTTGGGAACATCTACGCGGCCGAGGCCCTCTACCGCGCTGCAATCGACCCTCGAAAACCGATCTCCAGTGTCCGCAAACCGAAGCTCGCAGCGCTGCATCAGGCCATTGTCGATGTGCTGACCGAGGGCGTTCAGTCGGCGGTGAAGGCCTATGAGAAGCCGGGTGTATTCAACGAAGCGGAAGAGTTTCCTTGCGATGTATACGATCGCGAAGGGGAGCCCTGCAATCGCTGTGGCCGCTCCATCAAGCGCATTCCACAGGGCGGGCGTTCCACCTACTTCTGCGGCGGCTGTCAGCGATGAAGCCGCAGGGCCTGTTGGTTCACGGCTCGAATCACTTCATTGTGAACGGGTCGGCGCCGTCGATGGAAGTGGCTCGCGCCCTGGTGCGGCGATGGGAGTTTCCATCGATCGGATTCACCGTGCCGAAGGAGGATCCTCTTGCGCAATGGTCGATCTGCACCAAGGCGTTTCGAGAGGATCTCCAATGGGCCGTGGTGCTGAGCGGCGATACCGCGCATACGGTTGCAGTAACGCAGCTACTCGCGGAATTGTCGGCGAGGGGCGTAACGGCCATCCATGGTGATGGGCCCATGCGAGTTGGACTTACTTCTTCTCCGACACAGCTTTGATGCGGGCCTGGAGCCGGCCGGGTTCGTGGCAGGACAAGCACATGTAGTTGCCCTCAATGCGTGTTTGGTTTGCCCAGCGTTCCGCACGCGATGGGTAGGGCGTTCCCTGCAACTGCTCCTTCATGAGCGCGATGTACTTCTCGCGATCGGCGCGCTTGTCCAGACGGTCCGCCGCGAGGGCAAGCCCGCTCCACAACTCGCCTCGGAAGTGCGGCGGGAGCTTATCCATCGCCTGCTTCTGAAGTTCGGTGGCCGCGAAGTAGTTGCGGTAGCCGAGTTCGAAGGCTTGCTGGCGATCCTGCTCGGCGAGGCGGTCGCCGAACATAATCGAAGTGCCTCCCGAGACAACGAGGACGCCGACGTCATTGGGCGCGAGTTCCAGGGCCTTGGTGAACTGCAGTTGCGCCTCCTGATACAGGTCCCGATACTTCTGCGTGTCGCCTGCTTCGCGCGCGCGGACAGCGCGCAGCACTTGACCGCCCCCTTGCCACGCAAGCGCCACGGGATTGTTCGGTTCCACGGCGAGGATGTCCCGCAACTTCGCCATGCCGCTCTCAAAGCGTGGCATGTCGCCGGTCATGAAGCCGGCGAAGATCTCTTCGCGGACCCAGGTATGCACAGTGATGCCCGCAGGGCGGGATTCGGCGGAGAGCGCGGCGGGCGCGATCGTCAGAAAGAGAAGTGTTCGGAGCCCCATGAGTGATCCTCGATTCCCTATTCTGCCATTGATCCCGTGTGCTTCGGTGCTCGCAAAAAGTTACCACACTTTGCTCACCAACGTTGACCACCAATCCGGCTGCCGCATGGGACGATATCGCCTTGACCCTGCCAGCGCGGAAGAAAGCACTTACGCACCTTGGTCGCGGATGATGAAGTTGCGCTCAACCGCGTGCCACGTGGCAAATCCTGTTTTCCTGTGGTCAACGCTATCTCGGCACGGGTGCTCACATTCTTGTGTGCGCCGAGGCAGTGTGGCCGTTTGGCGCAGGCGAGTTGAGGTGCCTTCAATTACCGGCGGTGCGGAAGTCGCGGCGAGCCTGCCGCGAGTGGCAGTGTCGCAACCGCGAAGTCGCGGTCAGCGGCGAAGCCGGGGTCTTGGAACGGCAGCGAGGCAGGAGTGCCTGCGCCATCGGCGAATGGGGATGTCCGTTTCAGTACGTCAGCGATACGTCTTGTCGTCCACTTTGCTCAAGTCGACTCCATCGGCGAACACTCCAAGCGTCACGATGGCGAAAGTGAAGACGTTGGTGCCTGGCTCCAAGTGGCCGCCGAAGGCATGCTCCGGAGTGACCATGGTCATGTGAGCGTGGATGCGGCCGTCGATCACGTAGCCATTCATGCTCACGATATCGGCGGGCGA
>JAEUQE010000554.1 GCA_016789785.1 Bryobacterales bacterium
CGGTAGGACTCGAGGGCCGGCGTCCGTTGCTGCTTCATATCGAGACACTGCCCGAGCCGCAGCCATGCCATGGAGCCGGTGTTCAAATCGAGATCCTTCGCCTTCGCCGTGGCTTTGCGGAGTTCTTCAATGCCCCAGTCATAGTCGCGATACCAGAACAGCAGATTGCCCCGAGCGTAGTTGATCTTCTCAAACGGCAACGCGACGAAGCCCGCGGTACCAGAACGTTTCAGGGCTTCGATGTTTTTGAGTTCCACCAGGGCCTTGTCTTTGTCACCGAGATCGGCGTACATCTGCACGAGTTCCAGCCGCAGCAGATAGTTCCGCGGATACTCCTTCAGTAGATCGCGGATCAGCGCCACCGCCTTCGCCGGCTGGCGCTCGCGGCGGTACACCACACCCAGCAGGATCTTCGCATCATTGCGATTCTTCACGCCCTTCTGCGCGACCATCTCCAGCGTGCGAATCCCGCCATCCTTGTCGCCACGAAATCCGATCAAAAAACCGACCATTTTGTAAGTCCACGGCAGGCTGCCAACCACATAGTCGTGCACGCCCTCCACCAGCCTTGCATCAGCCATTTCGGGCTTCAGTTTCGTGAGACGATCATGCGCCTTGCGCGCCGCTGTGGCGTCTTTCAACGCATCAGTCCAAGCTTTGCGCACCAGGAAGTTGTAATTGCCGCGCAGACCATAGGCGACGCCCTGCGCATAGAGCGCTTCGGAATCATTCGGATTCTTCGCAAGCGCGCTGCCGGTCAGTTCCAGCGATTTCGCGATCGACGATTCGAAGCGCTGCTGGTCCTCTTCGGAAACTTTCAGCTTCGAGCGGCGCAGAAACGGGTTGTTCCCCGTAACCAGCTCGCTTTCCAGCGCGCCGGAACGCAGCATTTCGCGATAGAGAACCGCCTGCGCAAGATGGTTTTGATAGAGCGGGTTGCCGGGCTGCTGTTGCGTCGCTTGCGCAAACGTCGCCACGGCGTCATCGAACTCAAGATTGTAGAAGTGATCGAAGCCTTTGGTCTCGAGATCGGCCGCGGACAAAGGCGCAAGAAATACGCAAAGAAGAAAGCCCAGCACTTCTTTCATTGTAAGCTGGGCCGGTTACGATTCCGTGATTCGACCAATGGCCCAGCGGGCATGCCCGGCCACCAACTCGTCAGGACTTGCGGCCAGACGTTCCAGCGCGGGGAGGAACTTCGGCAACTTCCGATTTCCCATGGCGACGGCGACATTGCGCAGAAAGCCCGAGTAGCGAGCCCGGTCGACCGGAGTGTGACGGAACATCTCGCGAAACTCCGCGGGCGAGATCGCCGCGAGCCGCTCCAGATCGGGCGCGAAGTGCGCGTCGGTGGAGGGGGCGAAGGAAGGGTCGGCAGTGACCGCTGCCCGCCGGTTCCATGGGCAGACATCCTGGCAGATGTCGCAACCGAAGATGCGGTGCCCGAGACTGCCGCGATGCTCCTCCGGAATCGCGCCCCGCAACTCGATAGTGAAGTACGAGATGCAGAGCCGCGCATCGAGTTCCCAGCCTCCCTCGGGCGACGGTACGATGGCCCGGGTGGGGCAAGCGTCGATACACCGCGTACAGGTGCCGCATCGATCGGGCGGAGCGTGATCCGGCTCCAGATCGAGCGACACCAGCATCTCGCCCAGGAAAAACCAGGAGCCCTGTTGCTGGTTGATCAGACAGGTGTTCTTGCCGATCCACCCGAGCCCGGCCTCACGCGCGTAGCTGCGTTCCAACAGCGGGGCGGTATCGACGCAGATCCGGTAGTCGAAGGTTACCTCGGTGGCGATCCGGCGCGCTAACTGCTCCAGACCGTCGCGGAGGATCACGTGGTAATCGTCGCCCCAGGCATATCGCGAGATCCACGCGCGATCGGAATCATGGAAGCTGGTGGAGTAAGGAAGCGGCGAGTTGTAGAGTTTTCCAACACAAATTAGACTGCGGGCTGACGGCAGCAGGTTCTGGGGCGATCGGCGGACGCCGGCGCGATGGTCGCTGAGGTATTCCATTCGCCCGGCCAAGCCGCGAGCGGCCCAATCCGCGTAGCGATGCCAGTCCGGCGCGTCCAAGGCGCTTGCAACGCCCGCGAGCCCGAAGCCCGCCTCCGCTGCCAACTGCTTGATTCTTAAGGTAAGTTCACGTCGGCTCGGCATGTCCACCAGGGCCGTCCGGAGCCTGTTCCGGGACGCCTCCCATTTAACCCGCGATACCACCATACAACGATGAAAAGACGCAGTTTAATTGATACCCGTCGGACCGGGATTTCCCCCTGGGTATACTGCATCTTAGTACTAGTGTGTATCGAAGCCCGAAGGGGCGCAAAATCTTTCTGTCAAGTTCTGTGTGAGTTGCATCTCAGCAGGATCTGGAGATATAGGAATGCATAAACCCATCAAGTACGTCGAAAAAGCTCT
>JAEUQE010000555.1 GCA_016789785.1 Bryobacterales bacterium
TTGAAACCCGGAATGAAAGCCACGGCCTGGACGGTCTTTGAAGGGACACAGCCCGAGGCGGTGCCCGTCGAGATCATCGGACTGTGGAAGAACGCGTGGGGCCCGCGCCAGGACATTATTCTGGGCAAGATGGGCGGCAAGGCGCAGCGGACCAACGTCGCCGGTGGCATGAGCGGCAGCCCTGTCTACATCAACGGCAAGCTGATCGGAGCTGTGGCACTGCGGCTTAGCGTGTTCTCCCCGGATGCGATCTGCGGGATCACGCCGATCGAGTTGATGCTCGAGATCAATGACTTTGACAAGTCGAAGCCGCCCGCCCCGAAGACGCCGGATCGGGCCACGAATCGGGCGGCGGTGGAAGTACCGCATGACCTTCTTCAGCAGGTGTTGAACGCCAGTGCGTCGGGCCAGTTTGCGACGGCGGGTGCACTGATGACGCCGATTGAAACGCCGCTGACGTTCTCCGGTTTTCATGACTCGACACTTCGCGAGTTCGGGCCGATGCTGCGCCAGATGGGCTTGAACCCGGTGCAAGGCGGCGCAAGCGGTGCGCTGCAATCACCGAAACCGGCCGTGGGCTGGCAATCCGCATTGCAGCCCGGTGATCCCGTGGCGGGCGTGCTGGTCTCGGGCGACATGAGCATCAACGGGCTTGGCACGGTTTCGTACAACGATGGTAGCCGCGTGCTCGCCTTCGGACATCCCTTCTTCAACCTCGGCCCGGTGGAGATGCCGATGGCGAAGGGCGAAGTGCTGATGACGCTCTCTTCCGCCTTCCAGCCGAACAAGATCGCCAATGCGACCGAGGTGGTGGGCGCGCTGCATCAGGACCGTCACAGCGGCATCATGGGCGTGCTTGGGGATGCCGCCGAGATGATCCCCGTCACTCTGAAGGTCCGCACTTACGGCGACAAGGACGCTGTGGAGAAGACGAAGGACTTCCAATTCCACGTCTTCGTGCAGCAACGCTGGACCCCGTTCCTGATGATGGTGACGCTGTTCAACTCGATCAATCAGATCAACGATTTTTCAGAAGAAGTGACGTACCGCTTCAACGGCAAGGTGGAGTTTGAGGGTCTGCCGAATCTGAGCCTGACGACGATGCAGGCGCCGAGCGAATTGCCAATCCCCGCGCCGATGGTTCTCGCCGGATGGTGGGCGGACAAGTTCAACCGCCTGTTCGGAAATGCGGTGAAGACTCCGAAATTCCGGCGCGTGGATGCGACGGTGGATCTGCTTCCCAAGCGCCGCACGGCGACGATTGAGAGCGCATGGATCGCGCATACCGAAGCGGCTCCAGGTGCGGAATTGCAGGGCAAGGTTTTTCTGCGTCCATTCCGCGGCGAACGCATGATGCGCGAATTCAAGGTCCGGATTCCGGCGAATCTGCCGAAGGGCGATCACCGGCTGATGCTGAGCGATGCGGACACGTTGAATCGCATGCAGAGTGCCGCTGGATTCGTAAACCGCTTCATGGATATTCCGCAGACGGTGTCGCTGCTCAATCAGGAACGCAGCAACAACCGTCTCTATATCTCGATGGTGGAAGCGCGGCCTACGGTGTATGCGGACGACAAGACACTGCCCGGTCTTCCGCAATCCGTACTGAACGTGATGCAGTCCGGATCCACGCAGAATCGTCCATTCATTACTGCCGGAGAGAGCGCCATTGAACAACAGTCGATTCCATTCGAACAAGTTGTCAGCGGCAGCTACTCGCTGAAGATCACGGTGAAATAGCGCGCGGCTCACAGAGTCGCGCATCTGACGGAAGAACAGCGAAACACACTCGGAATGCTGAAAAAGACTACCTTGACGCTCGCGGGCCTGGGGCTCGCGCTCACCTGTGCCGCCGTGGAGACGAAGTTCTGGCAGCACTATGACGTTGCCGACTATGAGAAGGCCACCATCAAGAATCTCGCGCTGCGGAGCGATGGGCGCCTTTCGCTAGCCCCGGTATTCAAGGAAGTGTACGACGCGTCCACAGCCTATCTGTGGGCCGTTGCCGAAGACTCCAAGGGCAATGTTTACGCGGGCGGCGGCGCACCCAGCGCCACTACGGCAAAGCTCTTTCAGATCGATGCGGCGGGCAAGGGCAAGGTGCTGGCGGAGTTGCCCGGCCTGGAGGTCCACGCGATCGCCATCGACCGGCAGGATCGTGTCTACGCGGCGACCTCGCCTGACGGCAAAGTGTACCGGGTTGCGGGTGGCGGCAAGGCCGACGTCTTCTACGATCCGAAGGCGAAGTACATCTGGGCAATGGCGTTCAACAGCAAGGGAGAGCTATTCGTGGCCACGGGTGACCGGGGCGAAGTGCACCGGGTGGATGCCAGCGGCCAGGGGCGCGTGTTCTTCGCTTCCGACGAATCCCATGCGCGGGCGATTGCGATCGATGCCCAGGACAACCTGATTGT
>JAEUQE010000556.1 GCA_016789785.1 Bryobacterales bacterium
TTTTGCTCCGCCGTGACCGCGCCGTCCTTCCAATCCGTTGTGTTCAGGAGAACACCACCTTGCAGACACACGGCTCGGTCCGCGAGCCCCGAATTCCGCAACACGGCATCGACATGCAGTTTCTTCGACGTGCCCGTCATACCGTGATCGCTGGTGACGTAGATGTGGTCTTGCGCGTCCAGCAACCGAAGCAGGGCTGCCAGACGGTACTCCACCACCTGGTATCCCCAAGCCCGCCACGCCTTCATATCGCGCATGCCTGCCTGATCCATACCCAGGAGCGCGTGATCGAGATCATCTGGCTGGTTGAAATAGTCTACAAACAATTTCGGCTCGAAATGTTCCCACAGCCAGGTGGCATGGCAGGCCGACTGACGCCCATTCAACTCGATGGTCTCCAGATAGCGCCGCTCCGCAATCGCACTGCCCAACGTACCGAAGCGCCCACGTTCGTAGAGGTAGTTCGCCGCGTTCCCTACGAAGCCGCCGCACTCGCCAATCAACTCTGCCGCAGTCGATTCCGGGCCATAAAGACCGAGTTCGCGAATTGCCGTGTGATACAGCAGAAACTGGCCATTGCGGTTTTCGAACAGCCGGAAGAAGACTCCCGCGCGCAGCGCCGGAACATACAGCGAACGGCTGAAATGCCGGGCGAGATCCCGTCCACGGGGCGGGCGCGCTTCGGCCGGTCGAAGCGGCACTCGAACAACCGCGGTGCCCTCTGTCCACACGTAGGCGTCGCGAGTGGTCAGCACCATCCGAAGCGTCAGCGGGCCCGCACTGAACTTCACCTGCCGCCCTGCTGGCACTCCGGCCGGCCGCGGAGTATCGTCATCTTGTACATCACGCGCGGTAATCACGGCGTCCTGCGCATGCCGCTTGGTCTGATAGCCATTCACCACAACGAGATCCTTCGCTTCGCCACCAGCAACCGTCAGCCCCTCAAAAGGAAATGCCTGCGTCACCTGATGGGCAACCGTTCGAATCCCTTGACGTGCAGCCTGCGCCCATACCGGCTCCATGCGCAGGCTCTCTGACCGGAATCCGATCACCCGGTCGGTGAATTTGTGCTCAGCGCGGGGAAGTGCAGTGTTGTCGTTCGCTGCCACGCCATTCCGATTGCCGTAAGCACCGGTGAACAGCGCGGCATGCGAATTCGCGGTCGTGCTGGGAAAGTGCGGAACAATGCCTTCGGCGTACATTCCTTCGCGGGCAATGCGCGCCAGCGAAGGCACCTCCCGCACAACGTCATGCTCCACCCATCGCTGATAGCCGAAGCCATCAAACGAGACGTACACCACACGATCTTTCGCCTCCAACTGGCAAAGGATCAGCAGGAGCGCGGCGGAGAGCATGCACTGATCTTACTTGGTGGCCGACTTCGCCTTCTCGTGGATCTCCTGCAGGCTCCAAACGCGGATGGGGTCACGGCGCTTCGACACCATCGCTTCCGCAGCCGCACGCGCACCGCTAATCGTGGTGATGCACGGCACACGATAGAGCAAGGCGTTCCGGCGAATGGCCTTCTCATCGCTGAACGAATGTCCGCCGGTAGTCGTGTAGATGACCAGATGCAGGGAGCGCGCCTTCAGGAGGTCTACTGCGTTCGGCCGACCCTCGTTCACCTTGAACACCGTCTTCACCTTCAGTCCAGCAGCTTGAAGTGCCGCCGCTGTGCCTCGCGTCGCGGCAAGTGTGAAGCCGAGTTCGCTGAACTTCCTGCCAAGCTCCACGGCGATTGCCTTGTGATTTGCATTCACGCTCAGAAAAACGCAACCCGAATCGGGCAGTGGGGTGCCAGCGCTCAACTGGGCTTTCGCGAACGATTCGCCAAAGTTCTCGCCGACGCCCATTACTTCGCCGGTGGAGCGCATCTCGGGTCCAAGGGCTGGGTCCACGCCGGGGAACTTGTTGAACGGAAACACAGGCGATTTTACGAAGAACTGCGGCACCGGCAGCACTCCGCTGGTCATGCCCATCGTGAGATGCGAAAGCTCCTTGAGCTTTTTGCCGAGCATCAACCCGACTGCGACTTTTGGGAGCGGAATCCCGGTAGCCTTCGAAACGTAGGGAACAGTGCGCGATGCCCTTGGATTCACTTCCAAAACGTAGACTTTGCCTTCTTTTATGGCGTACTGCACATTCATCAGCCCGATCACGTGCAGCGCTTTCGCGAGACGAACGGAGTAGTCTTCGATCGTCGCGCACTCTTTCGCCGACAGCGAGGTTGGCGGCAGGACGCACGAACTGTCGCCGGAATGCACACCAGCTTCCTCAATGTGCTCCATGATTCCCGCGATCAGCACATCCTCGCCATCGGACAGACAATCGACATCCACTTCGGTGGCGTCTTCCAGAAACCGGTCAATGAGTACAGGGCGCTCCTGCGAGAACACAACCGCTTCCCGCAT
>JAEUQE010000557.1 GCA_016789785.1 Bryobacterales bacterium
CCGCCGAAGTCCTCGACCTCTTCCGCCGCGCCAACGCCAGCAAGCCGATGCAGGGCGAAGTGCTCGTCCCGCTGATCCCGCTGCTGTTCCAAAACAACGCCGCCGCGGAGGGCGAAAAGCTCGCCACCGACTTCCTTGCGCAGAACAAGACCTACGGCCCCATCTACGAAATTCTCTATGCGCAATACTTCCGCACGAAGCGCCTGCCGGAAGCGGAAGCCATCCTCAAGCAGCGCATCGCCAACAGCCCCTCGGATGTGCGCGCCATCATCGTGCTCGCGAACCACTACGTGCAGATTGACCGCAAGGCCGATGCCGACGCCGCACTCCAGCCGCTCATCACCGATGCGACCCGTTTCCCCACCGGCCTCATCGACGCCGCCGAGTTCTACGTCGCGCGCCAGGACCTCGATACGGCCACCCGGCTGCTCCAGCAGGGCGTACAACAGAACTCCAAGAATCCCCTGCCCTTCCAGCAGAAGCTAGTCGGCATCAAGCTCTTGCAGCAGCGTTTTGATGAGGCGCTGGCCATCGTCGATGAAGTGCTGAAGCGGGACCCTAATTCGCAGGACGCCAAGGTCGTCAGAACCAAGATCCAGATCGCGAGCAATGACCCGGCGAAGGCCAAGCAGGCGCTGGAGGAATACAAGAACGTCGTGAAAGGCACACCCAAGGATGCCGACCTTCGCATTCTGGCAGCCCGGGCGTACCAGCGCGTCGGCAATCTCACGGCAGCCACCACGGAATTGCGCGAGGTGACGCGCTTTGCGCCGAACAACACCGAAGCGCTGATCCTGCTCGGCGAACTCGCCTACGAACAGCGCGACGCCACGCAAGTGATCGCCTATGCCGATCAGGCGCTCTCCATCAATCCCAATCTCGCGTCGGCGCGTATGCTGCGGGCGATCGGGCTGAGCCGCAGTGGCGATTTCGCACGCGCCAATGAAGAAATGGTCAAGCTTGGCCGCCAGTATCCGAACCAGCCGGAGATCCAGATTCAGACCGGCCGCATCAAGCTCGATCAGGGTAAGTACGGCGAGGCGCAGGCGATCTTCCAATCGCTCTACAAGCCACAGGTTACCGACTTGCGCGTGTTGCGCGGGTTGGCGGAGTCCTATCTGGGACAGAAGAAGACCGCCGATGCGGTGCAGATGCTCGAGAAGGAAGTGGGCAACTCGCCGATCCGGGAGCAGATCCGCCCGTTGCTGGCCGCCACGCAGTTGGTCGCCGGCAAGCCGGAGGAGGCGATGAACCAGCTCAAAACGGCTGCGGCCAACGATCCGCAATCGCACATGCTGTTGATTCAGATCGCGCAACTGAGCCAGGCGCAGGGCAAGTATCAGGATGCGATTGCGAATCTGCAGAAAGCGACGGCGACGGCTCCGCAGGATCCGAAGTTACAGGCGCCGCTGTGGGGCTCGATTGGTTTCTTACAGCAGTCCATGGGGAACCATGCCGAGGCACGCGCGACTTACGAAAAAGTGCTTCAAATTGACCCGGAGAATCCCGCCGCACTCAACAATACGGCGTTTCTCATTGCGGAGACCGGCGGAAACCTGGATCAGGCGCAGGGGATGATCGAGCGGGCCCGGCGGCGGGACGCGAAGAATCCGGAGTTTGATGATACGCTCGCGTGGATTTACACGAAGAAAAACCAGCCGGATAGCGCGATTCCGATTTATCAGAATCTGGTGAAGCAGTATCCGAAGTCGCCGCGCTTCCGTTATCACCTGGCGACGGCGCTGAGCCAGAAGGGCGACACCACGCAGGCCCGGCAGCAGTTGGAGGCGGCATTGGCGTCGAATCCGGCGCCGGAGGAAGCCAACCGCATTCGGGAGATGCTTTCCAAGCTGCGGTAGACGCTCTAGCGTACGGCAACGCGCCGTATCATGGGAGGTATGGAGAAGCTCCCGCTACAGCAACCGCGAGATTGGAAGCGCGCCTGCCGGCAGACATCTACGCCCTGCTCAAGCGCGCCGCTGAAATGCAGGGCCGCTCGCTTACCGATTTTGTGGTCACAGCCGCTCGCGATGCCGCAGTCCGCACCATTGAAGAAGCCGCGGTCATCCGGCTTTCCGTTGAGGATCAGCACCTGGTCGCGCAGTCCATTCTCAATCCGCCAGAACCGGCAGACGCCCTGAGGAGTGCCTTCCGGAGCCGGCAGGAACTGTTCGGCCCGGCATGAGTGCACGATTCCGCCTGGAGGCGCTCAGCGAAACCCACGACCGCGCCCATTTCTCCTGCGGCCAGGAGCCGCTCGACCGCTACATCCGCACGCAAGCCACTCAGGACATCCGCCGCCGCATCTCCAGCTGCTTCGTAGCTGTAGAAGCGGACACCTGCGATCTGGCCGCATACTACACCCTGGCCGCCGCCAGCATCCCGACGC
>JAEUQE010000558.1 GCA_016789785.1 Bryobacterales bacterium
CGACGTATGCAGCCGTGGCGAGCCACGAGCCGAACAGTTCCCGCTGGATGTTCACGTTCCACTGCTGCATGTAGGCATTGGCGAAATCGGCCGCGTAGGGCATCATCGTCAGCGGACGCAGGAACTGATAGCTGCGGCGCGCTTCGGGAGTGGTGGGCGCGGTAAAGGGCCATGGATTGCCGCTTTCGGCGTATGGCGCGGTGAGGCTAGCCGGTGCGTTGAACACGAACTTCGCGGCGAACGGTTGGGTGTTTGACGGCTGGTTGTTGGCTTGTTGCCGGATCTGCGACCAGAACACGCCATAGCCTCCACGAATGCTCATCTTGCCTTTGCCGGCTGGGTCAAACGCGAAGCCGAAGCGGGGGGACATGCGGTTGTAGTGGGAGCGCATGGCGGCGAACGGGACGTCAGCGTCGCCAGGAAACAGCGTCCCCGCGGGGGCAGTCGGGAAAACAGTGCTCTTCACACCGGGACGGAATTGCGAGAAGCGGTTCTGCGCATCGGTGAATGGCAGAAACGGATCGTAACGGAACCCGAGATTCACGGTGAGCCGTTGCGTGACGCGCCAGTCATCCTGCGCGAACAGGCCCCATTCGTGTTGCCGCGGCTCATTCACCAGCAGCGAGCCCTGGCGGAAAGTGAACACCCGGCCGAGCATGAGGTCGGCGCCCGAATCGCCGGTGATCTGCCCGTTGAACACGAGCGCGGGATCGCCTTCGAAGAACTCCGAGAGATCCAGGATCGATCTGCGGTAGTTGCCGCCGAATCGAAGCGAGTGCGCCCCGCGGGTCCAACTCAGCCGGTTGGTGAACTCGAAGTTGCGGCGGAAGTGCTGCAGCGGGTAGCGGGTGAACGCATTGAAGCGGCCTTGCACATTGGTGCTGATGGCGGCGGGCACGCCCTCCTCAGTGAAGGGACGCGTGAAGCGTGCGCCGAAATCGTTCCACGTCTTGTTGCCCGGCACGGCGGAGAGCTGGCGGCGGTCAATGTCGTTGAACGTGAACTGGAAGCTGTTCAACATGGTGGGGCTGAGGATGTGGGTATCGGAAAGTGACAGGTTGTAGTTCGAATACTCAATTATTCGCGAAGAGATTCGGAAGATTGCCGGGAACTTCCTGGAATTTCTCCAGGTTGGCGAGCATGCGCGCGCTGATGCGGTTGGCGGACGACAACTGGTGATCCAGCTTCCCGATGAAGTTGTCCTGATCGTTCCTCTGCTGGCTGGCGAAGCTGAACAGTCCGTCGGCCCGGTTGGGCAGCGGCACGAACGCATCCAGAAATTGCACGGAAGGCTGCGAAATCCGGCTTGTCGGGATGGTGCGGTTCGGGAAGGGCTGGTTGCCGGCGGCAGGATCGGTGATGGCGCGAGTGAGTGCGGAGAAATCGCCGCGGCGTTCGTTGGCGCTCAGGACGTTGGCGGTTTGCGCGCCGGGAGCGGAGCGGTCGCGAGTGCCCTGATAGGAGATGAAGTAGAACGTCTTGTCGCGAATGATGCGGCCGCCGATGGTGCCGCCGTACTGGTTGCGTTTGAATGGCGGGACCGTATTCGAGAAGAAATTACGCGCATTCAGCTTCTCATTACGAAGAAATTCAAAAAGCGATCCATGCAGCTCGTTGGTGCCCGAGCGGGTGACGGCATTCATCAATGCACCGGCGTTGCGGCCGTACTCCGCGCTGTACGCGTTCGTGTTGATGGAGAACTCCTCCAGTGCGTCCGGTGGAGGGAACACGCTCGGCGAGTTGAAGTAAGGATCATGATTGTCGCCGCCATCCAGCACATAGTTGTTGCCGTTCTGGCGGCCACCATTGATGGAGATGGTGGTGTTCTGACCCTGGCCGCGTCCGGCAACCGCGCCAGCGCCCGGCACCAGGCGCTGCAGGTCGAGCGCGTTGCGGCCATTGAGCGGCAATTCGACGATGCGTTTCGAATCGACCACTTCCTTCAATGTGCCGGCGCGCGTATCGACCTGCACGGTCTCTGCCTGCACGGTGACACTTTCGTTCACGTCGCCGACCTGCATCGTGATGGGGATCTGCCGGTTCTCGTCGACCTGCAGGCGCACGTTCGCCTGCACAAACTTCTTGAAGCCAGTGCGCTCGGCGCTGACCGTATAGGCGCCGATGGGAAGATTCGTCGCCAGATACTCGCCCCGCTCATTGGACACGGCTGTTCGTGTTTGGCCCGTGCCGGTTTGAAGGATGAGGACATTCGCACCGGCGATGATGCTGCCGGAGGAATCCGTGACGGTGCCGAAGATGGTGGCGGTGCCTTGCGCGAACAACGATGTTGCGAGACCCAGTACAACCAGCGGAAGAAGCAATGCGGATTTCATGGCTGCAAGCTTATCAAACCCCTCCGGTGCGAGAGAGATCGTGACCGGCTCAA
>JAEUQE010000559.1 GCA_016789785.1 Bryobacterales bacterium
TCTTATTCGCGCCGCCGGCCCCGGCGCAAATCTCCGTGACCGTGGGGAGGCGGATTCCAGTCTCGGCTTTGGAAGTGTCCTTCTACCTTGGGGTGGAGGCACCTTTGACGATTCCGTTTCCAAGAATCCTCGAAATGGTGCAGCCACTGGGCGTCACGGCCGGCGACCTTGGTTCTGTGTACAGCCCCTCAATCGGAACTGAGAACGCTTCCGTCGTTTGGGCATTCGATTTCCGTGCGCCCATCGACGCATTCGCAACCACGCTGCAGAAGATCGATGAGGCTGGGAAGAAAGCGAAGAGCCAACCCGAAGGTCAGGTGACTCTCTTTTGCCGCCCGTTCCTGATTGTCCCGCCCACCGAAGAGAGCCTGCGAGTAACCCAAGCCGCCTATGCGAGCATGTTCGCGGAAGGGCTGGCCAAGGCGCGGGCCCTGGCCCTCAGTGCGGGCGTGACACTCGGACCGGTGACGGCGCTTGGGCCCGCGCCGGGGACCTCAGTCGGGACAGCAAGTGGGCCGGGTACTCCCATCCCGGCAGTTCCCACTGCGGTCGCAAGTTTCCAGATCGAGTTCGGTGGCGCCGGGCCGGGAGGAATCCGCGTATGGGCGGCAGCCTCCACTGCCTGGAATCGGCACGTGCTGGTCGACCTCAATGTCTCCGGACCTCCGGGTACCAGTCCTGCCAGAGCAGCCCAATTGGTGGCGCCCCTCGGTGTTACCGCGGCGCAGGCGGAATCCGGCACGGTTGAGCTTCCTGACGGCGAGAAACCCGCCCGTGTGACTTACACCTTTCAACAGCGATATCCACTGACCGAGCTTGAAACCGTGTTGCAAAGGATCATGGCGTTTGCCAAAGAAGTGGCGCCACCCTATAACGTCACAGTCTCTCTTTCAGGGATTGCCGCGGACCCCGAGGAACTCAACGCGCGCCTGCCTGAAGTATGGCCGGATCTGATCGCCGCAGGGAGGCGCGAAGCGGAAGCGTTCGCCCGCGCGGCCGGGGTGGAGGTAGGGCCGCTGATCGAGGTGTCGCATGAGGGCTTCCGTTGGCCGTCCTACCCGCTGACGGATTTCCCGGGAGCACTTCTCCGGTTCGCGATCGTTCGAAGACAATAGCGGTTTTCTTTATGCCAGCGATTCTCGCCAGTCTTATTCTGATCATGTTGCAATCCGGTTATGGCCAGACCGGCCAGACCCCGGATGGAATATCGGTTGCCGCCGGGCAAAGAGTGCCTGTCAATCCGACTCAGGCGAAATATGCGGCGGCGATCTTTGCGCCCCACACCATGCCGTTCGAAGAAGTCCTTGCCGCCATCAGTTCCAGTGGCCTCACTGCTGCGCACTTGGCAGCCGCGGGATTGGGATGGGCCGGACGATTCCAGCCACCCGAGTGGTGGGACTACTCCGTTCCCTACACGCTGTGGATGTTCGAAGTGGTGGAGAGCGCGGCCAATCTGGAGGCGACGCTGGCCAGACTCACTCGTGCCGCCGCCGAAATCAAGACGAATTCTTCCAGCAGAGTTGGTCTCACCTTCCGGCTGGTCTACCAGGGTCCCTCCCCCGCGGAAAATGATGCTGCTCGACGCGCGGCTTGGCCGGAACTGGCGAAGCAACTCCGTCAGAAGGCGGAAGGACTGGCGGCCGCGGCTGGGACATCACTCGAACCGGTCGCCTGGATCAGCACGGCCATCGTCTCGCGCGCCGGTTCTCTTTCGGAGAGTGCCTTGTGGAATAGGGATTCATCCATCCTTCTGAATCAGGACACTTGGCTGTCCTTGCGGTACGGTCCAGCGCTGCCACTCGAATCTGGCATCAGTGTGAATGTTGTCCGCGAGGAACCAGCTACTTCGCACATCCTGCTGGGTCTCACCTTGACCACTCCCGAAGATGTGACCCTAACGAACGCCTTGCAGATCCTGCAGCCGCTTGGCATCGGACTTGGCGATCTCGTCTCGTCCGGATACCCTTTCGGCGGGTTTGGCCCTCCCGAGAAAAGCGTGAACTTCTCGTTCCAGCGCACCATTCCGTTGCGCGAACACGGCCCCGTGATTACCGCCATGGAGAAGTTCTCGAAGGACCTCGCCAAGCCGATGGTGCTTAGTTTCGGAGTCTCCGGCCTCACCATGCCGGCCGCCGAGTTTGAGGCGCGCAGACAGGTTGTATGGGGCGAGATGCTCCAGGAAGCGCGTGCCGAAGCGCAGGCCCTTGCGCGTGCCTTGGGTGTCCAGGCCGGCGGCGTTCTCTCGGTCGCCGAGTCCGCGAATACCTACGGTTGGGGTGGCGCCAGTCCGATGCCCCACCACTCTTTGACCGCCCGTTTCGCGATCCGCCGGTAGGTGTCAGCGCCATCCCGCCGATTCAAGCTATGTTGGTAGCT
>JAEUQE010000055.1 GCA_016789785.1 Bryobacterales bacterium
GATCTGCTCGGCAGTCGCGCCGTTGTGATCATAGTGCGCCGTTACGAGCACCGCTTCCTGCTTCAACTGGGGATCGTTGCCTTCGATCATGCCCACCACACTTCGATCCTCTACAATCGTGCGATCGAGGGCCGCCGCAACCTTCAAGGATGCGCCCTGCGATGCGAGGAACGCAGCGGGCTTCTCGGCGCGGCCCTTTAGCTCGGCAATGCTCTTCCCGAACAACTCCTCGGCCCAGACCGGATCCAATTGCAGCACGGGAATGCGAACACGCTCGGACATGCTCGCCAGCGTGTAGCGCTCCAAGTGGGGCGGCTTTTCGGGCCAATAGGCGCGAGCGGCTGAGGGGAAGGCGCGTGTTCCCGAACCGCGGTGCGAAGGGTTCACGAGTATCACCGCAAGCGCACCCTTTGACTGGGCATTCAACGTCTTGCGCAGCGTGTTGGCGTACTCCGAAGTGACCACGCCATCGAAGATGCTCTTCGGATCGTTGGCGCCGGGTTCGCCTTCGAACATGACAACGATGCTGCCCGTGGCGTTGGCGTTGTTGTAGTCATCCCAGCCAAGCTTCGGCGCGCTGATGCCGTAGCCTGCGAACACCACGCGGCCTTCGGCCTCGCCATCGGCGCTGAAGATCAGCGGATAGAAATCCTCGAGCAACTTGCCGGCCCGTGTCTGCGTGCCGGTGCTGTGCTGAAGGCGGTTGCCTACGGGATTGCCCAGCCGCGAGAGCACCAGGTCGAAGCGATGAAAGAAGGAGTCGCCAATCACCGGCTTCAGGCCGAGGCGTTCGTATCGCGATGCGAGATAGTCGGCGGCGATGCGGTATTCCGGCGTGCCCGTCAGACGGCCTCGCAGGGAATCGCCGGCCAGGAAATACACGTCGGCCTTGAGTTGGTCGCGGCGGATGGTGTCAATGCCCGGAGCGGCAGGTCCGGCCGGGGAATTGTAGTGTACTTCCGCCCGGTCTTTCCATTCTCGCGGCGGCTTTGTCTGCTGCGCATTCTGCTGCGCGGCGATCGCAATGGGAATCAGAAGCAGTGCAAGACGGCGCATGGATGTTCCTCGTTCGGACGACTGGCGGCTCAGCGCGCTACGTGGTGATCGGGCCGGTAGTGCCCTTCATGAAGTCCTTGTTCTTGTCGCCCACCCAATAGCGCTCGCCAGCGATGCACCAGATGAACTGCACTGGCACGTCCTGCGAGAAAACGGGATGGTAGTTGAGATACGGGATGGTGACCATGTCACCCTTGTCCACGCTGTGCACGAAGCTGAGCGTCTCAGGCGACTCGTAGACTTCCATCGCGCCGCGGCCTTGAATGAAGAAGTAGACCTCTTCCTGATCGGTATGATTGTGCGGCGGCCACGAGCGCTGGTGCGGAAGGAAGAACGTGTAGCCCGCCACCAACTTGTCAGCGGCTTCTCCGACATCGAACATGAGATACACATCCTTGCCCTTGAGGTGGCGGATGCGATCCTCGCGCTGCGACATCTCCGCGAAGCGGCTGTGGTGCACCGGATGCACCTTCTGGGCGGGCGCGGAACACTGCACAATCTTCGCGGGCTCGCCGGCCGCATGCGCCAGCGTGAATTCGGCGCCACGTGGGATGTAGAGCGTGTCGTAAGTGTCGAGATGATAGTTGGCGCCATCGACAGAGACGTCCGTTGCGCCTTCCCACTGGAACAGCAATGACTCCTGACGCGGCAGACAGAAGCTCTGCGAAACCGAGCCCGCGGGCAGTTCGAACTCGCCACAACTGAGGAACTCCAGATTCGCAGTTGCGGGCGTGAAGCGCTGACGGAAGATTACGCCTTGATCAGAAGAACGGATGAGCCTCGCGGGTTTGACAGCGGCTGCGGCCGATGCGGAGGCCGGCTCAGGAAGAGTGGTTGCCATATATGGAGATTGTATCGTTGGATGGCGTGACGCCGAACCGGTTGGCGGACGCAGGTTCTATCCGCCAGCCAGGGAGTGGAACAACTGCCCGGTCGCCTCGCCGGCTATGACATCGTCACATACTGCGCGATGGCGCCACGCAACGGCGAGACCGGTGTGTGCGACTTGCGATCGAGCAACTCGCGCTCTGGCGTGCCTTCCCGAAGGCGTGCCAGCCAGTCACTGGGATCGAACTCCACACCCAGCGGATTGTGGCTGAACATGGTTGCCATGAACGCGCTCGCGTCTTCGTGTGACTCCATGCAGTCCACCTGAAACTCCATCTGGTTCCCGTCCGGGTCCGCATAGTAGAGCGATGCGGTGATTCCGTGATGAATGGACCAGTATGGTGTGATTCCTTTGCTCTTCAGCAGCTCACAGTTCTCCAGCAGATCTCGCAGGGATGGATAGGTGTAGCCGAGATGATCCACGCCAACCGCGCCCTGCTTGCCGCTCTCATCGCCATCCGGCTGGAAGATGGACATGTTGACGAATGCGAAGCGGTGATGCTCGTCGTCAAAGGTCAGGAACGCCAGCGCCGGGTTTTGATACTGGACCCTGGCATCAAACACCGTCTGATACCACTGGAGCATTTCGTCGAACCGGCGCGTGCGGTAAACGACATGGGCGACTTTGGTGGGCCGTACACACGGCATGATGATCTTCCTCCCGGAAACGAAATTGGCTGCGCGAAGCGTATCGCGTGAGTGTACCACCGAACGGCGGCTCAGACGGAGATTACGTTGCGAGCTGCGTCGTAGGATGCGCGTCTGCCGCTCCAATACGCGGCGCGGGCCAAGTGACAGGGCCGGATTCCTTCCAGTCCGACTTCCACGTCGCACGCGGGCTTGCGTCCGTCGCGGACCGCTTCCACGAAGTCCTTCGCATGTGCGACTTCGAGATCTTCGGTCGCCTTTACTTCCACCGGCGCACCCTTGGGCGGCGTGAAGACGTAGCCATCGCGAGCAAGGAATAGGGACCCTTCGGTGCCTTGAAACAGCACCCCGGGACGGTCATCGCGAAGCGACAATACGGAGCATTCGAAACTGAGATTCCAGTTCTGATACTGGATGATCGCGTGCACGGTGTCGGGATTCGTCCGGCCGTCGCGCAATTCGTAGATGCCGCCGAGGCTTACGGCATGAAGAGGTTTGGCGTCGTTCATCATCCATTGCGCGACGTCGGCCCAATGGTTGAAGATGTCGGCGAGAACGCCGCCGCCGTATTCCGGATAGTAGCGCCAGGCGTCATAACGAGCGGCGTCGTAATCGAAGTATGGCGAGCGCCCGAGAAACCGCATCCAGTCGAGACCGGCCGGCTTTGGGGACTTCGCGATACGCCGCGCTTGCCATGGGAAGTTGTGCCACACCGCGCGGACAGAAACAATCTTGCCGAGCTTGCCGGTCGCGAAGTACTCCTCACGAACTCGCTTGTAGTGTGCGCCGCTACGCTGCTGCGTGCCGATCTGGCAGACCTTTCCGCTCGTGCGCGCGGCGCGGAGTAATGCGGCGCCCTCCTCGAGTTGATGCGTGACTGGCTTTTCGAGATAGACCGGCTTGCCTGCCGCGAATGCCGCTGTTGCGATGTCGAGATGCAGATGGTCGGGTGTTGCGAGGAGCACTGCGTCGACGTCGCGGCGCGCGATCGCCTCCTCGTGCGCGATGCACTCATGCGGCTTCACGTCCTTCACCAGCATGTCGCGTGCTCGCGTGCGCTGCGCATCGTAGACGTCGCAGATGACGTGCAACTCCGCCATGCCGGTGTTCAGGAAGCCGCGCATGACATCGCGTCCGCGGCGGCCGCTGCCGATGAGTGCGATGCCGAGACGGTTGTTCGCGCCGAACACGCGTTGATACGAAGCGGCGGTGAGCGCTGACGCCGTGAGGAATGCGCGTCGATGGATCGTCATACGCCGAATACCTCGCGCAGATGTTTGCGAGCGGGCGCCACCGCTGCGTCGCCCGGCTTCACGTCGTTGAGCCGTTCTTCTTCATTCATGACCCAGCCCGGCCACTTCGCTTCGCGGAGGACTTTCGCGAGCGGCGCAAGATCGAATGTGCCTTCGCCAAGCGGGACCTGATCTCCGTTGCGGAAGTCGCGAAGGTGCATACCATCAATTCGCGATGCGTTGCGGCGGACCCAAGTGGGAATGTCGATGCCTGCGCGGTAGGCGTGGCCGGCATCGAGAATCAGGCGTACCGTGGAAGCATCCGTGAGGCGCAGCATCTCATCCATCTCTTCACCGTTCGCGGCGAACTCCTTGTCGTGATTGTGATACGCCACCACCATTCCACTGGCTTTGCACAGCTTGCCTGCCTGATTCAGGGCGCCGGCTTTACGCCGCAGCAGATCGCGGTCGAGCTTGCCGTTCACACGAGCCGTTCCGCCACTCAGAATCAGCCGCTGTGCTCCAAGCGAAGCAGCGCCGTGGATGATGCGAGTGTAGAGTTCGGCCGGCGCGAGAAGTGTGGCCGGATCGTATTCGAGCAGAAAGATGTGGCACCCGATGAACTGGAGTCCCCGCTTTTCGATCGAAGCGCGAGCCTGCTTGGCATTGGCGAACTGCCCTTGAACGTTGCGGAATCCTGTTTCGAAGCCGTGATAGCCATAGGCTTTGATCTTGTCGAGCACGGCGAGGACTTCGTCGAACTGTTCGGCGTTGATGCGCCAGGCGTTGGTCTGGCAGCCGGCCCGCATGCCGGCAGGTGCGGCGCAGAGTGGAGACGCGGAGATGGCGGCTGCCGCGATCAGCGACCGGCGAGTGATGGTGGTGCGATTCATATGTGCCCCGGCGAGTGTGCCTTCGGATGATTCTCCCACTTCGGAAGGATTCGCGCGACTCTCAGCCGGGTGCGCGGCGAGGCTGGGCGGGAGCGGCGTAGCCGGCGCGTGCTCTACCGAAGGTGCTTCGCGAAGAAGTCGAGCGCGCGCTGTGAAGGCGCACGCGCGAATCAACGCGACAGTCCCATTGAGGTAGTGTCCTGGATGGGTGTTCGGAAGCTTGCCCGCGACGGCTACGGCCGACACGGCTCGGTGCGCGGGATCGGCGCAGCCGGCGCGGGAGCTATCAAGGGCGCACACGCGAACCAGCGTGACAGTCCCTTTGAGGTAGTGTCCCGGATGGGGTTTGAAAACTTGCCCGCGACGGCTACGGACGCACGGCTCGGCGCACGGGATCGGCGCGCGGGCTACCGAAGGTGCTTCGCGAAGAAGTCGAGCGTGCGCTGCCAGGCAAGTTTCGCGGAGGCTTCATCGAAGCGCGGGGTGGTGTCGTTGTGGAAGCCGTGATTCGCGCCCTCGTACATGTGCATGGTGTAGTTCACGTTGCTGGCCTTGAGCGCGGCTTCATAAGCGGGCCAGCCATCGTTGATGCGCTTGTCGAGCGAAGCGTAGTGGATCAGCAGCGGCGCCTTGATTTTCGGGACATCCGCCGCCGGAGGCTGGCTTCCGTAGAACGGTACAGCCGCATTGAGATCCGCGCCCATCTTGACGGCCATCGCATTGGAGATGCCACCGCCAAAGCAGAATCCAACCACGCCGACCTTGCCTGTTGAATCGGCGTGAGTCTTGAGCCATCGCGCGGAAGCCTGGAAGTCTTCGGCCATCTTCTCGCGATCCACTTGCCGGAACGCAGCCGCGCCCTTCTCATCGTCGCCAGGATAGCCGCCGACGCTGGTGAGTCCGTCGGGAGCGAATGCCATGTAATTCTCCACGGCAAGCCTGCGTGCGACATCCTCAATGTAAGGATTGAGTCCCCGATTTTCGTGCACCACCATCACCGCGGGGAGCTTCCCGGAGGATTTGGCGGGACGGGCGAAGTGACCGCGAATGGAGCCGTTGCCCTGCGGCGATTGCACAGTGACGTACTCCGCCTTGATGCGGCTGTCGGTCTTCGAGACCTGTTCGGCCCAGGCGTAGTTGGGACGGAGACTTTCGAACAGCATGGCGGCGGTGACGCTGCCGGTGGCGAACTTCTGCGCGCCGTCCATGAATTCGCGGCGGCCAATGTCGCCATGCACATAGCGGTCAAAAAGGTTGAGGAGTTCCTGCGGGAATTCGGATGCTTTCTTGCGTTCCATATTGTGTCTGCTGGCTAGAGGCGCAAATGAGATCGCCGAGGTTACCCAGAAACTCAAAACAGTGGCGGGATCAATCGCGACTATAATGTATGATTGCCTAAGACGTTGGTGAACACTTCCCCGATGCCGCAGCGATCGAAGCCCAAAAGCAATTCCAAACGAGCACCGAAGTCCGCTCAGGCGGCAAACTCGCCCGCTTCCAGCCGCGCCGTGATCAAGGCGCTGGAGGTGATGGAACTCTTGCGGTCGCGTTCGCAGCCTCTGGCATTGGGCGACATTGCGCGGGAGGTGGTGCTTTCCAAACCGTCGGCATACCGGCTGCTTCATACCCTGGAATCGGCGGGTTACCTGGAGTCCGATTCCGGCGGGCAGTACTTCATGCCGCGGAACATCCGGCCCGCGCTTCCCACCCGCTTTCTCACACGCTACGTGCAGTGTGCGCTGCCGCGCATGAAGGTGCTGGCGCGCGACCTGCGCGTGACGGTCAGCCTGGCGGCGCTGTTTGAAAATCACGCAGAAGTGATCGCCGTGGTGGAGAGTCCGGAGGCGCTCCGGATGAGCAACGTTGTGGGGCGCATCCTGCCGCCGAATTCCAGTTCCCTTGGCAAGGCGATGCTTGCGTTTCAACCCGAGGATCGCCGCGAGCAGTTGATCCGCAGCTTTGGCATGTACCGTTTCACCGACCATACGATTGTGGACGAAGCGGAACTGCATCGGGAGTTGGAGCGGGTTCGCGAGCGCGGTTACGGCACCGATCTCGAAGAAAACGTTTGTGACGGGTTTTGTTTTGGCGTGCCTGTGTTTGCCGGGCAGCCCTCCGCCATCGGAGCGATCAGCGCTTCCATGCTGAAGCTTCGCTACACGCCGCAACGCGAGCACGAGATCGTGAATGCGCTGCGAACGACGGCCGCTGCCATTGATCGGGATCTGAGTTGAAGTTGAACGTGGCGCACGCAGGAGTGAGCGTGAGTGCGCGCGCCACGTTTTCTGATCGCCGGAGGCAGACGCCGCGTTGAGGGCTCAGAAGTAGAACTTCAACGCCAGTTGAATCTCTCGCGGTGTGTCTGCGGTGGTGATCTGCCCGAACAACGGATTCGTGAGGGTGCCCACGGGCTGGCCGAAGCGGGCCACGTTGAACGCGTTGAACATTTCAAAGCGGAACTGGATCTGCGCCTTTTCCCGGACTTTGAAGTTCTTGAAGATGGACATGTCCGAGTTCCAAACACCCGGGCCGAACGCCGTGTTGTAGCCGACGTTTCCAAACCGCCCAGTGGCTGGGAATGCGAAGGCCGCACGATTGATCCAGTTGCCGATGGACTGATTCTGCGCGCGCCAATCCACGCCCGGCACCGAATCCGGACGCTGGCTGTTGGTGATGCGATTCCCGCGCGTGTCGCGCCCGGAGAAGATGTTCACCGGAAGACCACTACGGATGTTCAGGATGTTCTGTACACTCCATCCGCTGAGCACCGTGCGCGAGATCAAATTGTTGTTGATGAGCGCGGGCGTGGGGATGGCAAGTGTGCCCGTGAACACGAACATGTGGAGTGGATTGGCCTGTTTCAGGCCGCGGGAGCCTGCGATGTTGTCAGGATCCTGCAGAATGGACTGACTGGGGAAACCACCATCGGTGGAATGGTAGATGATCGCCTTCGCCCACGTGTAGTAGGCATCGAAGGTGAAGCCTTTGCTGTAACGCTTGTTGAATGAGAGTTGCAGTGAGTTGTAGGAACTGCTGCCCGCGTTTTCATTCACCAGGATCTCGCCAATGGTGGGAACGGGGCGGCGTCCGAGCGCGGGGTCGAAGTTGTTGGTGGTGCGCGTCGCGAAGGACTTGATGCCGCGATTGCCGGCATAGGTGGCCTGCACCGCCATGTCTTTTCCGATGGCCTGCTGAATGCTGAAGTTCCACTGCATGCTGTATTCATCGCGGCGGTTGTAGTCCCACACGGTGCGGCCTTGAATGTTGTTGGATGAGCCGGGATTGTCAATCGCCGCGCGCGGGAACGGAAAGCTGAGTCCGGGAAAGTCCGAGCGGCCGATCACGTCGAAGAAGGGAACCGTGGGTGAGATGAACGGCTGTGAGTAGAGGTGGGCGGCGGGAACCGGAGCGTAGTAAACTCCTGCGCCGCCGCGGATCACCGTGCGCTGGTTGCCGAAGACATCGTAGGCCAGGCCGACACGAGGTGCGAAGTTGTTGCGGTCGGGCTTGTAGATCCCTTGCCCCTTTGCATTCCATGCGCCGAAGGGGTCGCCAACGGTATTGAAGAAGCGGCCCGCCACTTCGTTCCACACAGTGTAGTACTCGTAGCGCAGCCCAAGGTTCAATGTAAGCTTGCGCGACGCGCGAAAATCGTCCTGAACATAAAACCCGAAATTTGTTTGACGCAATCCCACACCTGGGTTGCCATAGATCACGCGCACGCTTTCAGGGTCGTTGTTGAGGAACGTTTGCAGGTTCGGGAAGTTGTGCACCGGATTCTGCTGCTGGATGCGGCTCGATTGCACGCGGCGGATCTCGAAGCCACCGCGCAGTGTGTGCTTGCCGCGAATGCTCGAAAGATTGTCGACGACTGTGTAGGAGTTGTTGGCGAAGCGCAGGCGGCTCTGGAAGTCGTCGCCGAACAAGCCAGTCACCGCGATGCCTCCCTGGCCGCCCGTAAACGTCGTGTTGATGCGGTTGATGTAGGAGCGATTGTAGCCAAGGCGGAATTCGTTGACCACGGTTGGGGTGATGTTGAAGGTGTCAGAAAGCGTGGCGATGTGCGCGCGGATGGGGAAGATCTGAAAGTTGGTTGGCACCAGTTGCGGACGGGCCTGATCAAGATCGTTGTAGTTGTATCGGAAGAAGGAGTTGTGGCCTTTCCACAGCCAGTCGACTCGTCCGTTGAAAGTGTCGGTGTCGTCACGGTAGTTCTCGTTGCGGCGGTGCAGGCCGACATTCGGATTCGCGGTGGGTGTGAAGGTGGAGGGATAGGCGTCAAGGGCCTGGCGGTAGATCTGCGGAGCGGTTTGCCGTAGCGTGAGCGACGGCACATTGCCCGTGATCACCTGCGCGCGCCGCAAACGAACGGCTTCATAGCCGCCGAAGAAGAAGATGCGATCCCGCTTGATCGGCCCGCCCGCATTGCCTCCGAATTGATTGTGGCGGAGAGGAGGGCGCGGCTGTCCGGTGAGGAAGAAGTTGCGGGCATCGAGCTTTTCGTTGCGCAGGAAGTGGAACAGTGTGCCGTGATACTGATTGGTGCCGCTTTTGGAGATGATGTTCACGGCGGCGGCGGAGGCGCGGCCTGTTTCCGCGGAGAAGGAGTTGGTGGAGACCTTGAACTCCTGAATGTTCTCAACCGAGATGGTGTTGATGAGTGACAGGCCGCTCGCATCGCCAGGCGTGGAGGTTTCGATGAACGACGCATCGGTGCCGTCGAGATTGTACGTGCTCGACCACACCGAGAGTCCGCCGTATTGGATTCCGGGACGGCCGCCCATGCCGCCGCCCGCAATGACGCCGGGCTGCAGTCCGATGAGTTGAATGAAGTTGCGGCCATTGAGCGGCATGTCGACGATCTTCTTGTTGTCGATGACGACGCCGAGTTCGGTGGAGTCGGTCTTCACGAGCGGTGCGCCCTCGGTGACTTCGATGGTCTCCGAAGTGGAGCCCACCTGCATCGCCGCAGAAATGCGCACGCGTTCGCCAGTCAGCAATGTGATGCCTGTACGTTCCTCGCGTTTGAATCCCGTTGCTTCGATGACGAGTTTGTACTGGCCGGGCGGCAGCAGCGGGATCTCGTAGTATCCGGTTTCGTTCGTTGTGGCAGACCGACTCTCGTTGGTGGCGAGATTGGTTGCCGTGACTTGCGCCGAGGGGATCAGTGCTCCACTCGGGTCAGTGATGGTGCCGAGAATCGTGCCGAGATTGGCCTGCGCAAACGCTGCGCAGAGGGCAAGGATCGCGGTGAACGTGATGCGCAAAAGCATGATTCACTCCGTAGCAGGTTGGTTCGAAAACGCGGTGATCCGCGAGTAGACAAAAGCGACAGCAATCAGTACAAAGGTTCCGCTGGAGCCCGCCACAAGCGCGTCGGCCCGGAGCCCGAGTTTCACGACGGCAACGGTCACAATGCCGGCGATTGCGGCAAGTTGGGCTGCTGCCGGGGAGATGTTGCGAAAGGCGGCGGCGAGCAGGAACAATCCCAATAGTCCGCTGCCCACCATCGAGCAGATTTCCCAGAACAGATCGAGAACAGAGCGGAAGCCCATCATGGTGAGGCCGAACATGGTTCCAGCCATGCCCAGCACGAGCCCGCTGATGCGCAGCAAGCGAATGTGCGATGCGGGATTGAGCGCGGGCATCCAGAGGCGGCGGCAGTAGTCTTCGACGAATACCGTGGCCATGCAGTTGATGTTCGAACTGAGCGTGCTCATCGCCGCCGCAAGAATAGCGGCGACCAGAAGGCCGGATACTCCCGGTGGCAACTGTGTGCGAATGAAGTGTGGAAACACCATGTCGCCCGTGACGCCGGCGGGAAGCAGCGCGGGATTCACACGATAGAAGGCAAACAGGCCAGTGCCGATCATGAGGAACAGCGCCGTCATCGGAATGAAGGGCAAGGTGCCGATGACCAGCGCACGGACCGCTTCACGGTCGCTCTTCACGGTGAGATAGCGCTGCACGTAGTTCTGGTCGGTGCCGAAGTTCTGGATGTTGGCGAGGATGGCGAAGCAGAACACGCCGAGAAACGTCTGGCCGTCCCAGCGCAGACTGTATTCGCCGAGTGCGAACTTGCCTCCCGCATCCGAGGCGATCTGGTAGACCTGCGCCGCGCCGCCCGGGATTGCGAGGAGGATCGCCGCGAGGCACCAAAGCGCACCGCCGAGCATGACGATCACCTGCACGACGTCGGTCCAGATGACAGCCTCCATGCCGCCCATCAGCGTATAGACGGTGACGATGATTCCGGTGACGATGATGACCATGGGAACCGGGAGGCCGAGCATTGGGGCAATGACGATCGCCACCAGATAGAGGATCACGCTGACGCGCCCGAGCATCACGAGAAGAAACGATGCGCTTCCATAGGCGCGCGCCCAGTAGCCAAAGCGCTCCTCCAGGAACTGGTATGCGGACACATGGCCGCGGCCGCGGTAGAGCGGTACGAAATAGCGGCCGGCAAAGAACGCAACCAGCGGCGTGACGAGTGCGAATCCGAGCGGCGCCCAGTTGTCGGAGTACGCCTTGCCTGGATTCCCGACGAAGCTGATGCTGGAGACGAAGGTGCCCAGCAGCGAGAGGCCGATGGCCCATGTGGGGATCTGTCCGGAGCCGAGGCTGAAACCTTCCGCAGTGCCACCCTGGCGCACGAATCGCGCAGCCAGCCCAACGGTGATCAGCAGATAGAGTCCAACGACAACAAGGTCCAGCATTGGCCCGCCCATGAAGTGTACCGATCATATGAAACCGCTTGCAGTACTGTCAACCCCGAAACTATAATCGGAAACGCGTTTCAGGAATGGAATGGGCCGGAAGGGGGCGTGTGAATCCGGGTCCATTGTGGGGATTCGATTGTGGGGATTTGACTGTGGGGATTTGACTGTGACGAAGCAGCTTCGTAGCTACATTCCGATTGCGGGCCCCGCGCGGCGCGAGGCCGCCGAAGGCACAGAGCCACGGGTGCGAGCCGTGCTTGGCTTCGAGCCCAAGTGGTTTCGCGAGCGCTGCGAGATCGATTTTTCCGAACGCTGGCATCGCGATCCGGACTATCGCATGGGCGCACTCGACGGTCTTCTCAAGGAACTGCGGCGGCGGTTTCCGCGCGCCACGCAGTGGCATGGTGCGGAGGAACGCCATACGTGGACGATTGGTGGATGTTACGGAGTGGGCGTGATCCCACGGGTGTTCGGGATGCAACTCGATTACTATGCCGACCGCTGGCCGGTGCTGCTTCCTGGCACCGCGAATCTCGATTGTCTGGATGCGGAGCGCTTACTGGAGGGCGAGGCGGCCCAGGAGATCCTGACGCAGGTGGATGCGATGCGAGCCCGGGGGATTCCGGTCACTGGTGATCTCAACTGGCAGGGTGTGCTGAATGTGGCGTTTCATCTGCGCGGTCAGGATATTTTTCTGGACCTCGCGGACCGTCCCGAGTGGGCGGCGGAACTGTTCGACAGCATCGCGTCGGTGATCATCGGGTTGGCGCACAAGGTCCAGGCCATGCAGCGCGAGTCGGGGTTCGACATCGACTACATGTGTGTGAGTAACTGCACGGTGAACATGGTCAGTCCCGCCATGTACTCCCGGATGCTCGCAGCACGGGACGCGCGGATTGCGGAAAGCTTTGACCGGTTCGGAGTGCATACGTGTAACTGGGATGTTACTCCCTATCTGAAGGCGCTCGCGCGCTTGCCGAAGGTCGGGTACCTGGACATGGGTCTGGACTCCGACTTGAAGGCGGCACGGGCGCAGTTTCCGGAATCGCGGCTGGCGGTGCTGTATTCCCCGTGGAAACTGATTGAAGCCTCGGAGGAGCAGTTGAGGGCGGACATCGAACGCGCAAGGGCGGACCTGGCGCCTTGCGATATCGTGATGGCGGATATTCCCTGGAACGCCACTGACGATCAGGTAAACCGGTTTCTCGCGATTTGTGAGAACGCGGCGGAGCGAGCTGCATGAGGAGGCGCGAATGATACTGCTGGCTGGTCTGCTGTCGCTGCAAGTCTGGGCCGCGGATGTGCCCGCGGAGATGACGAATTCTGCAGGGATGAAACTCGTCCGCGTGGAAGCGGGCCGCTTCCTGATGGGTTCAACGGGTGCGGCTCTCCCGGAATCGCTGGTCACGAAGCCGTACTTTCGTTACGGGGATTTCGACGAGAAGCCCGCCCATGAGGTCACCATTTCGAAGCCCTTCCTGATGGGCGCGCAGGAAGTGACCAATGCCCAGTATGAGATGTTCGATCCATCACACAAAGCGCTACGGGGTAAGTTGGGTTTTGCCAAAGGCGACGACGAAGCGGTGGTTTTTGTAAGTTGGGAAAACGCCGCTGCCTTCTGCCGCTGGCTTTCGCGCAAGGAAGGCCGGACTTACCGTCTGCCGACCGAGGCGGAATGGGAGTACGCGGCGAGGGCCGGAAGTTCGACGCCATTCCATACCGGTGACACCCTGCCCGAGGTCTATCGCAAGAATCAACGGCAGACTTGGTTTCCCGCGCCGCGGCAGCTTGGTCCGGAGGAAGTGGTGCCGTTGACTACCGGTCAAGCTCCGCCCAACGCATGGAAGCTGTTCGACATGCACGGCAATGTGGAGGAGTGGACCAGTGATTGGTATGGTCCTTACGAACCGCATCCACAGACCGACCCTGTAGGCCGGGCAGCAGGAGACTTTCGAGTGACTCGCGGTGGCAGCCATGGAACGGATGTTTACTATCTGCGCAGTGCCAACAGGAGCGGCTCGCTGCCGGAAGACAAGAGCTGGCTGATCGGATTTCGAGTGGTTGCGGGTGAAATGCCAAAATCAAAGCCGCTGTCCTCGGCGTCGCCGGAGCTCCATCGCCAAAATGTTCTGCAAAAGGCTGCTCGCATGAAGCTGACGGATGCCGCAAAGCCCTACTTCCATGGTCCACGCGTCTATGTGAAGATACCGCCTGATTCCATGGGCCCGATGTTTTCCAAGCACAACCACGATCCTGCCCTGGTGGAGTGTCCCAACGGCGACTTACTGGCAGTCTGGTACACCTGCATGGAAGAGCCGGGCCGTGAACTTGGTATCGTGGCGAGCCGTCTTCGCGCGGGAAGCGAGGAGTGGGAGCCGGCGGCGCCGTTCTGGGATGCTCCGGACCGGAATGACCACGCGCCGGCATTCTGGTTCGACGGGAAGAAGACCATCTATCACTTCAACGGGCTGTCGGCCGCCGCGACGTGGGGCAATCTGGCGATGATTCTTCGCACCTCGGATGACAGCGGGCGCACGTGGTCAAAGGCGAGGTTGATTCTGCCGGAGCATCAGACGCGGCAGATGCCAGTGGAATCCGTATTCCGGACCCGCGAAGGCTACATTGTTGTGCCCGCCGACGCGGTTACCGGCGGCCAGGGCGGGACGGCGTTGCATATCAGTACGGATGGCGGCAAAAGCTGGGCCGACGCCGGAGGGACCATTGCCGGGATACACGCGGGAGTTACTCAGCTCAAGGACGGCCGGCTGATGGCTTTGGGCCGCGGAGACAACATTGAGGGGCGCATGCCCAGAAGCATATCGAGCGACATGGGCAAGACGTGGGTGCGATCCGCAAGTGAATTTCCTCCGATCGGAGGCGGGCAGCGATTAGTGCTGACCCGGCTTCGCGACGGGTCCTTGTTCTTCGCCTCGTTTGCAAAGGACATGCCGATCGGCGGAAGTACGGTGAACGGGTTGTTCGGCGCGCTTTCTTTCGACGAAGGCGAGACATGGCCGGTGAAGCGTCTGATCTCCGATGGGAGCGGGCGGAAGTTTGAGGGCGGTGCGTGGACCGGCGGCTTCACTCTCGGCGCCAGCACAGCCGAGCCGAAGGGCTACATGTCGGTTACCCAGACAGCGGATGGCGTAATTCATTTGATCAGCAGCCGGCTGCACTACGAGTTCAATGCCGCGTGGCTTAAGGAGCAGCGGAAGTGACTTATCGTTTCGGGGAACGGGAGTTAGAGCTTGGCGGTGAATACTTAGCCAGCGATCTGCGCGAAAGCAATGAAATCCTCGGGGACGGCGCGGCGTTGCGGGCGCGGCTTGACGAAGACGGCTATCTTCTGATTCGCCGCCTACGCCCTCGCGCGTCCGTGCTGGAGATTCGGGAAGAGATCCTCCGGAGCATGGAGCCGGCAGGGGCATTGTTGCCTGGCTCGGAACTGATGGACGGGATCATCCAGCCTGGTGCGGCGGGCCATGAGACGACCACGGTTCGAGGCAAGGACCACCTGCGTAGGTCGGAGAAGTTTCAGCGGTTTATTCGCATGCCCGAAGTGATGAACTTCTTCGGACGAATGCTGGGCGGGCCTGCCGGTACGTTTGATTTTCAGTGGCTGCGCATCGCAGGCGCGGGCGCTTCGTCGCCTGTGCATGCCGATATCGTGTTCATGGGCCGTGGCACGAAGAACCTGTTCACGTGCTGGACTCCGATTGGCGATGTGACACTCGACATGGGGCCGGTGGTGTTGCTCCAGGGCTCGCACAAGATCGAGAAGGTCAGAGAGACTTACGGCCAATGTGACGTGGATCGCGACCGGATCGAAGGTTGGATCAGTAAGGATCCCGTGGAGATGGTGGAGCGGTTCGGCGGGCACTGGTCGACCACCGAGTTCCAGGCCGGCGATGTGCTCATCTTCGGGATGTACACACTCCATGCGTCGCTGGCGAACAGTTCCAACCGGTACCGGATCAGCGTGGATACTCGCTACCAGCTTGCGAGCGAGCCATTCGATGAACGGTGGGTGGGGGAGCAGCCGCCGATGCACTACGAGTTCTGGCGGCCGGGTGTGCAATTGGAGCCGGTGGCGGTGTCGCGCGCGAAGTGGGGTTTTTGAGGCGGCGGCGCGGCGCAGGCTGAGCGAGGCCGCGGAGTTGGTTGAATCCGCCCAGTACGGACGGTGGCCGGCTATGCGGATTGGTGAAATTACCCACCCATTGCGTTCCACCCCCGACAGGAATAGAATGATTGTCGCCAGTGTAAGTAGGGCACTGGCCTTTGGGGGAAACGCCGCAACTGAGCGGAGAGCCAGCAGGTTCCGCGGTTGCCTCTTTTGGCGCTTAGCAACGTGTCCCGCTGGGCATGCATGGAGCCGATTCGACACAGGATGGAAGCCCACGCAGCCTGCAGCGGAAGTTGGCATGGTTCTTGCACGTACGTTGGCAGGAGGTGTTCACCATGTTTGAAAGCCTCGATGAAACCATGAAGCACGACGAGCAGAGCGCGTCCACACCGCGCGAACGGATCACGAAGTACATTGTGACCGCGCTCGTATCTTTGGTGGTTGTTGGCGGATTGCTCTTCAGCATCCGTATGCTCGAATAGCTGGTTTGTTGATTCGAATCTGATCTTTGCTGCGGCGGCTGCGGTAGGCCGCCGCCATCTGTTCACGGAGTGGGCTGGTCAGGATGCCGATGTCGAGCTCGCTGGAACGAAGACAGGTCTGGGCGGTTCCACGGGCATCACCATCCAGCACAACAGGTAGACAATAATCCCGGTTCCCACCGTATAGAACGTACCCGCCAGCCAAAGGATCCGCATGAAGGTCACATCCACGCCGAAGTAGCTCGCAAAGCCGGCACACACTCCACCGAGTTTCCGGTCTTCAAATGGCCGTTCCAACCGGCGCCGCTTGGGCGCGGCTCCGAAGGTCTGCGACGCTGTGTCGGCGGGATTCACTCCCTTGCCGCACTGGGCGCAGAAGCGGTCGGTATCTTGTAATGAGTTGCCGCAGGAAGTACAGAACATGGTGTCGCCTTTCAGAAGTGGATACGGAGTCGTGCCTCGGGAAGTTCCCTTGGCGGGCGGTTTCAAACGAGCGGCTTGCACGGGGCTGATTGCACGCTGCTGGTTGCACGGGGCTGGTTGCACGGCGCGCCACGAATGCGCGTCAATGAACATGTGCTGTGGAGGATCGGGACAACACTTACCTTGATTGTGGCTCTGGCGCGAGCCGAGGAGGTCCAACTGCGCGTGTACTCCGAGTTCCAGCGCGTGGACCCGTTTGGGAGCGTGCTGGCGATGGATCGCGCGCGGAAGCCTCGGGAGTTGTTGTCGCCGGCCGTGGTGCGGAACGCGCACTTCTCCTACCACGTCGCGGTCACCGCACCTGCGAAATCGATGTACTTCCTCGCGGTGCAAATGTATCCGCCGAACGCGTTTCAGTGGAAGCTTTACGAAGAGAAGTTCGCGTTTGACGGCAAGCAGTGGATCCCCGATGCATTGCAGGAGATGAGCGCTCCTTACTTCGGAGTGGTGCCGGATCCCGAACAGTCCATCCCGGGTCAAACCACGTGCGTGTACCTGTTGGATGTGTTCGTGCCCGCCGACCTGCCGCCCAGCCAGGTGCGCTTGGAAGTGCTGGCCAAGTTCGACACGTGGCGCATGTGGCCAATGGAAGTGCGCGTGCCAGGTGCGTTGATTCCCGACTTGCGCCGGGGGCCGCTGACTGCGCTTCTGGCCCCGCCAACAGTAGCGGCCGACACGGTGGCGCGGGCGGCATTCGCGGTTTACACCGGACGGAGCGAGGAGGTCGCGGGAGGCTCGATGCGGAGCGTTCGATCGGTGATCTGGCGCAACGCGCTGCAGGACGCGGCGTTGGCACGGGTACTGGAAACACGCCTGCCCCGAGATCAGATTATGGATCAGGTGGAAAAGCGTCTGAAGCCAGATGTGGAAGCCGGAGCAGAGGGGTATCTTCGGGTCCGCGACTATCTGATCCGGGAAGCATCGAAGTGAAGGCCGGGCACACCGCGGTTGCGATGTGCCCAGCTTGTCATCCTACAGACCTTCGCACTGGTCTTCTTTGTTGCCCCCAACATTGCCGCTTCCGGTAGGAGCGCGACAGGTCTACTCAATCGCGGCTATGACATGCATCGCTCTCAGCCAGGGATGTTGCCGGTCACCGCCGCTGGTGGAAGTTCATCGGGACGAATCCGCCGGATGAAGACCTCAGCCTTCACATGCCCGATGCGATGGCTGAGGAGTACGCCACACACCGTACGCAGCGAGGCATGCCGGCGCCCACAGCTACTCAGCCTGTCCGAGGGCCCGCCGGATTTCATCCAGATTGGCTTGGACGGCGGGGTCATTGGGTGCATGACTCCGCAACTTGCTCCACAACCTGAGCGCGCGCTCAAGCTGGTGGCGGCGCTCCGCCTCCGGGGCGGAAGCATTCCAGCGAATCCAGCGCAGGGCGCACTCCGCGCGGCTCTGGAGTTCCCGCACGTTGCGCTCATTGGCCGGAGCGGATTCGGCCGCCACGAAGGCTTTCCGGTAATACTCATGTGCCTCGGGAGCCGGCGGCAACGCGTCGGCCAGTGAATTCCAGACGCGGATCAGGTCGGACCGGAATTCCAACACCTGCGGACTCGCCTGGGAGATCCGCTCGATGGTGACGCTCGCACGGCCTAGCAGATCGATCGCCCGGCGGCGATCTCCCGCTTTCAGAAGAGCGGACGCGAGAGCCTCTTGGGCAAGGGCTTCGAGATGTTCCTGCCCCGGTGCAAGCTTGAGTGCGCTTTCCAGATAAGGAATCGCGCGCCGCGCGTCCGCCGGAAGTAACACGCTGCCCATAATCCATTGACCGAGGTAGCGGTCGCGCAGGGAACGGGCGCTCCCGCGATCTTCTTCCGCCATCGCCTCGGATTCGCGGAACGCTTCGGCGGCATAGCGCCGCGCGATGTCCGGATTGCCAAGGTTCACTTCGAACGGATTGCCGTGCACCCTGGCCATCAAGTAATGCAGCGAAAACAGGCGCCGCCGCCACCCAAAGTTCTTCGGGTCTGTCTTCAGAATTTCCTTGCGGATGCTGGCAGATTCCTCGAAAGCTGCCAAGGCCCCCGCCAGATCTCCAGTGTCGAGGCGGGCGTTACCGAGATCGTACAGGAACAGAGAAATGGTGCCTCGCGTGGTGGGCGCCGTTTTGCGGGGAAGCCAACTCCGCAGCAGCTTGAGTCCTGCCTCCTGATACTGGACGGCAGACGCTGCTTCCCCCTGCATCAGGAGCGCCTTGCTCATGTTGCCCCAAGCCTGAGCGATGCCTGTATCGGCTTCGAGATCCTGCTCGCGGACCGGGTTGCGCCGTTCCCAGGCGGCGATGCTTTTGCGTTGTTCGACGATCCCGCGGGCGGGATCGCCCTCATCCGTATGCACGAAGCCGATCGTCCTTCGCAGGATGGCAAGGTCGGCCAGCACTTTCGGATCTGGCTTCCCGGTTGCGGCGAGCTGGTCGAGAATGGCTGCCGCCTTGTCGTAGCTGGTCATTGCGGCCTTTGTTTGTCCAAGCCCGCTGAGTGCCGGATTCCCTTGCACATCGGCGATCCGCCGGTATGCGGCGGCAAGCTCCAACAGCAATGCGGAATCGTCTCCCGCTTCGCCCGCAAGACTATCGAGATACTCCAGCGCCGTGGTGACGACGTGCGCGCGCAGCTTCGCCGTGCCTGGAATGTCGGCCATTCCGTCGTAGACATCGAATACGAAAGTGTTGGCGAGTTTACGCACCTGCTGGAAACGGCGCTCCGCGCGTGCGGCCTGCAAGTCCGCCCGCCGGGCCTGCAGCGTAGTGCTGGCGATACCTGCAACAAGAGTCAGGAGCACCATCGCCGCCGCGGCCACGGCAATCCGGTTCCGCCTGGCAAATTTCAAGGCGCGATAGGCAAGCGTCTCCGGCCTGGCCAGAACTGGATGTCCATCCAGATAGCGCCGGATATCCCCGGCAAACTGTTCCACGGATACGTAGCGGCGTTCCGGCTCCTTACGAAGCGCCAATCCAATGATCTTGTCCAGATCGCCGGCAAGCTCGCGCCGCAAGCGCTTGTCCTCCACCACCTCGCTGGGAGGTCGCGCCTCCGTGTGACAGATCGCAAGCTCGAACTCGGCTTGCGAGTAGTTGCGGAACTGGTGCGGACGCTTGCTGGTGAGCAGTTCGTAGAGCACTGCGCCTAGCGAGTAGATGTCGGTTGACACGTTGACCGGATCGCCGCGCACCTGTTCCGGGCTCGCGTATTCCGGTGTAAAGGGGCGCATCCCCGTGTGCGTGAGCGCCCGCGACAAGACGTGATCGCCGCTCTCTTCCGGCTCGAGAAGTTTGGCGATGCCAAAGTCGAGCAACTTGGGAACGCCCCCGGCCGCAACCAGAATGTTGGCTGGCTTGATGTCTCGATGAACCACGAGTTTCTGGTGAGCGTGCTGGACGGCGGAGCAGACCTGCTCAAACAAGCCCAGACGCTCGCGGACGGAAAGTCCCCGTTCCCGGCAGTAGTCGGCCAAAAGGCTGCCGTCAACGTACTCCATGACAAGGTAAGGAGCACCCTGCGGAGTGGTTCCTCCATCGAGCAGACGGGCGATATTGGGGTGATCCAGCGAGGCAAGGATCCGGCGTTCGTGCCGGAAACGTTCGATGATGTGCCCGGTCCCAAATCCCTGCGTGACCACCTTCACGGCCACTCTCTGAAAAAACTCCGCATCGGTGCGCTCGGCCAGGTAGACCGTTCCCATTCCGCCACGGCCAAGTTCGCGGACGATGGTGAATTTGTCAATGTGAATCGGCTCCGGTTCCGCTGGGTGAAACACCGCGTGCGCCGCGTCTCCGACTGCTCTTTGGATATGCACGCCGGTTTCGACGTGATGGCGAAGCATGCCCTCCACGCTTGATCGCAGTTCGGGATCGTGGGCGGTCTCACGCTCCAGGAGCGCGATTCGCTCCGGCCCGGAAAGCTCCAGGGCGGCCAGATAGAGCCGCTCAATCTCCTGCCACTGGCTCATTGGATTCTTCCGGTCAGACTAACACAGCCCGCCGGAACAATGAGCAGTTTTTCGCGCCGTATGCACACATCCAGGTGAGGAACGAAAGAAATGAGTTTTCATCCAACCAAGCTGCCGTTGCCCATGCAGGAACAATGGGTCAAAGGACCATCGAACACGGATGGACTGATCCGCGCAGCCGCTCACGTAGGCCTGTATGACGTGGATTTTGTCGCCAGCGCGGTGTTCTATCTGCGCCATCCCGAACGAAATTACCGCAAGATCGAGGCGTATGAGACGATGGCCATCGCGGAGTGGAAACAATGCAGGGCTGCCGTTCAGGCGGTTTTCGGTTGTTCGCGGCCAAGGCGGAGGCACTTCGACGACGTCGTAGTGGATGGGCGCATCATCACCGCGGAGTGACGCGGCTTACTCGCCGGCGGCGTTCTTTTCACCGCTCATCTGCCAGTGCAGAAAGGCGTGGGCGACGTTGAGGTCGCGGCGAACGGTGCTCACTGAGATGCCGAGTACGCTGGCGATCTCCTCATTCGTCAGTCCACCGAAGTACTTCATTTCGATCAGCCGGCTCTTGCGTTCGTCCTGAACGGCGAGTTTGCTCAGAGCGACGTCGAGATCGAGGACATCGCACCCGGAAGCACCGGCGGGACTCGCCACGGCGCCGGCGGCGGCTTCATCCAGTTCCATGCGAACTGCTCCTGAGCCCCGTTTCTGAGCGTTGTGAGCGCGCGCGTGCTGGACGAGGGTCTGCCGCATGAGACGAGCCGCTAAGGCCATAAAGTGGGCGCGGTCCTGCCAATCGATTTGAGCGGCGCCGGCCAGATGCATCCAGGCTTCATGCACGAGGGCAGTGGCCTGCAGCGTGTGCCCTTGCCGCTCGCGCGCCATCTGGCGGGCGGCGATGCGGCGGAGTTCCGCATATGCCAGCGGAAGGAGGGCTTCCAAGGCACTTTCGCTGCCTTGACGCCATTCGTGTAGGAGACGGGTAAATTCCTGTGCCACGGCTGCTCGTTGGATTGTAGCGAAGTTTGGCTTGGCGCACGAACCTGCGGGCTGGCGTGACAGGCTCCGATTGCCTGTCACCGATTGCACTGCCCGTCCGTGTCAACGCTGGTGCTCATTTCTGGCAGAGTAGGAATCCGCCTTTGCCGTTCACTTTGCAGAGTGCGCGTGAATCTGATCGCGCCGATGAGGTGAGCAGGCCGGTCAGGCAACCGCCGGCTGGAACTCATCCGGGCGATGAGGAAGATCGCGTTGACACAAACTCAGCCGCCCTCGCCAACCCACCGGTTCTTGCGTCATGTGGTGTGGTAACATCCTCGCCATGAGGGCGCTGAGAATCACTTGTCTTGCTCTGGTTACGGCCGCCTCCTTGGCCGCTCAGAATTCATATGGCCGGTTCACTGGGCGTATCACTGACGCGCAGGGCGCCGCCATCGCCGGCGCCACCGTTCGGGTCACCCAAACTGAAACCAACACGTACGCGCAGACGGCAACCAACACCGAAGGCGTCTACGACCTGTTGAACCAACTGCCGGGCTCCTACATCCTGAGCGCTACGGCTGGCGGGTTCAAGACGCACTCGCGTTCGGGACTGGTACTCCGGGTCGGAGACATCCTGGAATTGAACGTCGAACTCGAGGTGGGAGCAGTGTCGGACAGTATTTCCGTCACGGCCGAAGCGCCGATCCTTGAGACCGGTTCCGCAAGTCTGGGCCAGTTGGTGGATAACCGCATGATCACGGAAATGCCGCTGAGCGGCCGCGGCGTCAATTACCTGATGCAGCTTTCTCCGGGTGTCATTTCGACCAACGCACCGATGCACGGATGGCTGCCGCAGGCGCGTGGTTCCGTATCGGACATGGCGGTGGCCGGCACTCGCACCCGATCGAGTGAGTTCACCCTGGATGGGATTCCGAACATGAGCGGCGACGGCGTCATCGCATTCCAGCCGCCGCCGGAAATGATTCAGGAGTTCCGTGTGCAGACGGCCGCCTACGACGCAGCGCTGGGGCGGTTTGCGGGCGCCAATGTGAACATGGTTCTGAAGTCGGGCTCCAACGACTACCACGGCACGCTCTGGGGGTCGCACTTGAGCCGCCCGCTGATGACGCATCCGTTCTTCATCAACCGGAATCTGCATGACCGCTCGACAGATCGCTCCGGCGAGTCGTTTCAGGACAAGCGCAACCGGCTTTGGCCGGCCAGCCGGACGAACCGTTATCGCGTGCAGGTCGGTGGTCCGGTGCGCATTCCCAAGATCTACGACGGCCGCAACCGGACGTTTGTGAGTTACGGCAACGACTTCATGGAGCGCGATTTCAACAATCAGTCCAACACGACGGTGCCTCCGGAGGATCAGCGGCGCGGGGATTTTTCACGCTTGTCGGCGTTGGGTCCCAGCTACCAGATTTACGATCCAGCGACGGTAACGCCAGCGGCGGGAGGCCGCTTCCAGCGGCAGCCTCTCCCTGGGAACATCGTTCCCGCCAGCCGAATCAGCCCGCTGGCGCCGAAGATCCTCGCCTTCTATCCACTTCCCAATGCGCCGGGCACGGCTGACTTCCGCAATAACTTCGTCACCGCCACACCGGCCCTGATTGACTACTGGAGCCACATGATCCGCGCCGACCAGGTGATCAATGAGCGCCATCGTTTCTATGTGTCGGTCAGCGCCATGCGCACCGATGGAGACCAGGGGCGCACGCTCAATAACGACGCCATCGGCAGCATCACCCGTAACAACTATCATTCGCTGGCGTTCGATTACGTGATGACGCTGGGTCCGGCACTGGTGGCCAACTTCCGCTACGGCGTCACGCGCCAATCCAACTGGGGCCAGTCGCCGACGGCTGGTTTGGATCTGACCAGTCTTGGGCTGCCGGCGTCCTTCGCCAACCGCCTTGACGGCCGCCTGACTTCGCTGCCGGCGATTGACATTGGCGGCATGATATCGATTGGCACGAACCAGCCCAGCCGGGGCGGCTTCAACGCGCAGTTTGTGAGCAGCACCATCTCGCAGACGCGAGGTGCGCACACGATCCGGTACGGAGGTGAGTATCGCGCTATTCTCGACAATAACTATACTTTCGGCGACTATTCCGGATCGTTCTCGTTCGCCAACGCCTGGACGCGCGGTCCGCTGGACAACTCACCCATCGCGCCGATCGGCCAGGGCATGGCTTCGTTTGTATTCGGTCTGCCGACATCGGGCTTTATCGACGTCAACGACTCGAGCGCGGAGAAATCGGGCTACGCAGGCGTGTTTGTGCAGGACGACTGGAAGGCCACGCGCAAGCTGACCATTAACGTTGGTCTGCGGTATGAAATCGAGCAGGGCATCACGGAGCGGTACGACCGAGCCAACCGTGGCTTCGACTTCACCACAATCAATCCGGCCCAGCAAGCCGCGCGGGCGGCGTACGCCCTGAATCCGATCCCGGAGGTATCACCGGGCGATTTTCAACTTCGTGGCGGGCTGCTCTTCGCCGGTGTGGGGGGGCAACCCCGGGCGTTGTGGGACCTGGATCGCAACAATTTCTCGCCACGCATCGGTCTGGCATACCAGGCTACCCCCAAGACAGTGATCCGCGCCGGTTATGGGATCTTTGTGGAGCCGCTCGGGGCGGACCGTTCCGATGCCAGCCAGTTGGGATACAACCAACGTACGAACATGAACCCGTCCAACGACAACGGCCAGACCTTTCGCGCCACTCTGGCCAATCCCTTTCCCGACGGTTTCGTGACGGCGCAGCGATCCTCCGCCGGACTGGCCACCAATCTGGGGCTGGCTCTTTCGTCGTTCTACCCGCGGCGGAGCAACGCCTACATGCAACGGTGGAGCCTGAACGTGCAGCGCCAACTGGCTCGGAACCTGGTGTTTGAGGCGGGCTACATCGGCAATCGCGGGACGGGCTTGGGAGTCGGCTACGACTTCAACGCCGTTCCAGCCCAGTTCCTCAGCCGCTCGGCGGAACGCGACGACAATGCGATCAACTTTCTGACGGCGAACGTCGCGAATCCGTTCCGCGGCATCGCGCAGTTCGTCAACAGTCCGGGCTTCCAGAACAACCAGTTTGTGGCGCGCAGCCAGCTTCTGCGGCCGTTCCCTCACTTTACCGGCATGAACATGACGATCAACGACGGCTTCTCCTGGTATCACGCCGGGACGCTGCGCCTGGAGCGCCGCTTCGCAGGCGGATTCTCCATTGGAGGGCATTGGACGTGGTCGAAGTTTATGGAGGCCGTGGAGCGGCTGAATCCCCAGGATCTGCACCCGCACCATGTGATCTCGCCGCAGGACCGGCCGCATCACATCGCACTCAACGGAATGTTCGATGTGCCCGCCGGCCGTGGCAAGCGCTGGCTTGGGCAGGCGCCGGGATGGCTGGATGCCGTGGCCGGCGGGTGGAGCATCAACGCGATCTACCAATGGCAGAGCGGGCCGCCGGTCAATTTTGGGAACGTCCTGTTCCGCGGGCGGCTGCAAGATCTGGTCATCCCGTATGCGGACCGGACTGTGGAGCGCTGGTTCAATGTCGGCGCGGGCTTCGAAACGGATCCGCGGCGGCAATTGGAGTCGAACCTGCGCACGTTTCCGCTGCGGTTGACTGGGCTTCGGGCCGACGGCTGGAACAATTGGGACGTATCGTTGTTCAAGAGCTTCAGGCTGACTGAGCGATGGCGGCTCCAACTCCGTGCGGAGGCCGTGAACGCGCTGAATCACGCCATGTTCGGGGGGCCAAATACGGCTCCGATCAACACGCTGTTCGGACAGGTGAACAACACCATCTGGAGTGAGCAGCGCAAGATCACGGTGGCGGCGAGGATCACTTTCTAGTTCGCGCGATCAGCAGCGGTTCTGAACGCCGCGGCGTTCCAACTCGCCGGATGGCATGGATGCTTCGGCGATCATCCTGTTACTGCGCCGATCACCGCGTCCTGCACCTCGACCGTGGAACTCATTCCGCCAAGATCCGGCGTGCGCACTTTTCCGGCGGCGAGCACAGTGCGCACCGCATGATCGACAGCCGCGGCGGCGGACGTTTCGCCGAGATGATCGAGCATGGCCGCAACCGAGAGAATTGCCGCGAGCGGATTGGCAATGCCCCGGCCCGCAATGTCGGGAGCCGAACCATGCACCGGCTCAAACAATGACGGGTACTTGCGCGACGGATCGAGATTCGCGCTCGATGCAAGGCCGATTGATCCCGTGACGATTGCCGACACATCGCTGAGGATGTCGCCAAACAAGTTCGACGCCACCACCACATCGAAACTATGCGGGCGCCGCACGAAGTTCATCGCGGCGGCGTCCACCAGGAGCGACTCCGTCTCGATATCGGGAAAGTCGTTCGCCACCGTCAGGAACACACGATCCCAAAGCACCATGCTGTAGGCCTGCGCATTCGACTTCGTGATCGACGTGACGCGCTTCTGCTTATTGCGCTTGCGGGCCAGTTCGAACGCATAACGGATCACGCGTTCGCAGCCGTGGCGGGTGAACACCGACGTCTGCACCGCCACCTCGCCCGGATGGTGATGATGCACGAAGCCGCCAATCGGCGCGTACTCGCCTTCCGTGTTCTCGCGAATCACCACCATGTCGATGTCGCGCGGCGGATAGCCTTTCAAGGGCGACTCGACTCCTTCGTACAGTACGGCAGGCCGCACATTCACATACTGATCGAAGCCGCGCCGGATGGGCAGCAGCATTCCGTGCAGCGTCACGTGGTCGGGGATGTCGGGATGGCCCACCGCGCCCAGCAGGATCGCATCGGCGCCACTCAACGTGTCGAGCGCATTCACAGGCATCATGCGGCCGTTGCGAAAGAAGTGGTCGGAGCCCCAGTCGTGTTCCTGATAGTTGACGGCGAATCCATGTTTCGAGGCCGTGGCTGTCAAAACCTTCATCGCGGAGGCAGTCACTTCAACGCCGATTCCGTCACCGGCGAGTACATCAATACGGTAGGTCTTCATAGAGAAGCAAAGCAGTGATCGAAGAGGAATTGTACCCCAGCATGCGGGTAAGATTGGAGAGTCATCATGAATCAAGTGAATCCATTTTCATTGACTGGGAAGACTGCGCTTGTGAACGGAGCCAGCCGGGGCATCGGGCTTGCGATCGCGAAAGGGCTTGCGGCCGCGGGTGCGAAGGTGATTCTTGCCGCGCGGTCGGTGGACAAGTTGGAAGCCGAGGCGGAACAACTGCGCAAGGAAGGCTTCGAGGCGTCGGCATTGAAGCTCGACATGGCGGACAACGCAAGCATTGAGGAGGGCGCCAAGGCGGCCGGTGACGTCGACATTCTGATCAACGTCGCGGGCACCAACATCCGCAAGCGCTTCGAGCAATACACGGCGGACGAATACAGCATGTTGATGCAGACCAACATGCACGGCATCTTCCGGCTGACGCAGCTTGTGGGCGGGCGCATGGTGGAGCGCGGCAAGGGCGGCAAGATCGTCATGATCGGGAGCCTGATGTCGCTGCTTGGGCTGCCGTTCCTCACCGTGTATGCGATGACGAAGAGCGCGCTGTTTGGCCTTACTCGTACTCTCGCGGCCGAGTGGGGGCGTCATCAGATTCAGGTGAACTGCGTCGCGCCGGGCTTCATCATCACCGATCTGAACCGCAAGATGTGGGAATCTCAAGTCATGAAGGACTGGCTGATGGGGTGCCAGGCATCGCCGCGCACGGGTGTGCCCGAAGACATCGCGCCGTTGGCCGTGTTCCTGTCGAGCCCAGGTTCGGACTACATCACAGGCCAATGCATCGCTGTGGATGGCGGCTACACGACCACGGCGAAGTGGCCATTCGAGGGTTAAGGTGCGCCTCTGGATTTTGTTGCTGATCACACTTGGCGGGCTGTTGCTGTTCGGTCAGCAGCAGCCCGCGGAAGAGAAGAAGGAAGACGATCCCGACTTCTACTGCCCCATGGACAAAGACGTGCGGCAGAAGAATCCGGGGAAGTGTCCGCGCTGCGGGATGAAGTTGCTGGTGGGAATTCCGGAGCCGGTGGAGTTTCACGTCGATCTCGCGCTGAAGCCGAAGCCGCCGCGCGCGGGTGCTCCGGTGGACATGACGTTCCGTGTGGAGGATCCGAAGAATGGGGAGGCGGTGCGCAAGTTCGATGTCGTGCATGAGAAGCTGTTTCACCTCTTCCTGATCAGCGAGGATCTGGAGTACTTCGCGCATGAGCATCCGGAGTTCGAGGAGAAGCCCGGCGTGTTTCGTTTTCGCACGTCGCTGCCCAAGGCCGGGCCGTATCGGGTGTTGACGGATTTCTTCCCGACCGGCAGTGTGCCGCAGATGCATGTGAGCACGATGTATGTTCCGGGGAAGGTCATGAAGGGCGCGCCGTTGAAGGCCGATGTGGGGCCGCGGAAGGCCGTGAATCTGAATGTGGAATTGACGATGGAGCCTCGCGAGCCAGTGGCCGGGTTCAAGACGCTGATGTTCTTCAAGCTGTCGCCGAAGGACGGTGGGGAGTTCAAGCTGGAGCAGTATCTCGGCGCATGGGGCCACATGCTGGCGGCGAGCGAGGATCTCATCGACCTGGTGCATACGCATCCCTTCATCGCCGATGGCGGGCCGCAAGTGCAGTTCAATATGCTGTTCCCGCGCGAAGGGATCTATCGGGTGTGGGTGCAGTTTCAGAGCAAGGGCGAAGTGAACACGGTTGCGTTTAATGTGCCGGTGAAGCAGTTGAGGTGAGGATATGGCGGAACAGGAACTCAAAGTCCCGAGCATCGAGATCCGGAACTACCGGCTGTTTGAGCATCTCAAGATTGAACGCTTCGCACGGGTGAATTTGATTGTCGGCGACAACAATACGGGGAAGACGGCGTTGTTGGAGGCGATTCGTTTGGTGTGCAGCGGTAGCCGTGTGCTGCCACAAGTGGTTGCCGCGATGCTCCATGCTCGCGACGAGTTTGAGAGCGCTCCCGCGCCCCGCTTTGTTGCGAGCATCTTCCACGATCCCGATTCCAAGGAGGGCGCCGCCATTAGTCTTCCGAGTGCTCCGCTTCGGATTCAACGGGTGGAGGCGGCACTCGCAGGCGACAAGCGAATGATCACGGTGCATCGCGTGAATCCTGGAGGCGTAACACCGGGATCGCAGGAGTATTCTTCATCGCCGGATGCATGGCTGATCGATGGCGCGCCCATCCAAATACCGCCTGGAGGACTCAGCCGCCATCAACTCGCGAGTTTGTGGGACCGTATTTCGTTAACGTCGCTTGAAGACGAGGTGCTCTCAGCTTTCGATTTCTTCCGTCCGAAGATTGTGCGGGTTTCTGTTCGCGCTTCAGAATCGGGGATTGGCCGGGTAGCGGTTGCGCGGTTGGAAGGCCGGGATACGCCCGTGCCTATGCGGTTGCTCGGAGACGGTGTCAATCGCCTCTTTGGACTCGCGCTGGCTTTGGTGTACTCGAAGAACGGTGTTCTGCTCATCGATGAAATCGAGAACGGACTGCACCACAGCGTGCAGGAGGAGGTGTGGCGATTCCTCGTCAAGAACGCTCAGGAGATGAATGTGCAGATCTTTGCCACGACACATAGCAGCGACGCGCTTTTCGCCTTTCAGCGTGCAACGGAGGATAAACCCGATCTGGCCACCCTGATACGTCTTGCTGTCCGGAAGGGGAAGGTCCTCGTTGGGCAGTTTGGTGCTGAGGAACTGAAATTCGCTGTGGAGCAGGAGTTCGAAGTCCGATGAATCCGTCCAACAACGTTGTGCTGCTGGAGGGGCAAGATGATCTGGGCGTGCTGAAGCAGTTTCTCACCCGTGAAGGTTTCGCGAATGGAGCGAAGCATCGCTTGACGGATGCTGCCGGAAGATCATTGGAGCTCAGTGTGATTGGTAGTTACAGCAAGCTTCCCAGCGCTCTCTCGGCGGCCCTGCAGACTCGGCCGGATCGAATTGCAGTCGTTGTCGATGCGAACAGCGATCCGGGGTCCCGATGGAAAAGCGTTACGGATGCGATGGTGCGCGCGGGACTACCACGTGTTGCCGATCGGCCCGAGGACGGAGGAACGATCCTCGCGATGGAAGGGCAGCCTGTTGTGGGTGTATGGATGATGCCTGACAACGGCAGTTCCGGCTATCTGGAAGACTGGATGGGCCGCGTCATGAGGGCTGAAGACCAACTTTGGCCGCTGGCGAAAAGCGCGGTAGCGGGAATACCCGACGACCTGCGCAAGTTCAAATCTGTCGCTACCAGCAAAGCCAACTTCCACACTTGGCTCGCGTGGCAGGAGGAGCCGAGTACGATGGCGTCCACCGCGATCAAGGCAGACTACGTGGATCTGGCACATCCACTCGCACGGGCCTACGTCGATTGGCTGAAGCGATGGCTGGGGACGGAGTTGGTGTAGCTTGGAGCTTGCCTTGGACCGTCTCGCCAGTCACTTGGCCGGAGCGATTCGTTCGTTGCGCCCGTCTCGTTCTCGGGCTATGGTGAAAGTATGACTGTTGAGGCCATTAAGGACGCCATCATCGCGCTACCGCTTGAAGAGCGTCACGCCTTGACCTCGTGGCTGAACGGCCTCGAGTACGACGACTGGGACAAGCAAATGGCGAAGGACTTCTCGGCGGGAGGCCGCGGTATGGCCTTGGTCGAGAAGGTCAAGCGCGAGATCGCCGAGGGTAGGACAATGCCGCTCGACGAGGGCCGGGAGCGAGCCAAGGCCCAACGGAAACAATCCCGGCAGTGACGTTCAAGCACAGAACAACATATTCGTTCTGGGATTGGTACGCCAAGCTGCCGGAAGATCTGCGCGATCGCGCCGACAAACAGTTCGAGATTCTCAACGAAAGCCCCGGCCATCCCTCTTTGCAACTCAAACCAGCCGGCGACCTGTGGTCGGCGCGGGTAACGGACGCTTACCGAGCGCTGGCGATACGCGACAGAAACGTATTCACTTGGTTTTGGATCGGTCCGCACGACGAGTACTTGCGCCTTCTGAAGGGCTGATCTCCTGGTGCGGGGAGGCCGCTACAACGTGCCTCTGAAACCCCAAGAGCATTTCGTCCGAGAACGGAATAGCAGCGGTGCGCTACGGAGCCGCAACTTCGAGCGACAGGTGGAAGTCGATCGCCGGCTTCAACGTCTTGTAGACCGGGCAACGGTCGGCGAAGAAGCCGAACACCCGATCGATGGTTTCACGGTGTTCCGCGCCGGCCTTCAGTTTCAGCGTCACGAAGATGCGGCGGATCACCAGCACGTGATCCTCTTTCTCCACTTCACCCACGGCTTCCGCCACCAGCCTGCCCTGCGAGGCATCGATTTGACGCGCCTCCAGCGCGCCTCCAAAGGTGCCGCACAGTCAACCCGCCGCGGCCGCGACAATGTAATCGAGCGTGGTTGCGTGCGCTTCGAAACGATCCGGCGGGACCTTGTAATGCTCGGCCACCGCGCCGTGCACACTGAACATCACCGGCTCCGGTTCCGCGGGAAGATAGGCCCGGCGGACCGGTCCGATCACCCGTTCCACTCGCACTTCACTGCGATACGCGACCGCGTTCGGCTCTGCCATGGCCCCTCCTATTCGTAACGCAACGCCTCGGTTGGATTCAGCCGCGCCGCCCGATTCGCCGGCAACAGACCGAACACCAAGCCTACAATGAACGACACCGCAAAGGCGACCGCAATCGACGCCTTCGAAACCTCAATCCTGATCCCATCCACAAACAACGGCACACTCAGCGGAATCGCGACTCCGACGAGCACGCCGATCAGCCCGCCGCCTATGCTGATCAACACGGCTTCCAGCAGGAACTGCGTGAGTATGTCGCGACGGCGCGCCCCAATTGAGAGCCGCACACCGATCTCGCGCGTGCGCTCGGTAACGGTGACCAGCATGATATTCATGATGCCGATGCCCGAGATCACCAGCGCAATCGTTGCCACCAGGATCAGCACAATGGTCAGGATGAGCGCGATGTTCTTCGCCGCCGCGAGAATGCCCGCGAGATTGCCGACGTAGTAGTTCGCTCCCGCGCGATGCCGGCTCTCCAGAATCACGCGCACCTGCTGCGTTACCGGCTCCACTTCCTCCAGGCTGATGGCTTGCACATACAGCGGATCGATGCGCTCAAACGATGTGAAGTAGCGAAGCACCGTTACGGGAATCAGCACGGACTCGCGAGACAACTCCGACAGTCCAAACGTGTCCGTCTTCTCCTTGAACGTGCCGATGACAGTGAACTGCAGCCCATAGAGCTTCAACGTCTGTCCGATCGCCGCGGACTGCGAACCGTAGAGCTTGTTCGCAAGCCAGTCCGTCAGCAGTGCCACGCGCTGCCGGAACTGCACATCGGATGCATCGAGAGGCCTTCCCGAAAGCTGCACCAGATTGCGAACCTTCGCATACTGCTCGTCCGAGCCGATGACCTTCACATCGCGCAACCGGCCATCAATCACGATTGACGTGAAGTCCGACATCACGCCGGTGGCTGCTTTGATCCTTGGGCCGAGCGCCGCTTTCACCGCCTCGACATCCGCGATCTTCACATAGTCACCAGCGACCTGCGACGCCTCGCGATTGCCCGAATCGAAGTATGCCGTGATGAGATTGCTGCCCACGCCGCTGATCTGTTCGAGGATGAACTCACGGCTGGTGAGCGAGATGGTCACCACCAGAATCACTGACGCGTTGCCGATCAGCAGGCCGAGCGCGGTAAGCGCGGTCCGCACCTTGTTCGAGAGCAGCGCCTGCACGCCGAAGCGGAATGCTTCACGAAGATTCATGCGCGATCAGACTTCGCCGGCGGCTCGTTCGATCAAACTGCGGGATACCGATTGCAGGCCTGTGTGCTCGAAGTAATTCGTGCTCATGTCGATGAATCCGGCGAGATAATCGAGCTTGTCTTCGCTGAAATCGATGAAGCTCTTCATGCGGCCAAGCACCGCGTCCTGCGTGATGCCATGGCCCGACGCGAAGGTGCCCACGTAATCCTTCAACGCCCCGACGCCGTTGCCGATGAAGTTCAGCGCGGCGCCGGTGGAGCCACCATCGGGCAGGTAACCGCGGATCCGCTGGAAGATTGCGTTGTTCTCCAGATCGGACGGACCCATGTTCTCAATCGACGTGACCAGCTTCTTCCCATAATCCGTGCCGAGCGGAATCAGCCCGTCGAAGGTCACAATGCCGGCCATGCGGATGGCATTCTCCTTCTGATAGCTGACCACGGAACGCACGAAGTCGCTAATGCTGTCGCCAGGGAAGCCGTTGGCGTTGCAGAACGCCACCAGTTCCGCGATGACTTTCATCGCGAGATCGATGGATTGCGCGGTGTCGGCTTTTGGCGTGATCTTGCTGAGGAACGAGAGAAAGCCGACCGATTCACCGATCTTGTTCGCCATCGCCGCCATGCCGAGTTTCGAATCGGCGCTGTCCACAAGGCGATAGATCCACGCTGCGCGCTGGTAGCCCTGGCTTTCATCGGCGAACAACTCGATCGCGCGCCGCCGCACACTGGCGAGGAACGCAGGATCCGAATCGCCCGTGACGTGGCGGATCATGTTGTCGAAGCCGGTGACGTTTTGCCACTGGCCGGGCACGGCGAAGTCGAGCATGTGGAGCGCTCGAACGGTGAGCCCCTGTTGGGGCAGGGCGTCCACCAGTTGGTCGATCGATTGGCTCATGGAGCGTGGAACCTCGTCTTATTTCTTGGATGCGAGAGCGGCCAGTTGGGTAAGCGGGAACTTTGCAATCCAGGCCTCGCGATCGGCGGCAGTGAAGGAAGAATCGCTGGACCGGATCTGCACCTGATAACGATCCGCCACCAGCAGAGCCGTGCCCTGTGATCCGGATGCCGCAACGGGATAGCCGCCGATGCGCTTGGAAGCTGTCTTGAATTTTTCGCGCGCCGAGGGATTCGATGCCGTGTCGGAGATGGAAAGCGCCGCGACCTTCTTGCCGGCGATGGAGAGATCGGCAAGCGCGAAGCCGTCCTTTTCCTGCGCGAACACGAGCTTCGCGTCTCCGGTGGCCTGAGGGAAGAGCTTGTTGAACGCCGATCCGGCAGTGGCTTCCGATGGCGGAAGCGGGGCGGGTGCCTGTGCAACGGGTGGCTGTGCTGTGGGCGGCGCCTGTGTGGAGGCAGCGGGCTTCGGTGAATCGCTGCGGCACGCGGCCAGCGAGAGAACGGCGATCCACAGCAGGTGGCGCATCAGACCTTCTTCTTCAGATTGAGAACTTCGTTCATCGAGCCTTGCCGGTAGCCTTCCAAGTCGAGCGTGACGTAGTGGAAGCCGAGCGGCTTGAAGATGGCGACCATGCGATCGCAGATATTCAGGTCGAGCGCGCGCGGCAACTCTTCGCGGGAGATCTCGATGCGCACCAGCTTCTCGTGAAAACGGACCCGGAACTGGCGGAAGCCGAGATCCTTCAACGACTCCTCGCCGAGTTCAACGGTCTTGATCGTCTCCGGTGTCACCGGCGTGCCATAGGGGATGCGCGAACTCAGACATGCCGATGCGGGACGGTCCCACGTGGGCAGGCCGGCAATGCGGGACAGCTCACGGATCTCGGCCTTCGATAGCTTCGCCTCCACGAGCGGTGCCTTCACCTGATGCTTCTTCGCGGCGTTCTGGCCGGGACGGTAATCGCCGAGGTCATCCATGTTGACTCCATAGATGATGTGCTCCACGTTGCGCTCGCGGCCCACGTCCTCCATGCGAAGGAAGAGTTCATCCTTGCAGTGGAAGCAACGGTCGGGGTTGTTGGCGACGTAGTCGGGATTCTCGAACTCGAAGGTCGGAATGTACTCGTGGCGCAGTTGATATTGCCGTGCGAAGGCTTCCGCATCGCGCTTGTGCGATTCGGGAATGGATGCGGAATCGGCGGTGATCAGCACGCACCGGTCGCCGAGCACGTGATGGGCGGCCCAGGCGAGATAGGCGGAGTCGGTACCGCCGGAGTAGGCCACGAGAACTTGCTTCAGCGAGCGCAGGTTGTCGAAGAGCTGTTCCTGCTTTTCGAGCAACCGGGACGGGTCAAGATTGACTCCCGTATTTCCCAGGGATACGAGTGTCGCCATAGACCTTGAGTATACCCGAAACCGGCTGGGCTATCCTGAAATGGAGATGCAATCTTCGAGAGCTTTGTTCCTGCTGATGGCGGTTACCGCCGCCGCTTTGGCCGAGGAAGGGATGTGGACCTACAACAACTTCCCAAGCCAGAAACTGAAAGCGCAATATGGCTTCGCGCCGACCGATCAATGGTTGGAGAGCGTGCGGCTGAGTTCGGTGCGGCTGGCACTCGGTTGTTCAGCCAGCTTCGTATCGCCGAACGGGTTGATCATGACGAACCACCACTGCTCCACGCAGTGCATTGAAGCGCTGTCCACGGCACAGAAGAACTATATCGAGACCGGATACATGGCCCGGATTGAAGGCGAAGAACTGCGCTGCCCGAACTCCGAAGCGAATCAGCTCACCGGAATCACAGACGTCACCGCCACGGTCAACAAGGCTACCGCGGGTTTGAAGGATCAGGCCGCGAATGAAGCGCGCAAAGCTGCAATCGCCAAACTGGAAAAGGACTGCGCGACCTCGGAGCAGGTGCGCTGCGATGTGGTGACGCTATATGGTGGCGGCCGCTATGAACTGTACCGCTACAAGCGCTATCAGGACGTGCGGCTCGTGTTTGCGCCGGAAGTGGGCATCGCCTTCTTCGGCGGTGATCCCGACAATTTCATGTTCCCGCGCTACAACCTGGACGTCACGTTTCTCCGCGCCTATGAAGACGGCAAGCCGGCTGCGACACCGAATCACTTCAAGTGGTCGGCATCGGGCCCGAAGGAAGGCGAGCTGACTTTCGTGTCCGGGCATCCGGGCGGCACCGACCGGCAGTTGACCATCTCGCAGATCGAACTCGATCGCGACTTCGCCCGGCCCTACATACTGCAGGTGCTCAGCGAGCTTCGAGGGAATCTGGTGCAGTTCCAGCAGCGCGGCCCGGAGCAGAAGCGCATTTCGGAGGCTTATCTGCTGCAGGTGGAGAACAGTCTGAAGGCATACAAGGGTGAACACCGGGCACTGCTTTCCAAGCCGTTTTTCGAACAGCTTCGCGCCAAGGAGAGTGAGTTCCGCAAGCGTGTGATGGCCGATCCGAAGCTCGCAAAGGAGATGGGCTCCGTGTGGCGCGATATGGAGAAGGCGGTCGACAAGGAGCGCAGCCTGTTTCTTCGCAACATGCATCTGAACAGCGCCAATGGATACCGCAGTGCGCTCTATATGAACGCGCGGCATCTGCTGCGTCTGCCCGAAGAACTCGCCAAGCCGAATGAGAAGCGGCTGGAGGAGTACACCGATTCGCGATTGCCGCAATTGAAGCAGGCCATCATGAGCAAGGCGCCAATCTACAAGGAACTCGAAATCGAGAAGATGACGTTCTCCTTCACGAAGATGGTGGAGGCGCTGGGTCCCGATGATCCGGATGTGCGGATGATCCTCGGGCGCAAGTCACCGCGCGAAGTAGCCACGGCGTTGGTGAACGGCACGAAGCTCGACAATCCGGAGACGCGCAAGCGCCTGCTGGAAGGTGGCAAGGCTGCCATCGATTCCATGAACGATCCGATGATTCTGTTTGCGTCGAAGCTGGATGCGCTCTCGCGCAACGTCCGCAAGCAGTTCGAGGATGAAGTGGACTCCCCGCAGAAGAGCATCGCGGAGAAGCTTGCGAAGGCGCGTTTCGCCGCGTACGGCACTTCCATCTATCCTGATGCGACGTTCACATTGCGGCTGTCGTATGGCGCCGTGAAAGGCTGGATGGAGAACGGCAAGCAGGTGCCACCGTTCACCAACCTCAACGGTGCGTTCGAACGGCACACCGGCAGTGATCCGTTCGACCTGCCGAAGAGCTGGCTCAATGCAAAGAACAAGCTGAATCCGCAGACGCACTTCAATTTCGTCACCACGAACGACATCATTGGCGGCAACTCGGGATCGCCTGTGGTGAACCAGAACCGCGAGATTATCGGATTGATCTTCGACGGCAACATCCATTCGCTCGGCGGGAACTTTGGGTTCGATTCGACGGTAAATCGCGCGGTGGCTGTGGACAGTTCGGGGCTGCTGGAGGCCTTGGACAAGGTCTACGGCGCGCAGCGAGTGCTGCAGGAGATCCGGCCGAACTCCGGGAACTGAGCCGTATGCTCGCAGGAACCAACAGACCAAATACAACGACAGCGGGTTGGAGGCGAATTGCGTGCTGTTGTGCGTGTGGTTGTTTGAAAAGAACTGTGCCAGGACAATTGGTGGTCGCCTCCTGTTTGAAGGGGTCATCCCTGAGAATCTGGATCTGGGCCGTTCAAGAGAAATCTACGCTTCGCAATGATTGAGTGCAATAAGAGTCACTTTTGGGCGACAGGCATGAAGAATGCACGCCTCACTACGCAGACGCACCGCCGCCTTGATAGTGTCTACTACTCTGAAGGGCTTCAAACCTGAATGGGACCAATTCGTCAACTGCGTTAGCGCCCTGCAGACTCTGACGGATTGAGTACGCCGTCAGGCCTCCGAGGTGTAAGGTGCGGGCGAAGGGCTATGACAAAATCGCTGTAGATTCGGCCACGATAGATGATCTGCAGTTGTTGGTCCCTAATAAAATCGCCGTCGATCGATTCGTAGAGTGCATACAGAATCTTATCCGTTGGCATCTTGCCGTTCGGAACTGGAAGCGGATCCTTGAATTCCATCAACTGGTCGTTGCGGGACGCCAACCTGTAGAACTCAAGGCTGCTCGTCATCGGCGAGCGGGATGGTACTTGTGCGACTCCATATTCTCGGCTTCGACGAGATATTACCTGGTATGCCTCCCATGAATCTGCGTTCCAGAACCACTCATAGAAGTAGTCTTTGCGGAGGCAGGTGACATAGAAGATCGCGAGGGCCGCGAGCGCACACACCAGAGCGCGCTGAACCAGACCGCCCTTCCTTATCCCTCCGCAGGGAGTCGCAGCCAAGGCCGCCACAATCAATGTCCACATCGGTACCAGGTAGCTCGCGTTCGCATACATTCAAAAATTGAAGGAGTTCGGTATAGAGATCACGAATGGCTGCGCGGTCAATAATTTCTGTCCGAACGCGCCTGTTACACGCGAAGAGATGGCAGAGTTGACGATCCGCGCCATGGCTTACAGTGGCCGGATTCCGGTCAACTTTACCTACCCGACTGCCCCATACTTCGACGATGTCGGAGTGGGAAATCCTCGTTTCAAATACATCCAAAAGCTGAGAGAGCAAGGAATAGCGGAGGGTACTGCGTATAGACAATTTAGCCCTGTCAGCCCGCTGCAGCGCTTTCAGATGGCTGTTTTTGTGGTTCGTGCGTTTCTTACCGAGCCGTAATAGACAGATGGAGTCGTGTGGAAAGGGATTCGCGCTTGTTCACCGCGCAGAGTCCCTTTCCCTGGTTCGCGGCCGCCTGTGCGAAACTACGGCGCATTCGGGAGTAGCTGTGGCCACACAACACCGGAAGCTGTTGATTGGGGAGTTGAGTCCTTTCGCCTCAAGACCATGAAGACGTTCTCCGGCAGCAAGAACTTGTTTTCCGTCAAGAATTCATCGAAGGTTAGCAGTAGGTCAATAATGACGCGGTCCTCCTCGCGGGTGAGGTCATAGTTATCTCCGAACCCGCCATCCACGAACCTCCGGGTAAATGCGTGGCCAAGGACTCTTGCTTCTACACAGAAGTGCCTTTCGAGCAGCCCTACCAACTCCTCGGAACGGATGCACTCAAACGCGCCCTGTGTATACTCGACATCCGGATACGTCTCGATGACCGCTCCCATGCGGCCCTTTCGACGATAGCGCGCGGGCAAGACGCGGAAAATGCCGTCCACCAATTCTCTTGTTCGAGGCCAGAGCAGCATTCCATTTCGCGGTACAGGTTCATGGGCGATGAAGACGCCGTCTGGAGAAAGGTGGTCATGAATCTCTGGAAGGAGATGCTCGAAATTCATGAAATGATGCAATGCTGCGTGGGCGAGAACAACATCATACGTCTCGTTGAGGCTCAGAAAGTTCGCATCCTGCGCCATCGTTCTGATCTCGATACCGAGAGCACGTGCCTTTTCCGCTCCGGTTGCAAGGAGCTTCTCATTCAGATCGAGACAGGTTAGCTGATAGGGGCCGATGAAGGACTTTGCTAGTTCGAGCTCCACGCCGCAGGGACCAGACCCGAGGCTCAGCACGCTTGCGGCGGGTCGTGAATTCACTTGCGCAACGATGTACTCCCAGGGGCCCAATCCTAAGGTGCGCCGGACTTTTTCTCCGAACGCGTCGAACGAGTAAGTTAGCGCCGTTGAGATGTTCTCCAGGAGCGTAGTCGGATCATACTCTTTGAGCGAGAACTCGTTCCTCTCATTCTCAAGCTGTTGCTCATAGGTTAAAGCTTCCGGAGCAGGGTTTTCCACGAGCTTGGCTAGTCCTCAACGGCATGATAGCACACGGGTACCCGCACTGATTTCGCTCATTGTGATCGCTTGCCGGGGGTGGGAGGGAGGGAACTGAACACCACCGATGTGCCCGGACAGTCTGGTGCCCTCTCTTGTAGAAAGTTTGGATGGAGGAGGACGGAAGTGAAACTCTTTGAATCATTCACGCTTGTTCTGGCGGCATCCGTTATGGCTTTGTCCTTGCGCGCCGGTCAGCCCGGTAAGGCCATAGTTCCGCTGACTCTCTTAGAACGCGAATCTACGGGCGGTCTGGAAGTGGATCGGCGAATCGCGATCCGCGTGGATGGCGCGGTGGCCATCGATTCTCCAGTTACCGGGCACAATCAACGCGGCCTTGACCCCGGACCGTCCGATTTCCGAAAGAAGGCATGTCCGTTCTGATCTCCGACGCGGCCCGTGCAAAGTCAACGCACGATCTTTCCCGCACAAATCCGGAGGCGACCGCCGGCGCGGCCCGATGCGAGGGGAAGGTGTCGCACGAATTTCGATGGGTGGGTCAGGAACAGATGCTGGGCTTTCAGACCCACCGCTATGAGTCCACGAGCAGAATGGACACCCAGACGGTTAGTGCGACGCAATGGCTTGCGCCGGATCTGAACTGCTTGGCGTTACGGTTCCTTCAAGTCGCGTCCAGCGCGGAAGGCCGCGAAATCCAGCGGTTCGAGCGCGTGGCTCACTCGGTCAAGGTGGGGGAGCCTGATCCGGCGCTGTTCACCGTGCCTGACACCTACCGCGGGGTTTCTCCGTCGCAACAGATGAAACAGGTACACGAACGCCGAACCGGCAAGCCCTTTTCCGAAAGTCCAGACCCCACGAAACTGGAACCCGGGATGGCGCGAGTCAACCGGCAGTATGGGAATCCCAGAAACTCAAACCCAAGGACTGAATCCGCCAGATGCCGGTGCAGGCTCGAGACATGACAACTTAGACCCGGCCTGTCCGAAAGTGCATGACGAAAGGCGGATTCGGAGTAGGTGTGGTGATACGGCGGCCAGAACGTACTGGGTGGACGGGTTACCGTTCTGCCTATCCCGATCTGAAGCCGGTTGAAGCCTGAGCTACGGTTTTTGGCCGATCGCGTAGAGGTGACGGGTGCCTCGAATGAAGAGCACTCCGCTGGAGATCGCGGGGCTGGCCATGACCTGTTCGCCGAGTTCGTTTTCCGCAAGTAGCTTGTATTCGCGGCCCTGGGCCAAGACGAAAGTGCGGCCCTCTTCATTGGTGATGTAGAGCTTGCCGCCGGCAGCGACGGGGGAACTGGTGAATCCCGACTGGCCGACGCCGAGGCGCTGCTGATAGAGTCGCTCGCCGGTGGAAAGTTGATACGCCGACAGCACTCCGTTGTCGAAGCAGAAATAACCGACGCCTTCCTGCAGTAGCGGGGTCTGCATGTAGTTGCCGGAACGATCGTGCTTCCACGCGATCGCCTTGCTGTCTTTGAGATCGCCTGAGGCGTCGGTGCGGATCGCGTAAATGGGGCGCCCGGGGCCATGCGCGTTGGTGATGACGACGAGGCCATCGGCATAGACGGGCGTGGGCACGGGGATGTCGCCACCGCCGGCGAGATTCCACAATTCCTTGCCGGTCTCAATGTCGTAGCCGCCGATGTGTTTCCATCCGTTCACAACCACTTGCTGCTTGGAGGCGCCGGTGCCAGTGTAGGGTGCGACCGCGGGACTGCCAAAGGTCGGCACATCCTTGCGCGCGGTGCGCCACAGCTCTTTGCCGGTCTTGACGTCGAAGGCAGCTAGGAAGGAATCCCTCTGTACGTCGGCCTGCACCAGGAGCTTCCCCTCAT
>JAEUQE010000560.1 GCA_016789785.1 Bryobacterales bacterium
GGCGAACTGATTGGGCTGAAGCGTAGGGAACTTACGCACAATGGCTTCTTTGACGGCGTTCGCCCGATTGGCCGACAACTCCTTCACCGCACTCTCAGGAACGCGGCCCTTCATGGAGGAATCGGAGTGGCCCTCGACAACAATTCGAGCGGCGCCGTACTGGCCGGCGAGTTTGCCCACTTCCTCAATCACGAATCCAGCGTTCGGATCGTAGAGTTCCTCGCGCTTCTTGCCGCCCTCCTCCTTGGTGACCTTCGCGTTGAGGTCCCAGGAATTCGGGAAGAAGTGGATTACGATGGTTTTGGTGAGGATTTCCTCGCTTTCTCCCTTGATCGTGCCGGCCGCGGCGGGGGTGAACTGAACGTCGTACTCGTTCTTCTGATTGGCGTACTTCGGCTCCTTGCCGAGTTTCTGAATGAGGGAGAAGTCCATCACCTGATCGAACTCGACTTTCTCGCTGACAGCGCCGATGCGTTTGTACAGGAAGTAGGCCGTGTTCCAGGTGCGCTCGAAGTTCGTGGGGTTATTCTGATTCAGGAAAAACTCGCGGTTCTCGGCGTGGTTTGTGGAGTGCGCGTCACCCATCATGCCGAGGGCGTCGGTTTCGGGAATCGAGTAACCCGCGGCCATGAGCTTGGCGGCCGCCTGCTTGTTCTCCTGGACCTTGAGATCTTCCATCGCATCGAAGATCCCGCGCACGAGCCCTTCGATCACTTCGGGATTATCCTTGGCGAAATCGGCGCGGGCGAACCAGATGTCTGCGATCAGCTTATTTGCCGTGCCGGTATTCACCAGCATCCGGTTGCCCTTGACCTTGGAGAGGTTGTAAATGTCCGGGGCCCAGCTTACACATCCGGCGATGGACTTATCGGCATTGAAGGCCGCGGCTGCCTGGAAGGCATCCTGTGTGAACTTGAAGTTGACCTCCGCGGGCTGCACGCCGGCGTTAATGAGGGCGTTGAGCGCGAAGAAATGGGACGGTGAGTTCTGGGCGAGGACGAGCGTCTTGCCGCGCAGGTCGCCGACCGTCTTGATGGACTCACGGACGACGATGCCGTCGCCGCCATTGGACCAATCGACCTGCTGGTAGATGCGGGGCATGACGCGGGAGTCGCGCTTCAGGCTTTCAAGGAAGAGCGGCACCATGTCGAGCGTGCCCCATCCGATGTGGACGTTGCCCGCGGCGTATGCGTCGCGCATCGCCACGGGATCGTCAATCAAAGTAAGTTCGACCTTGAAATCTTTGCCGTTGGGGGCCTTCCACACTTTGCCGGGTTTAAAGCCGTTGTTGGCATAAATAATCGGCGCCCACCCCGCCCACACGTTCATCGCGAAGCGTACGGTGCGGCCGTCCATCGGCTTGTAATTGGAAATACCCTGGACGGGTGGCAACTTCTGAGCGGGGACGTAGCTATAGTCCTTGGCGGTGGTAATGCCCTTCGCGTCGGGTGCCTCCACGCCTTGAGTAAGGTCTTTCGATGAAATCGGTTCGGCGGATCCGCCGGTGCCGGGGAGCGCGCCAAAGCGCCACAGGCCGAGGCCGACAAGTCCGGCGACGACTAACAGGACCGCCAGGTAAAATGCTGGTTTCGGATTTCCACTTGCCACTTGGTTTGATTCCTCCGTGGTAACTCTCGCTTACAACAGATGCTACGTATGATACGAAGCGGCAGGCGCCGTTGTTCGGTGAATCGGCCTTGCCAGGCACGTGCCGGGACTGGCCGCGGGAGCGCTACCGCTTCGAAGGTTTAAGCTGTCTCGGTGGTGGTCGCGGGTTTGGTGACCGCCGGGCCGATGTCCTTGGCGGCGTCCGTGATGCGGGTGGTCTCGGGCGATCGCATGCCAAGTTCGACCTCGAACTGCGCCAGGGCGTCCTCGGCCATGACCTTCTGCATGCGCTCTTCGGCTTCGATCTCGGCGAGTCCTTCGGTCGAGAGGTCGGAGGCGACGCGGGCTTTCCCGCGATTCTTGTCGATCTTGGACTGGATCACCTGCTCGAGCTGGCCGAAGTCAGTGGTGAGGTTCATGTCGAAACTCTGGGCGAGCGCGGCGATCTCGGCCTCGGCGGCGCTCATCTTCAGTTCGGCGTCGTACTTCTGAATGCGCTCCCGCACCTCGGCCAGTTTGTGGCTGGCGTGCTTGATCTTCTTGAGGTTGTTCTCATAGGCGGTTTCGTGCATCTGGAGCTGCTCTTCGTGATGGGCGAGCTCCTTCTTCGCCTTTTGCAACTCAAGGGCGAACTTTGAGGCAGTGTCGCGTTCGCCCGCCTTGAGATAGGCTTTGGTCTCGGCTTCGAGCTTCTGAACGTGCGCCCGGCTGTTTGTGGCCTGCCGGGTGACGCGTTCCACGAGCCCGCGATACATCTCCAGGCC
>JAEUQE010000561.1 GCA_016789785.1 Bryobacterales bacterium
GCGCATCATTCGGGATGGACGGAGCGCGCCTACGTTGGCATGCTGCGATGGTCGCTCGATCACCGCTGGGTGATCGTTGGCATCTGCACCATCGTTTTCGGCTCCACTTTCATCATCAACAACTACATTGGCCGCGACTGGATGCCTCAGGAAGATCAAGCCGAGCTGTCGATCTTCTCCGAACTGCCGGAAGGTTCCTCGCTCGAACTCACCGAACGCACCACGCTCGCGATGGCGAAACGCATCAGTGAAGTCCCCGGTGTTCGCACCGTGGTTCCCACCAGTTCCACCTTCATGGACCGCGTCACCATGAGCAACATGACGGTGCTTCTCCATCCGCAGGATCAGCGTGCGCCGATCGGCGAGATGGGCCAGCAGGTCCGCGAAGCGTTGCGCCCCTTCGTTGCAACGGCACGCCCTCGCGTCACCTTCCCGAACGTGCTCGGCGGGCGTGATACCTTCGCTCCGATTCGTGCGGTCCTGCTTGGACCGGACATTCGCAAGCTGGTTGAGGTTGCCAAAGAGGTGAACATCGAGTTGGCGAAAGAGCCCGCCGTCGTCGACCTTCGCGTGAACCTCAGCTTGAGTAATCCCGAATTGCAGGTGGATATCGACCGGCAGCTTGCGTCTGACCTGGGCGTACGCGTCTCCGACATCGCGGGTGCGGTGCGGCTGCTGATGTCGGGCGAAGACCAGATCTCGACCTTCAAAGAGGATTCCGAACAGTATCTTGTCACCATGCGCCTGTTGCCCCATCAGCGTGATGATCCGGCGGTGCTGAGCCGCTTGCTGATTCCCTCGGCCAGGCAGGGCCTCATTCGCCTGGACTCGCTGGCGAAGCTGGAGCGCGGTCTCGGACCCAGCCGCATCGATCGCCAGGACCGGCAATTCGCGGTTGGCATCTACGGCAACGTTGCCAATGGGTACGCCCTGCAGGAAGCAGCCGATCGTGCCCGCGCAGCCATTGAGCGTGCGGGCCTCCCGCCAGGCTATCAGGCGAGGTTCTCGGGCCAGGTGCAGGTGCTCGAAGAGACAACGCGCAACATGCTTCTCGCCATCGGACTCGCATCCATCTTCATGTACATGGTGCTGGCCGCGCAGTTTGAAAGCCTCATTCACCCGTTCATCATTCTCACTACCCTGCCGCTGTCGATTCCGTTTGCGTTGCTGTCGTTGATTGCGACAGGACGTACGCTGAATCTCTTCAGCGCGCTCGGTGTGCTTCTTTTGCTTGGCATCGTGAAGAAGAATGGCATTCTGCAGATCGACTACATGAACCGTCTGCTCGGGGAAGGCCGCCCGCTCCGCGAAGCGATCCTCGAAGCGAATCGAGTGCGGCTGCGGCCAATTCTGATGACGACGTTCTCCATTGTCGCGGGCTTGATTCCGACGGCGATTGGAATCGGCGCCGGGGCGTCGCAACGTTCCGCTATCGCCATCACCATCATCGGCGGCCAGATGCTGTGTCTGCTGTTGACACTGGTCGTCGTACCCGTCGGCTATTCGTTTGTGGAGGAGATTCGCGCGTGGGTTTCGCGCCGGCGTCACCTTCCATCGCCGTCTCCCGCACACGGCGACTAAACGCAGGAATGAAGACACTCGTCTGGATTCTGGTCGCTTCGAGCGCATTCGCGCAGTCACCGCAGCCAGCGTCTGGGCAGGCGCCGCCGGAGAGCAGCGCTCCCGCTCCCGCGCCTCCCGAATCCCGCGAGCCATCGCAGAATTCTGACGCTCGCACGCAACTCAATCTGCTCGGTCAAACCGACGCCAATCGCGGTGAGAGCCGGCGCAATGAAAGCGTCCAGTTCAATCTCATCGACAACAATGCGCTGAAGGAGATCAATCAACGGCTCGGTGTCACTCCCACGGTCACCACTGAGTTTCTGCCCGAGCGTAATTACTACGGCTCCGAGTTCGGCACTGCTCCCAGCAGTTCGATTCTGCTTGCTCCGAAGCCGGCGATCTCGAGTTGGCACGGCCAGGTCAACTGGATGCACTTGAACAGCATCTTTTCGGCGCGTGCATTCTTTCAAGTGGGTGCGGTGCAGCCGGCGCGAGAGAACAGCATTGCGATCGGTGTGACGGGCTCTTTGTGGCGTGGTGCGAGGCTCACCTTGGATGGCACGCGTCAACAGATACGCGGCATCGTCAATGGCAACGTGCAAGTGCCCGCGCCGGATGAGCGTACCCCGCTCGCAACCGATCCGCGGATCCGTGCCTTTGTGCAACGCATGTTGGATGCCTATCCCGCGGCGCTTCCCAATCGCACTGACATTGATTCGCGAATGCTCAATACCAATGCGCCGCAACGTGTGAACAACGATCAGGCGACGATGCGCCTTGATCAGGATTTGAGCGATCGCGACACGGT
>JAEUQE010000562.1 GCA_016789785.1 Bryobacterales bacterium
GCGCATCATTCGGGATGGACGGAGCGCGCCTACGTTGGCATGCTGCGATGGTCGCTCGATCACCGCTGGGTGATCGTCGGCATCTGTACCATCGTCTTCAGCTCCACTTTCTTCATCAACAACCACATTGGGCGCGACTGGATGCCGCAGGAAGATCAAGCCGAGCTGTCGATCTTCTCGGAACTGCCGGAAGGTTCCTCACTCGAACTGACAGAACGCACCACGCTCGCGATGGCGAAGCGGATCAGCGAAGTCCCCGGTGTCCGCACCGTGGTCCCCACCAGTTCCACGTTCATGGACCGCGTCACCATGAGCAACATGACCGTGCTTCTGTACCCGCAGGATCAGCGTGCGCCGATTAGCGAGATGGGGCAGAACGTACGTGATGCGCTCCGTCCGTTTGTCGCGACGGCCCGGCCACGCGTCACATTCCCGAACGTGCTAGGCGGGCGCGATACTTTCGCTCCGATTCGTGCGGTCCTGCTTGGCCCCGACATTCGGAAACTCGTCGAGATCGCGAAGGAAGTGAATCTTGAGCTCGCCAAGGAACCGGCAGTTGTGGACTTGCGTGTGAATCTCAGCTTGAGCAATCCGGAATTGCAGGTGGATATCGACCGTCAGCTTGCGTCCGACCTGGGCGTGCGCGTAGCGGACATCGCGGGCGCCGTGAGGCTGCTGATGTCGGGCGAGGACCAGATCTCGACATTCAAAGAGGACTCCGAACAGTATCTCGTCACCATGCGGCTGTTGCCGCATCAGCGCGATGATCCGGCGGTGCTGAGCCGTCTGCTGATTCCCTCCGCGAAGCAGGGTCTCATTCGGTTGGATTCGCTCGCGAAGTTGGAGCGCGGGCTCGGCCCCAGCCGAATTGATCGCCAGGACCGTCAGTTCGCGATCGGAATTTACGGCAACGTCGCCAATGGGTACGCCCTGCAGGAAGCAGCCGATCGTGCCCGCGCGGCGATTGAGCGTGCAGGTCTCCCGCCCGGCTATCAGGCAAGGTTCTCCGGCCAGGTGCAGGTGCTCGAAGAGACGACACGCAACATGCTTCTCGCCATCGGCCTCGCATCCATCTTCATGTACATGGTGCTGGCGGCGCAGTTCGAAAGCCTCATTCACCCGTTCATCATCCTCACTACCCTGCCACTGTCGATTCCGTTCGCGTTGCTGTCGTTGATTGCGACCGGCCGCACTCTGAATCTCTTCAGCGCGCTCGGCGTGCTGCTGTTGCTTGGCATCGTGAAGAAGAACGGCATTCTACAAATCGACTATATGAACCGCCTGCTCGGGGAAGGCCGCCCGCTTCGCGAAGCGATCCTCGAAGCGAATCGAGTACGGCTGCGGCCAATTCTGATGACCACGTTCTCCATCGTCGCGGGATTGATTCCAACCGCGATTGGAATCGGCGCCGGGGCGTCGCAACGTTCCGCCATCGCCATCACCATCATCGGCGGCCAGATGCTGTGTCTGCTGTTGACACTCGTCGTCGTACCCGTCGGTTACTCGTTTGTGGAGGAGATTCGCGCGTGGGTTTCGCGCCGGCGTCATCTTCCGTCGCCGTCTCCCGCACACGGCGACTAATCCAGGGATGAAGACACTCCTTTGGTTTCTGGTCGCGGCGAGCGCATTTGCTCAGTCACCGCAGCCAGCGTCTGGGCAGGCGCCGCCGGAGAGCAGCGCTCCCGCTCCTGCGCCTCCCGAAGCCCGCGAGCCATCGCAGAACTCTGACGCTCGCACGCAACTCAATCTGCTCGGCCAAACCGATGCCAATCGCGGTGAGAGCCGGCGCAATGAAAACGTCCAATTCAATCTCATCGACAACAATGCGCTGAAGGAGATCAATCAACGGCTCGGGGTCACTCCCACGGTCACCACTGAGTTTCTGCCCGAGCGTAACTACTACGGCTCCGAGTTCGGCACTCCTCCCAGCAGTTCGATTCTGCTTGCTCCGAAGCCGGCGATTTCGAGTTGGCATGGCCAGGTCAACTGGATGCACCTGAACAGCATCTTTTCGGCGCGTGCTTTCTTTCAGGTGGGTTCGGTGCAGCCGGCGCGAGAGAACAGCGTTGCGATCGGTGCGACGGGCTCTTTGTGGCGTGGTGCGAGGCTCACCTTGGATGGCACGCGTCAACAGATCCGCGGCATCGTCAATGGCAACGTGCAAGTGCCCGCGCCGGATGAGCGTACCCCGCTCGCAACCGATCCGAGGATCCGTGCCTTTGTGCAGCGCATGTTGGATGCCTATCCCGCGGCCCTTCCCAATCGCACCGACATTGATTCGCGAATGCTCAACACCAATGCGCCGCAACGTGTGAACAACGATCAGGCGACGATGCGCCTTGATCAGGATTTGAGCGATCGCGACACGGT
>JAEUQE010000563.1 GCA_016789785.1 Bryobacterales bacterium
GGCCTGGAGATGTATCGCGGGCTCGTGGAACGCGTCACCCGGCAGGCCACAAACAGCCGGGCGCACGTTCAGAAGCTGGAAGCCGAGACCAAAGCCTATCTGAAGGCGGGCGAACGGGAAACCGCTGCCAAGTTCGCCCTTGAACTGCAGAAGGCGAAGAAGGAGCTCGCCCATCACGAAGAGCAGCTCCAGATGCACGAAACCGCCTACGAGAACAACCTCAAAAAGATCAAGCACGCCACTCATAAGCTGGCCGAGGTACGCGAGCGGATTCAGAAATACGACGCCGAACTCAAGATGAGCGCGGCCGAGGCCGAAATCGCCGCGCTCGCCCATAGTTTCGATATGAACGTCACCACCGACTTCGGCCAGCTCGAGCAGGTGATCCAGTCCAAGATCGACAAGAATCGCGGCAAAGCCCGCGTCGCCTCCGACCTCTCTAGCGAGGGACTCGCCGAGATCGAAGCCGAAGAGCGCATGCAGAAGGTGATGGCCGAGGATGCCCTGGCGCAGTTCGAGGTGGAACTCGGCATGCGATCGCCCGAAACCACCCGCATCACAGACGCCGCCAAGGACATCGGCCCGGCGGTTACAAAGCCAGCCACCACCACCGAAACCGCGTAGAGCTTCGAGGCGGCGGCGTACCCGGCGCCGGGCCGCAAGTCCGGCTCTGTCCGATTCCCCGAACAACCGCGCCTGCCGCTTCGTATCATTCGTAGCATCTGTTGTAAACGAGAGTTACCACGGAGGAACTAAACCAAGTGGCAAGTGGAAATCCGAAACCAGCATTTTATCTTGCGATCCTGTTAGTGGTCGCGGGACTCGTCGGCCTGGGCTTGTGGCGCTTCGGCGCACTCCCCGGTGGCGGAGGTTCGGGCGAACCGATTTCATCCAAGGATCTTGCCCAGGGCGTGGAAGCACCGGACGCCAAGGGCATCACCACCGCCAAGGACTATAACTATGTCCCCGCGCAGAAGTTACCGCCCGTCCAGGGCATTTCCAATTACAAGCCGATGGACGGCCGCACCGTACGCTTCGCGATGAACGTGTGGGCGGGGTGGGCGCCGATTATTTACGCCAACAACGGCTTTAAGCCCGGCAAAGTGTGGAAGGCCCCCAACGGCAAAGATTTCAAGGTCGAACTTACTTTGATTGACGATCCCGTAGCCATGCGCGACGCCTATGCCGCGGGCAACGTTCACATCGGCTGGGGCACGCTCGACATGGTGCCGCTTTTCCTTGAAAGCCTCAAGCGCGACTCGCGTGTCATGCCCCGCATCTATCAGCAGGTCGACTGGTCCAATGGCGGCGACGGCATCGTCGTCCGTGAAGCCATCAAGACGGTCGGCGACCTGCGCGGCAAGACGCTCGTCCTCGCCCAGAATTCGCCATCCCACTTCTTCGCGCTGAACGCCTTGATCAACGCCGGTGTGCAGCCGGCGGAAGTGAATTTTAAGTTCACGCAGGATGCGTTCCAGGCAGCGGCGGCCTTCAACGCCGATAAGTCGATCGCCGGCTGCGTAAGTTGGGCTCCGGACATTTACAACCTCTCCAAGGTCAAGGGCAACCGCATGCTGGTGAACACCGGAACGGCCAATAAGCTGATCGCCGACATCTGGTTCGCCCGCGCCGATTTCGCAAAGGACAACCCGGAGGTCATTGAAGGGCTTGTGCGCGGCATCTTCGATGCGATGGAGGATCTGAAGGTGCAGGAGAACAAGCAGGCGGCCGCCAAGCTCATGGCCGCGGGTTACTCCATCCCGGAAACCGACGCGCTCGGCATGATGGGTGACGCGCACTCCACGAACCACGCCGAGAACCGCGAGTTCTTCCTGAACCAGAACAATCCAACCAACTTCGAACGCACCTGGAACACCGCATACTTTCTCTACAAACGCATCGGGGCCGTCAGCGAGAAAGTCGAATTCGATCAGGTGATGGATTTCTCGCTTATCCAGAAACTCGGCAAGGAACCAAAGTACGCAAATCAGAAGAACGAGTACGACGTACAGTTCACGCCCGCCGCGGCTGGCACGATCAAAGGAGAAAGCGAGGAAATCCTCACCAAAACCATCGTAATTCACTTCTTCCCGAATTCCTGGGACTTGAACGCGAAGGTCACCAAGGAGGAGGGTGGCAAGAAGCGCGAGGAACTCTACGATCCCAACGCGGGCTTCGTGATTGAGGAAGTGGGCAAGCTTGCGGGCCAGTACGGCGCGGCACGGATCGTGATTGAAGGCCACTCCGATTCTTCCATGAAGGGCCGCGTTCCTGAGAGCGCGGTGAAGGAACTGTCGGCCAATCGGGCGAACGCCGTCAAAGAAGCCATTGTGCGTAAGTTCCCTACGCTTCAGCCCAATCAGTTCGCC
>JAEUQE010000564.1 GCA_016789785.1 Bryobacterales bacterium
CCGAATCCATGCGAGATCAGCAGGATCATGGTGAGTCCGCGAAATACATCAAGCGAAGTCAGCCGCTCCGCTGCGACAGCAGCAGATGAGTCCTTCTGCAAGGCGGAACGCGGTTGAACAAGTGGAGCTTCCGATACGGCCATCAGCGCACTCCTTTGCGGATCAGATTGTTTCTGGCGATTCTACCATCGTTCGGGCGGCGCAATGCTGAGCCTTGCCACGCGTATTTGCCACGCGTATTCACTCCCAGACCGCGCAGTCCCCATCCAGCGCGCCGATCGGCATGCCGGGAGGCGCTTCCACCAGGCGTCCCAACGTCGCGGGCTTCGGCTCCTGCTGGAGTTTCTCAATCACCTGCGTGGCATAACGGAAATGCGCCTGCGTGTTCGCATCCATCGCCGGCCCGGATTGACGCTTCAACCAACCCTTCAACTGATCGAGCTTCATGGAAGCAATCGCACGCACCTGCGGCGCCGCCTGATCATTCACTGCCAGCGCCATCAGATGGTAGAGCGCCACGTGATCCACCGTGCGCCCAACCTCCGCGTCCAGACCCTTCAGCGGCGCGCGCTTGATTGTGGCTGCCAGCAACTGCTCGATCACATCGGAAAGCTGCGGATTGCGCGCGTCGCGAGCATGTTGCTGAATGAGGCGTCCCGCGCGTTCGGCATTCAGCAATAGCCCGATGGAGTGGCTCGCCGCGGCTTCCGCCGCAGTCAATGCGTCGAACGTAAGCCCCATGCGCGACCGGAAATACTCGCGAGTGCGAGGATAGCCCGGCGCCACCGGCGGGAGCAGCCGCAGAATGCGCTCAGGCAACGCGAGAGCCTTCGGATCAATCGTTGCCAGCAAGGCATCCAGCGCTTTCTTCTGGTCCTCCGGCGCGGTCATTTCCGTCACCGTTTGCCCGTCACCGCGCAACGCGTAGGTGTAGTGGAGGCCGCCAACCACTTTCGCCGCGGCTTCCACCTGATAACGATGAAGCAGGTAGGTGGTAACCAGCGACTCCTGCAGCGTGCTGATCGGGCGTCCGGAAGGAATGTTCTTCTCCGAGAATCGATCGAGTGCGCGCGCCCGCACACGCATCACACGGCGCAGTTCATCGGACGCACTCGCACCGTTGTCCCAAAGATGAGAGGTGGGATGGGCGCTGCCTTCCGGCCGCGAATCGGCATCGGTGATGAAGTACAGGCCACGCTTGTGTGCGGCGTCAAGAATCGCGTTCAGCCGAGCTTTTTCATCGGGCACGGCGCCGAAGTCGGAGTATCCCCACGTGATGGCGACCTTGTCCCACGCGCCGATCTCCGCTGTGTAGGCATTCGCGAGTGCCGGCGCCCCGTCGCCGTTCAACTCAGCCAGCGGATGCGGATAGTCCATCACCGAAGCCCGGTCTTTGGCGCTGGAAACGTAGTTGTGCGAAAGCCCCAGCGTGTGGCCAACCTCGTGCGCGGAGAGTTGGCGCAACCTGGCAAGCGCCATGTCCATCATTTCGCGTGATGCCGGACGGCCTTCTTCGTAGGGAGCAAGCAGCCCCTCGGCAATCAGAAAGTCCTGCCGCACGCGTAGCGACCCAAGCGTCACGTGTCCCTTGATGATCTCTCCGGTGCGAGGATCGCTCACATTCGCTCCATACGACCACCCGCGTGTCGACCGGTGAACCCACTGGATCATGTTGTAGCGCACATCCATCGGGTCGGCGCCTTCGGGCATCATCTCCACGCGGTACGCGTTGCGGAAGCCCGCCGCTTCGAATGCCTGCTCCCACCAGCGTGCTCCATCAAGCAGCGCCGAACGAATCGGCTCGGGCGTGCCGCGATCCAGGTAGTAGACGATAGGCTTCACTGCCTCGCTCACGGCCGCGCCGGGATCGCGCTTCTCCAGACGGTGGCGCACGATGTACTGCTTTTTGATGGGCGAATCGACGGGCGTCGCATAGTCAAAGAAGCTGAGCCCGAAGAAGCCCCCGCGCGGATCGAGTTCGCGAGGCCGGTAACCAGACTCGGGGAGTTCAATGAAACTGTGATGCTGGCGCACCGTGATGGCATCCGGACTTGGCGCGACTTCGCGCACATAGGCTCCCTGCGCATCGCCCGAGAACGTCAGTAGCGCCTCCACTTCGGTGTTCTTCGGAAAGTTGCGCGTGCGCTCCTGATAGAGCGCTGATCGGGTCGCGTCCAGCCGGTAGCTGCCTTGCCGGGCACGCTGCAGACGTTCCGTCACGCCATGCGCGTCGCGCAGAAAGAAGGCCGTGGCGTCCACTAGTACACGCCCGTTCTCTTCGGCTTCGGCTGTGAACCCCCAGATCACCGACTCAGCGAACGAATCGCGCACCGCCTTCCGCTCATCGGCATCCTCGCTCACCGCGCG
>JAEUQE010000565.1 GCA_016789785.1 Bryobacterales bacterium
CCGAATCCATGCGAGATCAGCAGGATCATGGTGAGTCCGCGAAATACATCAAGCGAAGTCAGCCGCTCCGCTGCGACGGCAGCAGACGAGTCCTTCTGCAAGGCGGAACGTGATTGAACAAGTGGAGCTTCCGATACGGCCATCAGCGCACTCCTTTGCGGATCAGATTGTTTCTGGCGATTCTATCATCGTTCGGGCGGCGCAATGCGATTCGTTGCGACGTGCATTCACTCCCAGACCGCGCAGTCCCCATCCAGCGCGCCGATCGGCATCCCAGGAGGCGCTTCCACCAGGCGTCCCAACGTCGCGGGCTTCGGCTCCTGCTGGAGTTTCTCAATCACCTGAGTGGCATAACGGAAATGCGCCTGCGTGCTCGCATCCATCGCAGGCCCGGATTGGCGCTTTAACCAACCCTTCAATTGATCGAGCTTCATGGAAGCGATCGCACGCACCTGCGGCGCCGCCTGATCATTCACTGCCAGCGCCATCAGATGGTAGAGCGCTACGTGATCCACCGTGCGCCCAACCTCCGCGTCCAGACCCTTCAGCGGCGCTCGCTTGACGGTGGCTGCCAGCAACTGCTCGATCACATCGGCAAGCTGCGGATTCCGCGCGTCGCGAGCATGTTGCTGAATGAGGCGTCCCGCGCGTTCGGCATTCAGCAATAGCCCGATGGAGTGGCTCGCCGCGGCTTCCGCCGCAGTCAATGCGTCGAACGTAAGCCCCATACGCGACCGGAAATACTCGCGAGTGCGAGGATGGCCCGGCGCCACCGGCGGCACCAGCCGGAGAATTCGCTCAGGCAACGCGAGAGCCTTCGCATCAATCGTTGCCAGCAAGGCCTCCAGCGCTTTCTTCTGCTCCTCCGGCGCGGTCATTTCCGTCACCGTTTGCCCGTCACCACGCAACGCGTAGGTGTAGTGGAGGCCGCCAACCACTTTCGCCGCGGCTTCCACCTGGTAGCGATGAAGCAGGTAGGTGGTAACCAGCGATTCCTGCAGCGTGCTCATCGGGCGTCCGGCAGGAATGTTCTTCTCCGAGAATCGATCGAGTGCGCGCGCCCGCACACGCATCACACGGCGCAGTTCATCGGACGCACTCGCACCGTTGTCCCAAAGATGAGAGGTGGGATGGGCGCTGCCTTCCGGCCGCGAATCGGCATCGGTAATGAAGTACAGGCCGCGCTTGTGTGCGGCGTCAAGAATCGCGTTCAGCCGTGCTTTTTCATCGGGCACGGCGCCGAAGTCGGAGTATCCCCACGTGATGGCGACCTTGTCCCACGCGCCGATCTCCGCTGTGTAGGCATTCGCCAGTGCCGGCGCCCCATCGCCGTTTAACTCAGCCACCGGATGCGGATAGTCCATCACCGAAGCCCGGTCTTTGGCGCTCGAAACATAGTTGTGCGAAAGCCCAAGCGTGTGGCCAACCTCGTGCGCGGAGAGTTGCCGCAATCTGGCAAGCGCCATGTCCATCATTTCGCGTGATGCCGGACGGCCTTCTTCGTAGGGAGCAAGCAGCCCCTCGGCAATCAGAAAGTCCTGCCGCACGCGCAACGACCCAAGCGTCACGTGCCCCTTGATGATCTCTCCGGTGCGAGGATCGCTCACATTCGCCCCATACGACCACCCGCGTGTCGACCGGTGAACCCACTGGATCATGTTGTAGCGCACATCCATCGGGTCGGCGCCTTCGGGCATCATCTCCACGCGGTAAGCATTGCGGAAGCCCGCCGCTTCGAATGCCTGCTCCCACCAGCGTGCTCCATCCAGCAGCGCCGAACGAATCGGCTCCGGTGTGCCGCGATCCAGGTAGTAGACGATGGGCTTCACTGCCTCGCTCACGGCCGCGCCGGGATCGCGCTTCTCCAGACGGTGGCGCACGATGTACTGCTTGTTGATCGGCGAATCGACAGGCGTCGCGTAGTCAAAGAAGTTGAGCCCGAAGAAGCCGCCACGCGGATCGAGTTCGCGAGGCCGGTAACCGGGCCCGGGGAGTTCAATGAAGCTGTGATGCTGGCGCACCGTGATCGCATCCGGACTTGGCGCGACTTCGCGCACATAGGCTCCCTGCGCATCGCCACTGAACGTGAGCAGCGCCTCCACTTCGGTGTTCTTCGGAAAGTTGCGCGTGCGCTCCTGGTAGAGCGCTGATCGAGACGCGTCCAGCCGGTAGCTGCCTTGCCTGGCACGCTGCAGGCGTTCCGTCACTCCATGCGCGTCGCGCAGAAAGAAGGCCGTGGCGTCCACTAGTACACGCCCGTTCTCTTCGGCTTCCGCCGTGAACCCCCAGATCACCGACTCAGCGAACGAATCGCGCACCGCCTTCCGCTCATCGGCATCCTCGCTCACCGCGCG
>JAEUQE010000566.1 GCA_016789785.1 Bryobacterales bacterium
ATCCTCCTTTCGGAATCGCAGGAACGCATGATCCTCGCCATCGTGCCCGGGAAGATCACGGCCGCGCGCGAGATTCTCGTTCGCCACGAAGTGCGTCACACAGTTGTTGGCAAGTTCACGGGCGAGAGCCGCTACACCGTGGTGCACGATCCAGCCATCAACGAAGAGCATGTCATTCGTGCCGATGCGTCGCGTATGCCACGGTCCGGCGAAGTAGGCATCGACGTTCCCTACACGCTGTTGAAGTATGAGCCCGAACCGATGCCCGCACCCATCGCGCCTCAAGCCCGCCCCGTTGCGACCACGTGGACCGCGTGGACTGCCGCCGATCTGCAGCGCCTGAGCCCAAAGCTTCTCGCCGACGCCGAAATCGCAAATCAGATGCCTGCGAGCATGCAGTACGATTCCACGGTCCAGGGCCGCCACACGTATGGTCCTTATTTCGGCGATCCCTACAAGCAGCGCGTACCCACCAGCTACTGGGCCGCGAAGCTGATTCCCGGCAAGCCTTTCGCAAGCCTCTTCACCGTCTCCTACAACCCATGGCTCTTCGAGGCGAATCCAAGGCTCGCGGCGCGGCAGGCTTTCCTAGCCTGCTTAGGAAAGCTCGTGCTCGCTGGATCGAAGTTGCGCGACATCTGCCTTTGCGACAACTTCTACACACCGCACATGACTGAGGACTGGGCTTACTGGCTCGTCGAGATGGTGGATGAAGTGGCTGCTCTGGTACGGCACTTCGGCACGCCGGTGATCTCAGGCAAGGATTCCTCTGCTGGATCCGTCAAGACCACGGACGGCATCATCAGCGTTCCTCCCGCCGTATTCTTCTCGGCTCTTGGCAAAGCTGCAAACTTCGACGCGCTTCTCCCCAACCAGTGGCGATCTCCAGGAAATCTGCTGGTGCGCATCGGTCCGGATTGCGCGTCGGCCGCGGGCACTGTAGCGCAACGCGTTCTCGACCTCGCAGGCAACGATGTGGATGACGTTGATTTTGCCGGCTACCTCGAGTACCTCCGCGCACTCGAAGGCTTCCATCGGCGTGGCGTCTTCAGCGCGATGCCTGTTGACGCGGCCGGTATCCTCGGAGTCGCGGTGCGCGAGACAATGGCCACAGGCTTCGCCGCGCATCTCGACCTCGCACCCGATCAACTCTTGATGGAACACCGCTGCGGCGCGATATTGGAAGTGTCGCCGGAAGTAGTTGACGCACTGCCGGCCGCACTCAACGCACGAATCATCGGACGAATCGAAGCAGGCCCGCCATCCATAAAGTCGCAAGGGATCGAGTTGCTCACACCCGAAGCACAAGTGTCCTGGCAAACCGCGTTCGAGAGGAGCCTGCAATGAAGCCGACCGTCAATGTCCTCTACTTCCCAGGTACGAACTGCCAGCGCGAAACGGTGCTGGCATTCGAACGCGCCGGCGCGTTGGCGAATGTGGTCTTCGCATCCGATCTACTTGCAGGTAAGGCCCGGCTCGACAATGCCGACATCCTTTGCATCCCAGGCGGCTTCTCCTTCGGTGATCACATCATGGGCGGACTTGTGGCCTCCGTACTGCTCACTCATGGCGTCGCCGAGCAACTCGCTGCATGCCGCGAGCGCCTGATTCTCGGGATCTGCAATGGTTTTCAAATCGCGATGCGCGCCGGCCTCTTCGGCAAAGGCGCAACACTTACCTGGAACGATTGCGGCACGTTCCAGGACATCGCCGATCAGCCGCACATCGTAACCGAGGGACATGGCACTCCATGGTTGCGCGGACTCGAAGGCGAGACGCTTACCTTTCCCTGCGCGCATGGCGAAGGCAAGTTCATCTACACATCGCGTGAAGGGTGGCGTGAAGCGTTACGCTATCCCGCATCCGCAAATCCCGACGGCTCCATGGATCACATCGCCGGCATCGCGACGCCCGACGGCAAGGTGTTCGGCTTGATGAACCACCCCGAGCGCGCATTGCATCGCGACGCCAACCAGCAGTTCTTTGAAAACGGCGTCAACTGGGTACGGAGTTGATAGACTGTAGGCGATTGAAACTGTTGTGCTCGTTTGCGGCGGTGGCGGTGTGCGCTCTCGCCGCAGACCCGAAATCTCCGCCTTCCGGCAAAGCGGCTGATCCCGCACGTGCCTCCGCAACTACCGCGGTCAGCCGTCCTGCATTGACCAACGCGGCAGCACGCCGGAACGAAAATGTCGCCATCATTCGCATCGATAATGATGCGATGCGCGAAGCCAACGTTCGCCTCGGCAACAACTTCACGCTCGTGCCACAACCACCGGTGGAAGTCAGCTCATACGCGAGCGAGCATGGCCGCCCACTCGGCGAATCCATCGCATTGCGGCCTGCCAAC
>JAEUQE010000567.1 GCA_016789785.1 Bryobacterales bacterium
TCTTATTCGCGCCGCCGGCCCCGGCGCAAATCTCCGTGACCGTGGGGAGGCGGATTCCAGTCTCGGCTTTGGAAGTGACGTTCCATCTGGGGGTGCAGGCACCTCTGGCAGTCCCGTTTCCAAGAATCCTCGAAATGGTGCAGCCTCTGGGCGTCACGGCCGGCGACCTTGGTTCTGTGTACAGTCCCTCAATCGGCACTGAGAACGCTTCCGTGGTTTGGACGTTTAGTTTCCGTGCGCCCATGGACGCGCTTCGAACCACGCTTCAGAAGGTCGAGGAGGCTGAGAGGCAGGTCAGGAGCGAAACGGAGGGACAGGTGACTCTTTTTTCCTTCCCTTCTTGGATTTTCCCACCCACGGAAGAGCGTCTGCGCGTGACCCAATCCGCCTACGCGAGCATGTTTGCGGAAGGGCAGGCCAAGGCGCAGGCCATAGCTATGCGCGCGGGCATACCCCTTGGGCCAATCACGGCGATTGGGCCCACGTTGCCTGGCGCATTCGGTTTCGCATCTCGATTCTTTTCCACGCCGGCCTTTCCTACTGCCGGTACAAGTCTCGATTTCGAGTTCGGTGGCGCCGGGCCCGGAGGAATCCGCGTCCGTGCGGCAGCTTCCGTATCCTGGACCCGGCACGTGCTGGTCGATCTCAATGTCTCAGGTCCTCCAGGCACCAGTCCTGCCAGAGCTGCCCAATTGGTGGCGGCTCTCGGCGTTACTCCGGCCCAGGCGGAATCCGGCACGGCTACGCTTCCTGACGGCGAGAAACCCGCCCGTGTGACTTACACCTTTCAACAGCGATATCCACTGACGGAGCTTGAGACCACACTGCAGAGGATCACGGCGTTTGGCAAAGAAGTGGCGCCTCCCTACAACTTCACAGTCTTTCTTTCGGGGATCACCTCGGATCCCGAGGAACTCAACGCGCGCCTGCCTGAAGTATGGCCGGATCTGATCGCCGCAGGGAGGCGCGAAGCGGAAGCGTTTGCTCGCGCGGCTGGGGTCGAAGTCGGGCCGCTGATCGAGGTGTCGCAGGACGACTTCAGCCGGCCGCCCTACCCGGTCACAGATTTCCCGGCAGCGCTTCTCCGGTTCGCGATCGTTCGAAGACAATAACGGATTACTCTATGCCCGCAATTCTCGCCAGTCTTTTTCTGATCTTGTTTCAAGCCGGTTATGGCCAGACGCCGGAAGGGATTTCAGTTGCCGCCGGGCAAAGAGTGCCTGTCAATCCGACTCAGGCGAAGTATGCGGTGGCAGCCTTTGCGCTCCGCGCCATGCCGTTCGAAGAAGTCCTCTCCGCTATCAGTCCCAGTGGTCTCACTGCCGCGAACCTGGTAGCCGCGGGATGGGACGGAAACTTCCAGCCGCCGGAATGGTGGGACAACGCCGTTCCTCACACGCCGTGGATCTTCGAAGTGGTGGAGAGCGCGGCCAATCTGGAGTCGACGGTGGCCAGATTCACTCGTGCCGCCGCCGAAATCAAGACGAATTCCGCCAGCAAAGTTGGCCTCGGCTTCCGGCTCGTCTACCAGGGTCCCTCCCCCGCGGAAAATGATGCTGCTCGACGAGCGGCTTGGCCGGAACTGGCGAAGCAACTCCAGCAGAAGGCGGAAGGGCTGGCGGCCGCGGCAGGGACATCACTTGAACCGGTCGCATGGATCAGCACGGTTGTCGCTTCGCGCGCTGGTTCTCTTGCGGGGAATGGCTTTTCGCCAAGGCCATCACCTATCATTCTGAATCAGGACGCTTGGCTGTCGGTCCGGTACGGCCCGGCACTGCCGCTCCAGTCTGGAATCAGTGTGAACGTTGTGCGCGAGGAACTGGTCACCTCGCATGTTCGCATTGCACTCAGTTTTACGGCTCCCGAAGAGGTGACTCTGACGAACGCGCTGCAGACTCTCCAGCCGCTCGGCATTGAGCTTGGCGACCTTGTCTCGTCGGGATTTCCTCGCGCCCCGTTTGGCGGTACCGAGAAGACCGTGACCTTTTCGTTCGAGCGCACAATCCCGTTGCGCGAATACGGTTCTGTGATTGCCGCGATGGAGAAACTCTCGAAAGATCTCGCTAAGCCAACGGAACTCGCCTTCCAGGTCTCCCGCCTCACGATGCCCGCCGCCGCGTTTGAGGCGCGCCGAGAGGCTGTATGGGCCGAGATGCTCCAGGAAGCGCGTGCCGAAGCACAGGCCTTGGCGCGTGCCGTGGGTGTCCAGGTTGGCAGTGTTCTCACGGTTACTGAGTTTGTGAGTCCCTACGACTCTGGTTCATTGCGCCAGCACTCTTTGACCGCCCGTTTCGCGATCCGCCGGTAGGTGTCAGCGCCATCCCGCCGATTCAAGCTATGTTGGTAGCT
>JAEUQE010000568.1 GCA_016789785.1 Bryobacterales bacterium
GAACAGAAGCGCGCTCAGGTGACGGTGGCGGCGATCCCGGTGGAGAAGCACTACTCCAAGGAATTCGGAGCGATTGAGGTCGCGCCGGACTATTCGATCACCGGCTTCCACGAGAAAAAGGCCGATGTCCCGAGTATGCCGGACGATCCGGCGTTCTTTCTGGCCTCCATGGGGAACTACATCTTCTCTACTGGACTGCTTCTGCGTGAACTTTACGCAGATGCGGCGCGCGAGGACAGCACTCACGATTTCGGCCGCGACATTCTGCCGCGCCTGGTCTCGCGGGGCGACATGTATGCGTATGACTTCCGCAAGAACCGCATTCCCGGCGACCCGGAAGGTGCACTGTCGTACTGGCGGGACGTCGGGACCCTGGATGCGTACTACGAAGCGAGCATGGATCTCCGCGCAGTCACGCCGCAGTTGAATCTTTACAACCGGCAGTGGCCTCTTCGCAGCGCAGCTTACGATGATCCGCCCGTGAAGTTCACCTTTGACGAGGAGGGCCGCCGTGGACACGCGATCGATTCGGTCATCGGCCCTGGCACGATTCTGAGCGGCGGATTTGTGAGGAATTCGGTGGTTGGCCGCGGCGCCAAGGTGCACACGGGAGCCGTTGTCGAGGATTCTGTCGTATTCGATGCCTGCGACATCGGGCGGTACGCCAAGGTGCGCCGGGCGATCCTGGACAAGAACGTGCGCATTCCCGAGCATGCGATGATCGGCTACGATCTTGCCCGCGACAAGGAGTTGTATCACGTGACCGAGAGCGGGATCGTGGTCATAGAAGGCCGCAGATCGCGAGTGGAGATCTCAGCAATGCAGATCTGAAGCGCCGGACAGGGCAGGAAAAGGCGGAGGTGGCAAGAAAACGCCTCCTGCTCGCCGGTGCCACGCGCAAACATTTTACTGCCGATATGTTCTGGAGAAGTGTCGCAGTGCCCTTCCGGGAATGTACACTGATCTAGAGGAGATTCGCGCCATCGTCAAGATCTGCCCGCTCGCGAGCAGCAGTTCCGGCAACTCGACCTATGTGGCCACCAGCCGCACACGCATCCTCATCGACGCTGGCCTAAGCCGCAAGGAAACCTTCCGCCGCATCGCGGAGATGGGCGAGGATCCCGAAGCCCTGCATGCCATCCTGGTCACGCACGAACACTCCGATCATGTGGCGGGCGTCGCGCGCATCGCACGAAAGCTGAACATTCCAGTCTACATGACGAAGCTCACCGCTCCCGCCGTCGAGTGGGAAGGGGAGCGCCCGCACATTGAGACTTTTCAGGCGGGTACCAGTTTCACGATTGGTGATATCGACGTCACCAGCTTCACGATTCCGCACGACGCCATGGATCCGGTCGGCTTTCGGTTGAGTGCGGAAGGCGTCAGGATCGGCATCGCGACCGACTTGGGGTACATTCCGGAATCGATTCACTATCATCTGCGGGGAGTGAATTTCCTGCTGCTTGAATCGAATCATGATCTCGACATGCTCAAGGTTGGGCCGTATCCATGGTCAGTCAAGCAGCGCGTCATGAGCCGGCGGGGACACCTTTCCAACGATGTCGTCTCCCAGTTCATTCGCGACAGCCTGGACTCCTCGATTGCTACTCTGGTTCTTGGCCACTTGAGCGAGCACAACAACCATCCGGAGATTGTGCGGCTGGTGGCGGAGCAGGCCATTTCCCACCGCGGACTCGACATGGCGCTCGTCGTGGCCGAACCCGGCAAGCAAGCCGGCGTATTTTCGTTCTGATTCGGAATTCCTGAAATGATTCAACGTTATACGCGCCCGGAGATGGGCGCCATCTGGAGTGATGAGAACAAGTACCGTCAGTGGTTGGAGGTGGAACTGGCAGCCACTGAAACCTTGGCGGAACTCGGCGATGTCCCGGCCGAAGAGGCTCACCTGCTGGTGAATCACGCGGGCTTCAAGGTCGAGCGAATCCACGAGATTGAGAAGCGCGTGAAGCATGACGTGATCGCCTTCACTACAGCAGTAGCGGAAACGATGAAAGAGGCTGGCTATGGCGACGCCTCCCGCTGGCTGCACTACGGACTTACTTCTAACGATGTCGTAGATACGGCGCAGGCGCTGCAGATCAAGCAATCCAGCGAACTGATCGCGCAGTCGCTGGACAAACTTGCGGACGTGCTGAAGCGGCGCGCCTATGAATTCAAGGACACGGTCCAGATCGGCAGGACTCACGGCATTCAGGCAGAACCGATTACTTTCGGCTGGAAGCTTGCACTGTATTACGACGAGGTGCGGCGCAATCTCGTCCGGCTGAAGGCGGCTGCCGAGCGGATCCGGTTCGGGAAGATTTCCGGGGCAGTGGGCACTTTCGCCC
>JAEUQE010000569.1 GCA_016789785.1 Bryobacterales bacterium
ATCGAAGTTCGGTGGGTGACGGGATGAATTTGGCGTTGTTTAATCCAAGCCTGGCGCATGGGGAAGCCGTGAAGCAATATCGAGTGGCCCGTGTTGGCGTTCAAATCGAACGGGTCTCCTGAGGAAGGGGCCAACTCACCCGCTCCGAGGAATCAGGACGGTACACTGCTAAGCTCAAAGTATGCTCCTTCGAGACTCCTTCTTCGCCCGCAAGTTCGGGCTCACCGAGAACGACCTCAATCGCTACCTTGGCGAAGCACTATCCGCAGGTGGAGACTATGCCGACCTTTACTTCGAGTACGTTGCCACGACGTCGGTGAGTTTGGAAGAGTCGATCGTGAAGAGTGCGACGCAGGGCGTCACAGTGGGGGTGGGCGTGCGCGTGATCGCGGGCGAGAAGACTGGCTACGCCTACTCCGACGACCTCTCCGCAGAGCGCATCCTGCAAGCCGCGCGCGTGGCCGCCTGTATCGCGAATGGCCCGTCGAAGGAAATCGCGACGGGGTTTGAACATGCCCACAAACGCGACCTCTACAACCTGCCCGCCCTTGCCAGCGACGCGTCACTCAGTGAGCGCGTAAAGCTGGTGAAACTTGCCGATGAAGCGGCCCGGTCGTACGATCCGCGGGTGTTTCAGGTCAACGCCAGCTACGCCGATAGCATCCGGCACGTCCTGGTCGCGACCAGCGAAGGCGTGCTCAGTACCGACATGCAGCCGATGGCACGTATGGGAGTGTCCGTGTTGGCCCGCAAGGAGGATGGTGATCCCGAGCAGGGCTATCACGGTGGTGGTGGGCGCATCGGTCTCGACTTTTTCCTCACGCAGAGAACCCCCGAGTACTTCGCGCGGGAAGCGGCGCGGCAGGCGATTGTGCAACTCGACGCGGTGGACGCACCGGCGGGCGAGATGACGGTGGTGCTTGGCCCGGGATGGCCGGGCATTCTGCTGCACGAGGCCGTTGGGCATGGCCTGGAGGCCGACTTCAACCGGAAAGGTGTCTCGGCGTTCAGTAACCGGATCGGGCAACAGGTGGCAAGCCCTCTGTGCACGGTGGTGGATGACGGCACAATGGCCAACCGCCGGGGATCGCTGAATGTCGACGACGAAGGCGCTCCCACGCAGCAGAACGTGCTGATCGAGAATGGCATTCTGCGCGGATACCTGCAGGACAAGCTATCGAGCCGCATCATGGGCGGCGGCACTACGGGTAGCGGACGGAGGGAAAGTTACAAGCATATCCCCATGCCGCGCATGACGAATACGTTCATGCTCGCGGGAGAGAGTGATCCGGAAGAGATCGTGCGCTCCGTGCCCAAGGGAATTTACTGTGCGACTTTCGGCGGCGGCCAAGTGGACATCACGAGCGGTAACTTCGTCTTCTCGGCGACCGAGAGTTACTTGATTGAAGACGGTAAGTTGACACGGCCTGTCCGCGGCGCGACGTTGATCGGCAACGGGCCGGAAGCCTTGCGGCATGTAAGTATGGTGGGCGCTGATCTGAAGCTCGATGAGGGGATGGGGATCTGCGGCAAGGAAGGGCAGAGCGTGCCGGTGGGAGTCGGGATTCCGACGGTGAAGATCGACCGCATGACCGTGGGAGGAACCGCGGCGGCATGATCGGGCGGCGTTCTCTTCTGCTGCTTCCGTTGGCTGCCCGCGCGGGCGCGGAGCAGTCCTTTACCTCCCAACTTTGGAAGTCGATTGCTTCGATCTATTCCGCAACGCTCCGCCACCCGTTTCTCTCGGGTCTTTCCGATGGGTCGCTTCCACGGGAGAAATTCCAGTACTATCTGTTACAAGATGCTCTCTATCTGGGGGCGTTCAGCCGTGCGTTGAGCGTCGTGGCGAGCAAGTCGCCGCGGCAGGAGTGGTCTGTTTCTCTCAATCGGGATGCGATTGAATCGCTGGAAGTGGAAAAAGCGATGCACGGCGAGATACTCGGAAGCTATGGTGTCAGCACGCAGAAGATACAGGCGGCGCTGATGGCTCCGGTGAATTACGCCTATACCAACCACTTGCTTCTCGCCGCCGAGCGCGGCACCTTTGCCGAGGGGCTGGCGGCAGTGCTTCCGTGTTACTGGATTTACTGTGAGGTTGGCAAGGAATTGAAGAAGAAGGGGAGCCGCAACAAAGACTACCAGCGCTGGATTGACCAGTATGCTGGGGAAGAATATGGGAAGACCGTACGGCGCGTTCTCGCGATGATGGACTCCGCCGCCGAGGGACTTCCGCAGGCAACACTCGATCGCCTCACCCACCTGTTTGTCACATCATCCCGCTACGAGTATCAGTTTTGGGACATGGCCTGGCGGGAAGAGGCGTGGCTGCCCCGATAGGACCTGTCC
>JAEUQE010000056.1 GCA_016789785.1 Bryobacterales bacterium
GATGTCGTAGAGTAATTTCACGCGCGGGGAGCCGACACGCTTGCACATCTCCACACCCCAGGCCGTGTGATCGCACATATAGTCCTTGTGATTCACCTTGCTGTTGAGTAACTCCATACAGATGGTGACGCCGAGATCCTCTGCCTCGGCCTTCACTTTATTGAGGAAAGTGACGCAGTTTTCCAGACCTTCCGAATCCGCCATGCCGTCGCGGTTGCCCGAAAAAAGAATCACGTTGGGCACTTTGGCCGCTTTGGCTTTCTTCAGATTCGCCCGCAGATCCGTTTCGAGGCGGTCATGGTTTTCCAGCCGATTGAGACCGCTGACGATTGTGCTGCATCCCGGCGCCATGGTCGGCGTGAGACCGTATTTCTGCACCACGGGCCATTCGTCGGGCCCGATGAGGTCGATGCCGACGAGTCCCATCTTGGCCGACTCGCGAGCGAGATCTTCGAGGGGCGTGTCGCGGTAACACCAGCGGCACACCGACTGCTGGAGGCGGCCCTTGCGGGATTTGGTAGCCGTTTGGCTGGCTGCCGAAAGCACCGCCGGGGCGGCCAGGGACGTGGCGAAGTTGCGTCTGGTCATCGTCCGGTATTGTAGCGCCGCCAGAGCGGTGGCGCACGCACCGCATGCCGTGCCAGCCCTCGCGCATGCCGTGTTTCGAGAGTGGGCCGCCGATCGTGCAAACAATACTCCTTCGCAGGGATTGCGCTCATCCAAAGTGGACGCTGGGTAACCTGAACCGGGGCCGTATTCGTCTGGACGAGAAAGCCTTCGGGGAGTGCCCGCGCAGTTCGGGCAGCCGCGGGTTGCCAGGCAAAAGTGACCGGTCCTCGTGCGATACGATTGAAGGGACGGAACTCTCATCGTTCATTCCACGTTTTCTTTTCTTAACGAGCCGAGTCCCAAGGGAATCATTTGAATGAAACAGCCGATTGTTGTGATTGTGATCTGGAGCCTCATCGCCGCTCAAAGCCAGGCCCTGGCTCAGCAGCCCGGAGCGATGCCAACTCCTACGCCGACTTCGAATTCACGATGGAGCTTCGAGAGTCTCCGCCAGCGACTGCAGCACTATAAGGTCCAGGACATCACCCCCATCAACCTGCGCAACAGCAACCGTATTGAATCGCTGCTGCGCGCCGGCCGGATGTACCTCTCCCTGCAGGACGCCATCGCGCTCGCTCTCGAGAACAACCTCGACATTGAAATCCAGCGCTACGGCCCCCGCCTGGCCGAAGCCGAACTGATGCGCGCACAGGCCGGCGGCTTCATCCGCGGTATTCCGACCTCGCTCAACACGAACACGACCGCAGTGGCATCTTCCGTCACCGGCGGCGGCGGACTTGGTACCTTTCAGGCGCGCGGCGGTGGCGGTGGCGACGGCGCTGCCGCACAAGCGGGCGGCTTCGTCTTCACTCAGTCCGGTACCGCCATCCCGCAGTTGGACCCCGTGGCTTTTGCCGGGTATGGCTACAACCACCGGTCGAGTATCAATGCCAACTCGTTCAGCACCGGCGTCCCCGCGACCGTGATCGACAACCAGAGCCCGTTCTTCGGGGTCCAGAAAGGCTTCCTCACCGGGACCAACGTGTCGCTCGACTTCAATAACAGCCACGTTCGTTCCAACGTGCCTCGCGCGGAAATCAACCCGTTCTACACCGGCAACCTCGGCATCACGATTTCGCAGAACCTCCTGCGCGGGTTCGGCCGCGCCGTCAACAACCGCTTCATCCGTGTCGCCAAGAACGAGATCACCGTGGCGGACCTCGTCTTCAAACAGCAAGTGATCTCCACGGTTTCGAGCATCATCAACATCTACTGGGATCTGGTCAGCTTCAACGAAGACGTGAAGGTGAAAAAGCAGGCGCTCGCGCTTGCCGACAAACTCCTCAGCGATAACAAGAAGCAAGTGGAGATCGGGACCCTCGCGCCCATCGAAATCGTCCGCGCGGAAGCCGAGGTGGCGCGCAACCAGCAGGATCTGACGATCTCGGAAACCCGCCTGCTTCAGCAGGAGACGGTGCTCAAGAACGCACTCAGCCGCACGGGCGTATCGAGCCCGTCGCTTTCAGATGCGCGGGTGGTCCCCACCGATTCGCTCCGTACGCCGAGTCAGGAGCCGGTCCGCCCGATTCAGGACCTCGTCAACACCGCACTACAAACCCGCCCTGATATGGAGCAGACGCGCCTCAGCATCGAATCGACAAAGATCGGACTGGAAGGCAGCAAGAGCCAGTTGCGTCCGCAATTGGACCTCAACGCATCCATGCGCAACAACGGTCTTGCCGGCTCGGTGAATACGATTCCGATTCCTGGCCTTCCCCCGGGCGTTGGTTTCACGCCGCAGGCAAATCCTTATTTCCTCGGCGGCTATGGATCGGTGCTGCGGCAGATCTTCTCCCGCAACTTCCCCGACTACAGCATCGGCTTCCAATTGAGTATTCCGATCAACAACCGTCAGGCGCGCGCGGACATGGCCAACGACTTGCTCCGCCTTCGCCAGCAGGAACTCCGCCAGCAGGTCCAGATCAACCAGATCCGCGTGGAAGTGCAGAACGCGTTGATCGCGTTGCAGCAGGCGAGCGCAAGCTATCAGGCTGCGAACAAGTCGCGCATCTTCGCCGAGCAGACACTGGATGCCGAGCAGAAGAAGTACTCGCTTGGCGCATCCACCATCTTCTTTGTGATTCAGGCACAGCGCGATCTCGCCGTGGCGCAAGGCAATGAAGTCGCCGCGCTTGCGTCCTATAGCCGCGCTCGCGTCTCGCTGGATCAGTCGCTCGGCGCAACGCTCGACGCGAACAACATCTCCATCGACGAAGCCCGCAAGGGCCAGGTGTCGCGTGCACCGTCGGCACTGCCGTAGACACGGGCCTCAACGATATACTGATTGGCCATGGGGCTCTGGCTGCTGTGGCTGCTGATTCCATCATCTTTCGGCGCGGTCGACTACGCCTCGCAGATCCGTCCGCTATTTGAACGCCATTGCTACGGCTGCCATGGGCCGAAGGTCGCCATGCATGGTCTTCGTATGGACCAGCGCGCATCGGTCCGCAAAGGCGGCGAGTCCGGCGTGCCGGCGCTGGTTGCCGGCAACAGCAAGCAAAGTCTGATCTACCGTTACGTGGCCGGGCTGGATAAGAACGTCAAGATGCCGCCTGCGGGTCCCGGCCTCAGTGCGGCGGAGCGCAGTCTTGTCGAAAAGTGGATCGATGATGGCGCCGCATGGCCCGACGATGGCAGCACTGTAGCCGATGAGAAGTTCACGCGAGGCGCCAGACATTGGGCCTTTCAACCTGTGCGATCACCCTCCGTTCCGGGAGTTCGCGACCGTGCCTGGGTCCGCAATCCGATCGATGCGTTCGTGCTCGCAAAGCTCGAGGCGAAGGGCTGGAAGCCATCGCCCGCCGCGGGTGCGCGGCAGTTGCTGCGGCGTCTCTACTTCGATCTCACCGGCTTGCCTCCGACGTTGCTCGAACAGCAGCGCGACGGTCCGCTCGATGCGCTCATTGATGAGTTGCTGGAACGTCCCGCGTATGGGGAACGATGGGCGAGGCACTGGCTGGACGTGGTGCGCTATGGCGAATCGAATGGCTACGAGCGCGACGGCCACAAGCCGCAAGTGTGGAAGTATCGTGACTATGTGATTCGCGCATTCAACGAAGACAAGCCGTTTGACCGCTTCCTGATTGAGCAACTCGCAGGCGATGAGGTCGATCCGCCGACCGCGCAGACGCTGATCGCGACTGGGTATCATCGTCTGGGTCCATGGGACGATGAACCTGCCGATCCGCCCACCGATCGCTACGATCAACTCGACGACATTCTCTCCACGACCTCGCAGGCGTTTCTCGGATTGACGCTCGGCTGCGCGCGCTGCCACAACCATAAGTTCGAGCCGCTCACTGCTGCCGACTACTATTCGATGGTCGCGATCTTCCATGGTCTGGAACGGCCTCGCAATGGACGCACTGAACTTGACCGGCCCATCGGAACGCTTGCGGAGCTTGCGCGGGAACAGGAACGCGATGCGAAGATCGCGCCGCTTGCGAAGCAGATCGCGAAGCTGAAGGAACCGTTCAAGACCAAAGAGAAGAACTGGGAAGAGAAGATTCCTTCGGATGTGCAACGCGAGATCGCGCGGCTGGAAGAGCAGATTCAGGCACTGCGCCGCGCTACTCCGGATCTGCCTCGTGGCTATTTTCTCGAGGAACCGAAGCCCACGCCGCCACAGACCTTCGTGTTGATTCGCGGCAAACCCGGCGCGCACGGTCCCGAGGTGCCACCAGCGGTGCCCGCGATCCTTGCTCAGCAGCAACCCGTGTTTCTTGCACCCGATCGCACCAGCCGCCGGCGGCTCACGCTGGCCCAGTGGCTCGCTTCAAAGTCGAATCCGCTCACGGCGCGTGTGATTGTGAATCGCGTGTGGATGTGGCACTTCGGTGAAGGCCTGGTGCGTACGCCGTCCGACTTCGGACTGATGGGCCAACCGCCAACGCATCCGGAACTGCTCGACTGGCTTGCCGCATGGTTCATGGACAACGGATGGAGCTTGAAGAAGCTGCACAAGTTGATCCTGACCTCGAACACATGGCGGATGTCGAAGTCGATGGTGCCTGCCTATCAAGCCGCGGACCCGGAGAATCTTCTGTTGTGGCGCATGCCCTACCGGCGCCTGGAGGCTGAAGCCATTCGCGACGCGATGCTCGCCGTCAGCGGCCGTTTGAATCGCAAGATGTATGGGCCGAGCGTGTTTCCCGCAGTGCAGGCGCAGGCCTTGGAAGGCTCTTCGGATCCCGATAAGATCTGGAAGGCTTCGCCCGAAGAGGATGCGTCGCGGCGCAGTGTTTACGTGTTCGTGAAGCGCTCCTTGATTCTTCCGATGCTCGAGATGCTGGATCTCTGCGATACGGCGCGATCGTCGGCGCAACGCATGACCACGAGTGTTCCCACACAGGCTCTCACGTTGTTCAACGGCGAGTTCGTGAACCAACAGGCGCGTTATCTTGCGGGCCGTCTGATCGGCGAGGCCGGCGCGGACCGTTCCGCGCAGATCCGCTTGGGGTACCGGTTGGCACTGGCTCGCGAGGCATCGGACAAGGAGCTTCGAGAGATGCTGGCGTTTCTGGAACGCGAGGAAGCAGCGCTCGCTGCGCAGGATGCGGGCAATGCGCGGCTGCGTGCGCTGGAACAATTGGCTCGTGTGATGTTCAACATGAATGAGTTTGTCTATGTCGATTGATCGCTTCGTTCCGAATCCAACTCCATGCCGGCGCTCGCGGCGTGAGTTCTTGTGGGAAGTGGGCGGAGGCTTCGCGGGGCTTGCGCTGATTGACCTGCTGACACGAACCGGCGCGTTCGCCGCACCGGCCGCGGCCAAGAGTCCGCTCGCGGCCAAAGCTCCGCACTTCACCGCGAAGGCGAAGCGCTGTGTGTTCCTCTTCATGAACGGCGCGCCAAGCCAGGTGGATACCTTTGATCCGAAGCCCATGCTGACGAAATTCGACGGCACGAAGTATCAGGGTCCACTCGCCGTCGGATCGAACGGCCGGCCCGTGGGCTACCTGATGAAGTCGCCTTTCGAGTTCAAGCCTCATGGCCAGAGCGGGCTCGAGATCAGCAGCCTGTTTCCACACACCAGCCGTTTTGCCGATGATCTGTGTGTGATCCGGAGCATGTACACCGACACCGCGGCACATGCGTCGGGATGCCTGCAGATGAACACGGGCAATGTGCTGATCGGCAAGCCGAGCCTGGGATCGTGGTTGAGCTACGGGCTCGGCACGGAGAACGAGAGTCTGCCGTCGTTCGTTGTGATGACGGACCCGCGCGGTGGGCCGATCAGCGGCGCATCGAACTGGACCGCGGGGTACATGCCCGCTGCCTATCAAGGCACGATGTTCCGTTCGGCGGGAGCGCCCGTGCTTGATCTCGCGACGCCGGCGGGCACCAGTGATCGCACGCAGAGGCATGCGCTTGATCTGCTGGGAGCGCTCAATCGCGAGCATCTTGAGGCGCATGAAGGCGAGAACGAACTTGCCGCGCGCATCTACTCCTATGAGCTTGCGTATCGCATGCAAACCGCGGCTGCGGATACGGTGGACCTTTCGAAGGAGAGCATACAGACGCAGGAGATGTATGGTCTGCACAACAAGCTCACCGCGGACTTCGGTCGCAAGTGCCTCATCACGCGACGGCTATTGGAGCGTGGCGTGCGATTCGTGCAGTTGTATTCGGGCGGCGGCCACATTGAAGACACGTGGGATGGCCACAACGATTGCATCACGAACCACACGCTGCATGCCGGTGAAACCGATCAACCTATTGCGGCGCTGATGACCGATCTGAAGCGCAGCGGCCTTTGGGACGATACGCTCATCCTGTGGGGCGGGGAATTCGGGCGCACCCCCACCAGCGAAGGCGTCAGCAAACCGGGGCGCGATCACGATTGGCATGGCTTCTCGATGTGGCTTGCCGGTGGAGGCGTGAAGGGTGGGCAGGCGATCGGCGCAACGGATGAGTTGGGCTTCGAAGCAGTAGAGGATCGTTGTCATGTTTCGGACCTGCATGCCACGGTGCTTCACCTGATGGGGCTTGATCACACGAAGCTCACTTACTTCCATCAGGGCCTGAACCAACGCATCACCGGTGTTCGCGGGAACGTGGTGAGGAAAGTACTTGCATGAATCGGCGTTCGTTTCTTACGGGTGTTCTTGGGACTTCGCTGGCGTCTCTGCACGCCGCGGGCAAACAGCCCAATGTTCTGTTTCTGCCGGTCGACGATCTCAACGATTGGGTGGAAGACTTCGGAGGCCATCCGCAGACGGTCACTCCGCACATCCATCAATTGGGCCAGAGCGGGGTTCGCTTTCAACGCGCCTATTGCCAGGCCCCGATGTGCAATCCATCGCGCGCGAGCCTGCTCACGGGCTTGCGGCCCACTTCGACCGGTGTGTACGAGAACGACGATACGTGGCGCGACGGCGCGCCGGACGCCGTGACGCTGCCGGCGTACTTCAAGCAGAATGGGTATCGCGTGGAGGGCTGCGGCAAGATCTTCCACAGCAAGCAGACCGACTTCGGCAGCTTCGACGCCTACTTGAGAGACTCCGACGGTGAAGGCTACAAGGGCAAGCGCCCGAATCAGCCGCTGGCAATCGGGAAGAAGAACTTCGATTGGGGCCCGTTGGATGTACCCGACGAAGCAACACCGGATTTCAAGGTGGCGCAGTATGCGACGGACTTCCTCGGACGCAAGCAGGAGAAGCCTTTCTTTCTTGCTTGTGGATTCGTGAAGCCGCACCTGCCCTGGTACGCGCCTCGCCAATACTTCGATAAGTTCAAGGGCATGGATGTGAAGCTGCCTGCGTATCGCAAGGGCGACCTGGACGATGTGCCGCGTTCGGCGATCCGCGCGCAGGGTTTGGAACTCCACGGGGCCATCACGAAGAGCAATCGCTGGCAGGAGGCGGTGGCCGCGTATCTGGCCTGCATCCATTACACGGATGCGAACGTGGGGCGTGTGCTGCGCGCGCTGGATGCCAGTCCTCATCGTGACAATACGATCGTGGTGCTGTTTGGCGATCATGGCTGGCACTTGGGCGAGAAAGACCACTGGCAGAAGTTCACGCTGTGGGAACGTTCGTGCCGGGCGCCGCTGATCATTCGTACACCGGCGATGGCGAGTGGCAAACGCAAGGATTGCCAGCGAGTGGTGGAGTTTCTGGATATCTATCCGACGCTGGTGGATCTGTGCGCGCTGCCTGCGAAGAAGGATCTGGAAGGGCGATCGTTGCGGCCACTGCTCGACAATCCCGATGCGAAGTGGGATCGCGCCGCCGTCACATCGAACGGCGCGGACCGGATCACGGTGCGCACGGCGGAATGGCGCTACAGCCGCTACTCCGATGGCGAGGAGCTTTACGACGAACGGTCGGATCTGAACGAATGGACCAACCTTGCGGCACGTGCGGAGCATGACGCCGTGAAGAAGCGGCTGGCGGGGTTGCTCCCTGCGAATGCGAATCGCAAGAAGCTTCGAAGTTGGGATGGGCTTTCGCTGGACGAGAAGCAGAGGCTTCGCGGCCGGGCGATGTAGAGGGCGCGCAAGCCGGGGTTGCCAGCCGCAGTACTGCCGGCCGCGCCGAGACTGCTTCGCCGGCCTAGGGGTCTTGGGGTTGTGAATGAGTCAAGTTTTGGTGAACGCGCACACAACACCATTCGCCTCCCGCTGACCGGTGCGGAGGCGCCGCAGTTCGTCGGCCGGAAGCGGCTTCGAATGCGTCCCTGAGCGGCGTTTGCCTGGAAGGGCCAGATCCCAATTCTCGGGAGGCTAAACGATGATGGCCGCGCTTAGCGTGACCGTATATGCCGCAATTGAATTGACAGGCGCACCGATGCCGACTCAGCCATCATGCACCGACGCATCATAACAAGACTGACTCGTCGGTCTGAGACGGAGCCTCGCTAGAGATTCGTCTGGGTGCAAGGCAAGGTGAATGCGATCGCTGAGGTCCCAGACGCCAACCGCCCTTCTGCCGCCGTCGATCCCGACCTGGTGAAGGCGGGGTCGGCCGCGGGTGGTTCACCGGGCCCAGGCAGGGCCTCGGTAGGACCGTCGGGGCGCCAGGCGGAAGCCTGCGGTACCGTAGCCGGCTCCAGTTCCTTCGGCCTACGGAGTCACGATAAGCCCGGAATGAAGAGTATTGGGGCAGCCGTGCATGATCGGCGCCTGCCGGCTTCCGCCGGTCACTGTGTCAGGCCTTCGAGGAAGTTGACGACGCATGTATGCGCCGGGTTGGCGGTTGCGAGACAATCGGGCTATGAAAATCCTCCAAAGGCTCGGTTTCGCTACGTTGGTGGCGAGCATGTTGGCGGCGGCGCAATCACCCGCGCTTGGTCCGCTGCGCGTCTCGGCATCGCATCCGCAGTGGTTTGCCGATCCATCAGGACGAGCCGTTGTGCTGGCGGGGTCGCACACGTGGTGGTCGCTCCAGGACAATGGCCTGATCGTGCGCGGCGCCACTGCCAATCCGCCGAAGCCCTTTGAATACGAAGCATATCTGCGCTTTCTCCAGCGGCACGGCCATAACTTCATACGGTTGTGGCGATGGGAAACCACGCGCTGGACGGATCGATTCACGGGCAACGAAGTGAAGTACTGCCGGCCGCACCCCTGGAGGCGCACGGGGCCGGGCAACGCGGCGGACGGCGAGCCGAAGTTTGATGTTACGCAGTTGGACCCGGCGTACTTCGAGCGGTTGCGCGGACGTGTGAAGGCAGCGGGTGATCTCGGGATCTATGTGTCGGTGATGCTCTTCGAGGGTTGGGAGATCCAGTTCAGCGATGCCTGGAAGGGGCATCCGTTCCATGCGGCGAATAACGTGAACGGGGTGGAAGGTGACCTGGATGGAAGCGGCATCGCGCTCGAATGGAACACGCTGCAATCCGGGCCGGAAGGGCGCCGGATTCTTCAATTACAGGAAGCGTACGTGCGGAAGGTGGTGGATGCCGTGAACGACCTGGATAACGTGATGTATGAGATCGCCAATGAGGCCCATGGCGGCTCCACGGCGTGGCAGTATCACATGATCCGCTTCGTGAAACAGTACGAGGCGGCGAAGCCGAAGCAGCACCCGGTTGGGATGACGTTCCAGCATAAGGGTGGAACGAACGCGGTGCTCAATGAGAGTCCGGCGGACTGGATTTCTCCGAATCCTGGAGATCAAAAAGAAAATTACCGGGATAATCCATGCGCGGGGTGTTCTCCGAAAGTGGTCCTTACGGATACAGACCACTTATGGGGACATACGGGAGGAGATAGTATCTGGGTGTGGAAGAGTTTCACCCGGGGGTTGAATCCGCTGCTGATGGAGGAGATGCTTCCGTCGCCGGTGTGGCAGGATTCGGCGCGGTTGGCGATGGGGCAGGTGGTGCGGTATGGACGGCGCGTGAATCTGGCAGGCATGAAGCCCATGGCGGGGCTTTCGGCAACCGGTTACTGCCTGGCCGCGCCGGGCAGCGAGTATCTCGTCTTCCAGAATAATAAGGGTGAGTTCACGGTGGATCTGGCGAAGGCGGCGGGGCGGTATCAGGTGGAGTGGCTGGATGTGGCGCACGACCGTGTGTTGCCGGGCTCGCTGGTGGAAGGAGGAGGGTCGCGCACATTCACAACGCCGTTTCCCGGCCCGGCGGTGTTGTATCTGAAAAGGGTTGAATGAACGTCAGCAGAACTTAGTACGTGAGAATTCAGTAGCGCCGCGGCCGCTGAAGTGGTTACTCGGGAGTGTTGTTTTGCTCCAGGAACGCGCGCAGGCGGTGGCTGCGGCTGGGATGACGCAACTTGCGAAGCGCCTTGGCTTCGATCTGGCGGATGCGCTCGCGAGTGACGGCAAAGTGCTGTCCCACCTCCTCAAGCGTGTGCTCGCTGCCATCCTGCAGGCCGAAACGCATCTTGATAATCTTCTCTTCGCGCGGGCTCAGCGTCTTGAGCACTTCCGCGGTTTGTTCACGCAAGTTGAGATTGATCACCGCTTCCGATGGCGACACGACACGGCGGTCGACGATGAAGTCGCCAAGATGCGACTCTTCCTCTTCGCCGACGGGTGTTTCCAGAGAGATGGGTTCCTGTGCGATGCGTAGCACTTTGCGCACCTTCGGCACAGGCAATTCGAGGCGGCGCGCAAGTTCTTCGGTGGTAGGTTCGCGTCCGAGTTCCTGCTGTAGCATCCGCTGAGTGCGCACCAGTTTGTTGATCGTTTCGATCATGTGGACCGGGATGCGGATGGTGCGGGCCTGGTCGGCAATGGCGCGGGTGATGGCCTGCCGGACCCACCAGGTTGCGTAAGTGGAGAACTTGTAACCGCGAAGATAGTCGAACTTATCCACGGCCTTCATGAGGCCGATGTTGCCTTCCTGAATCAGGTCGAGGAACTGGAGGCCGCGGTTGGTATAGCGCTTGGCAATGGACACGACGAGGCGCAAATTGGCTTCAATGAGCTGCTTTTTCGCGGATTCGGCTTCGAACTCACCCTTCTCGACAATCTGGAGCGTGCGGCGAAGATCGGTGGCCGTGGCGCCGTGATCCTCTTCAAGCTGGGTGATACGATTGATCACCGTTTTGAGCTCTTTGCGGGGTTCGCGGGTGGTGCCCTGGCTTGCGGGCAATTGCTCGATGACGCGCTGGAGGCGGGCGACTTCGCGCTCGAGGGGCTTGAATTCGTCCACGGCGCGGCGGAGTTCGTTGGCGAACTGGTGCTGTACGGCGCTGGTGAATGGCACCGCGCGCAACGTGCGGGCCACGCTGATGATGGTACGGCCTAACTGCCATCGGAGCGAGCGATAGGATTTGGGCTTCATCCCGCGCGAAATAGCGAGCATCTTCTGGCGGATCTGATGCGTTTTTTTCTGGAGTTTGTCAACGTCGCCGATGCGGGCCAGTAACTCCTCGGTTTGCTGGGCGGCGGCTTCATCGCTCACAAGCAGATCATTCTGGATAAGAATGTCCCGCACGGAAACCACTTCAGTACGAATCTCATCGGCCATGCCGATGATGTGGCGGATGATGAGAGGCGACCGGAACAACGCCTTGGAGACCATGCGCTGGCCGTGTTCGATGCGCTTGGCAAGCTCGATTTCGCCATCACGCGTGAGCAGCGGGACGGTTCCCATCTCACGCAGGTACATGCGAACCGGATCATTGGTTTTGTCGCCGAAATCCTGCGCGAAGTCGAGTTCGTTGAATTCTTCGGACTCGTCGATTTTCTTTTCGAAATCGATCTTGGCGCCATCCAGGATTTCCACGCCGCCCGATTCGAGGTCCGCGAAGAGGTCCTCGATTTCGGTGGCGCCACTCATGTCATCGGGCAGGAGTTCGTTGACCTCGTCATAGAGGACGAAGCCCTTCTCCTTGCCGAGGTTCATGAGACGCTCTGAGCGTCTGAATTTTTCCTCAGTGGCCACCTTGCTCCCGTTTCCGTCGAAGACCCAAGCTTGATCCATCACATTCTACCATCAGAAAGCCGCGCAACTCCCGGAGAGCCCGGCGGCGTGGAGCCGTGAAAACGGCCCTTGATCCCACACGAGGCGCTTTCGCCGATAGCCGGCTCCGGCCATGATTGCGGCTCGCGATTGCAGCCACCGCAGGCGGCAATTGGAAGGCGGCACTTTCGGCAACTCATTGGCTCCTTCTCCCCGCGGCGACAGATCGCGACGCCCAATTCTGGCGCTTCCTGCTCACTTGCACTCCGTACTCCTCACACTTGACTGATGCGCTGTTGCGCCAGTCTCGCAACCCTCACAACTCCCGGCTGGCTAGCGCCGGACGCCCTCCCCTTTCTGCAAACGGTCAAGCTGTTCCAGCAGCGCCAGCGCCTCCTGCATGTCCCCTTTCTGCTGCGCCTGCCGGACCTGGTGGCGCAACGAATCGAGACTGGCGGCCCGGCCCTCCGATTCCAAGGTCGCCAAACTGGCCGCGGCGTTTGCCTTTGCTTCCTCGAAGTCCTCGACCTCTGCTATCTCATCGGCGAAAATGACTTCCGACAGTAGGGCTGCGTCGGCGGGATCGAGCCTGGGCTCAAGATCCGCGTACAGAAACGCTGGTTGCAAGTCCCACAGCGAAAGCATGGCCGTGAGAAGGGTCCGGGAACGCAATTCGGGGAACGGGGGAAGCAGGCGCACGCGCGGGAGAACGCCGGCGCGGAGTTCGGGGTGATGCATCACGGTCTTGAGCAGAATTCGCTCCGCCGGGTTGAGCGGTGTGGCGGGGACCGTGACGGTCTGCTGGCGCCGGTCCAGCGCAGCTTTCTTGAATGCATCGAGCACCATGCCGCGTTCGACGCCCAGATAGGAAGCAAGGTCGTCCGCCACACCGGCACGCTCGATCTTGTCGGGGATGCGATGGACGGCAGGGAGCAGATACTTGAGCGCCTGTTGCCGGCCTTCGGCTGTGCGGGAGTCGAAGCGCTGCTTGGCGCGGTCGGCCAACCAGTAGTAATAATTGGGAGCTCGCTCGATGAGGCGCAGATAGGTTTCCAGACCGGTTTTCCTGATGTACTCATCGGGGTCGAGGTTCTGATCGAGTTCGAGCACCCGTACGCGGGTGTTCTCCTCGAGCAGAACCTGAAGGCTGCGCTCGGTGGCGTTCTGGCCGGCGGCATCAGGATCGAAGTTAACGACAATGGTTTCGCACAGACGGCGCATCATTTTCACTTGTTGTGCGGTGAGTGCGGTACCGCAACTGGCCACCACTTCGCGGATGCCTCCGGACCAGAGTCCGATGACATCCATGTAGCCCTCGACGAGAATGAGGCGGCTGGCTTTGCGAGCGGAGTCTTTGGCGCGATTGAGATTGTAGAGTAACTGGCTCTTACGGTAAATCGTGGTTTCGGGCGAGTTGAGATACTTGGGCTCTTCGCCTTTGGCCATGGCGCGTCCGGCGAAACCAACCAGCTTGCCGTTATCGGAATGGATGGGGAACATGAGGCGGCCGCGGAAACGGTCGAAGAATCCACCGCCTTCCTGGCGCTTGAGCAGGAGGCCGGAATTTTCGAGCGCTTCAGGGCCGAAGCCTTCGCGCTGGAGGAGTTGTGTCAGTGCCTGGCCGGAGCGATCCGACAGACCGAGGCCAAACTCCTCGGCGATTTCGGGGGCGACACCACGGGATTGGAGATAGCCGCGGGCTTCGGCGCCTTGTGGTCCAGTGAGCAGGCTGCGGAACTGGCGCTGGGCGGCTTCATTCATGCGATAAAGCGATTCGCGCCAGGCGGTATCCGGGTCGGCCGCATCCGTACGCTTCGGGATGGGGATTCCATAGCGCTCGGCGACCCATTTCACCGCCTCGACGAAGGTGACGTGGTCGAATTCCTGGACGAACTTGAAGACGTCACCGCTTACGCCGCAGCCGAAACATTTATAGATCTGCATGTTCGCGTTGACGCTGAACGATGGTGTCTTTTCAGTATGGAACGGGCAGCGTCCGACGTAGCGCACACCGAGGCGTTTCAAGGGGACACGCTCGCCGATGATCTCGACGATGTTGCTTGCCGAGCGCACCTGCTCCTTGAAGGCGGCGAAGTCCATGTTGCGGAGTTTAGCGCAGTGGAGGAGCGGGAGGAGCGGCAGCGCCACAGGCACCCGTCACTCTCACGCGTCACTGGCACGCGTCACTGTCACGCGTCACTGTCACTTCAAATACTTCGCCAGCCAGGCATGTACTTCCTGATAAAAGAACCTGCTGTCTTCGGGCTTCAGAATCCAATGATTCGCCTCCGGAAATACAATCAACTTACTCGGAACTTTCATCCGTTGCAGCACGCTCCAATTCTCAAGAGACTGGTTCAACGGCACGCGGAAGTCATTCTCGCCCACCGTCACCAGAATCGGCGTCCGGAAGTTCTTCGCCAGCCGGATCGGATTCTGCTCGCGCCACACCGGACCCTGCTCCCACACCGGCCCGCCCGCGTTCACCTCACGATGATAGATCGAGTCGCTCGTACCCCACTGCGATTCGAGATTGATCAAGCCCGCGTGGCTGATCAGGCACTTGTATCGCGTTGTGGTCGCCTGTAACCAGTTGGCAAGATGCCCGCCGTAGCTGGCTCCTCCGGCGCACTGCCGCGAGCCGTCAACAAACGGGAATTGCTTGATCGCCTCATCGGCTGCCTCATTGAGTTCCTCGCCCGGGCCGCGCAGCGGATCGCCCTGTATGTCCTGCGCGAACTTCTCGCCGAAACCAGTCGACCCCGTGTAATTCGTCATTAACACGACATAGCCCGGCTGCGCGAGTAAGTGATAATTCCAGCGCAATGTGATTTCATCGCGCCACATCCCATGTGGACCGCCGTGAATCAGCACCAGCAGCGGATACTTCCGCGACTCGCTGAAATCCGGCGGCAACGCAATCATGTTGTGAATCCGGCGCCCGCGCTTGCTGGCGAAAGTGAAATGGCGCAGTGGTTGCCAGTCGATCTCCGCGGCCGCCGCTGTGCTCACCGCCGTCAGAGGCTTGTGCTCCCCGTTATCGAGCCGCACCACTTCCATCGGATTCACCGCGCTGCCCCACGACGCAATCATCACCGGCGCCGCGGCCGTACCGCCAATCTGCAACGCACCGTACACGCCGGCCTTCGCCGACGAATAGGGGCGGATGTTGCCGCCTATGGGAAACGTCTCGAAAATCCGTTCAATCCCCGCGTCTTCCGCCGTGACGAACAGCTTCTTGCTGTCGGGCGTGAACGCGAATCCCGAAATCGTCGCATCCAGCCGGCCCGTCACCGGCGTCGGCTCTCCTGCATTCGGCCACGGCAGCATCACCAGCCGCTCGATCGCATAGGCGTTCTTGCCGTTCTTGAGTTCGCGCAGCGCGTAGAGAGCCTGGCCGTCAGGACGGAACGTTGGCTTCGTGAACGACGCCGCGCCCTGGGTCAACGCCTTCGGTTCACCGCCGCCAGCCGGGACCGCATAGAGATGGGTGAGCACCTCTTCATACGCCGCGCCGTTGCGGTTCGTCGTAGCGACGAACACCACCGATTGGCCGTCCGGCGCCCAGGTGGGCTGCGGATCCTCACCCGAGCTGCCGCTCACGCCGCCGAAGCCAGGCATCGCCGCGAGCTTCGTGCCCGCCAGCAGATCCTTCGCCTTGCCCGATCCATCGGCCGGCTGCACGAAAATGTGCGTCTTCGTATCTTCGAGCCAGCGGTCCCAATTGCGGATCGGGAAGCTCTCATACACGCGAGCCTTGTACTTGCGACCCTTCCGTTCCGCCGCAATCTTCTTGTTGGCCTCATCATCGGCGGCGCCTGGATACACCCGGCTTGTGAAGAGCAACTGCTTTCCGTCGGGACACCACAACGGTGACCCCGCGCCGGTGGAGATCGACGTCACGCGCTGCGCTTCGCCGCCGCCGGCAACATCCAGCACGTAGACCTGTGCGGCTTCATCGCCCTCGCGTCGTGCGCTGAAGGCAATCTTGCCCGAGTCCGGACTCCACGAAGGTCCGCTCTCGCCTCCCTTTGACGATGTGAGCCGGCGCGGTTTGCCCGAACCGTCCGTGGCCACCAGCCACAGGTCGGTCGAGGCATCGGCCTCCACATACGATGGCTCGGTGATCGTGAACACCACCCACTTCCCATCAGGCGAGAGCACGGGGTTCGAAACCCGCTTCATCATCCAGAGCTTCTCATGCGTGATGGGCGATTTCGCCGCCGCAAACGGAACCGTGGCGCTTGCAGCGAGCGCCAGTAGCAGAAGGAGTCGCATAGTCTCTATTCTCACCGATGCGCCGCCGTCCGGTCATTGCGGCGGTCCGCACGGGAAGCGCTACCGCCCCGGACGATATACTGGAAGACCAATCGGTCTTATGTCCCAGCAATTGAACAAGTACAGCTCTCGTATCACTCAGCCCAAATCTCAGGGCGCATCGCAGGCCATGCTCTATGCCACGGGCCTGCGTGAAGAGGATATGAACAAAGCCCAGGTGGGCATCGCCAGCGTCTGGTTTGAGGGCAACCCCTGCAACATGCACCTGCTCGACCTCGGCAAGAAGGTCAAGGAAGGCGTGGAAGCCGCGGGCTTGGTCGGCATGCGCTTCAACACCATCGGCGTCTCCGATGGCATCTCCATGGGCACCGACGGCATGAGCTTCTCGCTCCAATCGCGAGACCTCATTGCCGACTCCATTGAGACCATCATGGGCGGTCAATGGTATGACGCGAACATCTCCATTCCGGGCTGCGACAAGAACATGCCCGGTTGCCTGATCGCCATGGGGCGTCTGAACCGTCCCGCGCTCATGGTGTACGGCGGCACCATCAAACCGGGCTGCGGCAAGACGGAAGGCACTGAGAAACTCGACATCGTCAACGCGTTTCAAAGCTACGGCCAGTTCATCGCCGGCGACATCAGTGAAGCGCAACGCGCCGACATTGTCCGGCACTCCTGCCCCGGCGCCGGCGCTTGCGGCGGCATGTACACCGCCAACACGATGGCCTCGGCAATCGAAGTGCTCGGCATGTCGCTGCCCTACAGTTCCTCCATCCCCGCGGAGCATCCGGACAAACTGCAGGAATGCGTGCGGGCGGGCGTGGCCATTCGCAAACTGCTGGAGCTTGATCTCAAACCTCGCGACATCATGACGCGCGATGCTTTCGAGAACGCGATGGTGCTCATCTCCGTCCTCGGCGGCTCCACCAACGCGGTGCTGCATCTCATCGCCATCTCGCGTTCCGTCGGGCTCAATCTCACCATCGACGATTTCCAGAAGGTCAGCGATCGCGTCCCGCTGCTGGCCGACCTGAAGCCCAGCGGCAAGTACGTCATGGAAGAGCTGCATGAAGTGGGCGGTATCCCCGCCGTCGTGAAGCTGCTGCTCGCCGAAGGTCTCCTCAATGGAAACTGCATGACCGTGACCGGCCAGACCCTCGCCGAAAACGTGAAGGATCTGCCCGGCTTGAAGGAAGGCCAGCGGATCATCATGCCGGTCTCAGCGCCCATCAAGCCGACGGGCCACATCCAGATTCTGCGGGGCAATCTCGCTCCGGGCGGCGCTGTCGCGAAGATCACAGGTAAGGAAGGGCTCGTGTTTACTGGGCCCGCAAAGGTCTACGACTCCGAAGAGGACATGCTCCATGCGCTCGAACGGAAGGAGATCAACAAGGGCGACGTCGTGATCATTCGCTTCGAAGGACCGAAGGGCGGTCCCGGCATGCCGGAGATGTTGACCCCGACATCGGCGATCATGGGCGCTGGTCTCGGCAAGGATGTTGCGCTGATGACCGATGGCCGCTTCTCCGGCGGATCGCACGGCTTCATCGTGGGTCACATCACACCCGAGGCACAGGTGGGCGGACCCATTGGGCTCGTCCGCGACGGCGACATCATCACCATTGATGCGGACAGGAATGTGCTAAGCGTCGCATTGACCGACGCCGAACTCGATGCGCGCCGCGCCGCGTGGATCATGCCGCCGTATAAGGCAACACGCGGGACACTGGCGAAGTACATCCGGCTGGTGAAGGACGCAAGCCAGGGTTGTGTGACCGACGAAGAGTAGCCCGGCAACGCCGGAGCGAAAACTCGAGTGGCGTACATTGATGTTGTGCCCGCCCAAAGGCGTCCCCTTCGATCCGGGATGCGGCCGACCTGAGGGCCGGGGGCGGCGACACCTGCTGCGTGCCTCGGGAGCCCAGAGCCGCCTTGAGCGGGTCTCTGGAGATTGGCGCTATGCGGCGCAAAGCTCAACCGGCCAGGGCAGCCAGGCGTGAAAAAAACCCGGACTTTTTCGCGTTTGCGTGCAGCGTAGTTCTGAGGGGCTGCATCCGTCAGGCCAAACGCCCGCCGGGAGGACTCCCGGCGCATCCCGGCTTTGCCGGAGCACAGCCGCTTTGAGCGGCTCACAACAGAAAGCCCCTGGCTTTGCCCGGGACTGGAGTTGGACATTTTTTCGGGGCTCCCCGGCCGGACTCTTTCTTGCGGCCCGGCCACCACACCGTAACGCAGACTTCAGTCTGCCGCGTCCCGACTCATCGGGACGCCTCTGGGCGGGCGCAGATCCATGGCTCGACTTTCTGACCCGACAAAGCCGGCTTGTAGCAGTCGCGCCGGGATCTGTCCCGGCGCCGGCGTTGCCGGAGGCTCCCTCAATAGAGGACGCCGCAGGCCTGGGGCCCGGCGTTACTTCCGGGCGCTATCGCCAGGTGACGAAGTTGCCCGCGCCATCGGATGTGATGGGAACGCCCGCCGCTTTCATCACGCGATGAAACGCGTCCACGGTCACTTGCGACGGTTTGAAGTTGCCGAAGCGATAACCTTCCGCAATGCGTAGCGGGCTCCAGCCCTGCTTGTTCTTGCGATTCCAGATCTCGACCTTCGCGCCCTTCCGCGCCAGAAACTCCACCGCCCCCGGCAGGTTCTTGTAAGCCGCGCCATGCATCGCGGTCTCGCCGTTGTTGTCCACCGCGTTGATGTCGACGCCGAGATCGAGCGCCACTTGCAGCGCTTCGATCACCTCTTCTTCCGTGCCCGCGTCTTCACCCGGCGATCGTGTTCCGAGACCCGCCGCGACAATGATCGCATTCGCGTTGTCCGCGTTCGGGATCTTGGGATCCGCGCCCAACTCCGCGAGCACGCGCATCAGTTCCGCATCGCCGGTTTTCGCCGCCAGTAGAAACGGAGTAGCGCCGAGCGTGTTCAGGCTGGTCAGCCCGAAGTTGATTTTGCGCGTCGTGCGGGCGTTCAGATTCGCCCCCTTCGCGGCGAGCTTGCGAACCATCTCGATACTGCTCATCGAGCCCGAACCAAGCGGAGGCGGATCATTGTCGCCGCCGCCGGGCTTGCGGGTATTCGTGATCGCATGCAGCGCGGTGTAGCCTGCTGCGGCGGCATTCGGATCGGCGCCCGCATCGAGCAGCGCAGAGGCGACCTCGTAGTGCGCATTCGTCACCGCAAGCACGAGCGCACTGGTGCCGGCGCGAGGCCCCCGGCCCAGGGTCCCCTTGATACCGGGACCGGGCACCGGCTGCACAGTTTCATTCGCGTCCACACCTGCCTTCAACAGCGCGCGCACGACACCGAGTTGCCCCTCGCGAACCGCGAACAGGAATGCCGTGAAGCCCAGCGGTGTCCGTGCGCGGAAATCGGCGCCCGCCGCAATCAGCGTCTGAACCGCATCCACATGGCCATCGGCGGCGGCCCACATGATTGCGGTCTGGCTGAACTTCGGATCCTTGGCCGAAACATCGGCGCCCTTCGCAAGCAGAGCCTTCACCGCCGCCACGGAGCCTGCGCGCGATGCCGTCATCAGCGCGGTTTCACCGCCGGGCAGTACGGTGTTGGGATCCGAGCCCGCATCGAGCAGCAGACTCACCATGGCGCCATTGCCATTGGTGCATGCCAGCGACAGCGGCGTCATTCCGTAGCGATTCACAGCCTTCACGTTCGCACGGCCGCGGATCAGCATCTTCGCGGTGTCGAGGTCGTCTTCGTACGCGGCCCAATGCAATGCCGTGGTGCCATCGGGCTGCGTCGCGTTGACGTCCGCTCCGTTGGTCAGCATCGCTTGAAGAGCATGGCGGTCCCGCTGCTGCGCCGCGTCGGCGATGCTTCGCGCCGCTTCGGCGGCATCGAGCGCGCCGGCCATCAGGACACCGGAGAGAAACAGTCGCACGCGTTTCATGGCAAGCCTCGCCTATACCGCCAGCGGTTCCATCAACTCGGGGATCTTGCCGTTGCTGTCCGCAAAGGCGTCCAGCTTCACTCCCGCGCGGTCGAGCAGCGTGAGATGCAGATTCGCCAGCGGCGTGGGCTTCTCGTACTTGATGTGCCGTCCCCCGGCGCGCTTCCCCGCAAGGCCACCCACGGCGAGCACCGGCAGATTGACGTGATCGTGCACATCGGGGTTGCCCATGCCGCTGCCATACAAGTAGACCGAATGGTCCAGCAGCGAGCCGTCGCCATCTCGCGTCGCCTTCAACTTCTCCAGCAAGTAGGCGAACAGCGACACATGGAATGCGTTGATCTTCGCGACCTTCGCCATCTTCTCCGGATTGCCGCCGTGATGCGTCAGCGGATGATGCCCCTCGGGCACTCCGATTTCCGGATAGGTACGATTGCTGGTCTCCCGCGCAAGCTGGAACGAGATCACGCGCGTCACATCGCCCTGCAGCGCGAGCACCTGCAGATCGAGCATCAACCGTGCATGGTCGGCATACGCGGCGGGCACGCCGACGGGACGGTCGAGATCCGGCAGCTTCGAATCCGCTGTCGCGGCTTCGGCTTTCTGAATGCGCCGCTCCACTTCGCGAACGCTATCGAGATACTCGTTCACCTTCGTGCGATCGCCCGGACCAAGGTTGCGCTGCAAGCGCGAAATATCCTGCTTCACCCAATCGAGCAGGCTTGCATGTTGACGAAGCTCGGCCAGCCGTTCGGACGTGTTGCCGCCATCGCCGAAGAGCCGTTCAAATACAATGCGCGGATGCGCCTCGGCCTGCAGGGGTGAAGTGGGCGAGGACCACGAGAGATTGTTCTGATACACGCAGGCGAAGCCGTTGTCGCACTGGCCTACGGTGTGCAGCAGATCCATCGACAGTTCCAGCGAAGGCAGCCGCGTCTCCTGGCCGATCTGCTTGGCCGCGACTTGATCCACCGTGGTGCCTAGGAAGTAGTCACTGCTTTCCGTCCACTTTGCTTTCGCGCAACTGAGGAACGACGCGTTCGATGTGGCATGCGTGCCGGGATACGCATTGCGCAATTCCATGTTGGTGAACACGGTGACGTAGTCCGCGACCTTCTCAAGCGACTGCAGCGATGGCGACAGTTGCTTCAAGTCCGTACCGGGCGGAGTCCACTGCGAGATCGTCGCGCCCATCGGCATGTAGACATAGCCAATGCGGCGTACGGGTTTCGCGGGCGTCGCGGCAAGTGCCGTCATGGCCGGGACCATGGCATCCAGCAGCGGCAACGCAACGGTAGCGCCGAGCCCGCGGAGAAACGTGCGGCGGGGAAGAGCCTTACGCGTGACGATCATTGCGATCTCCTCATCTGAAACGGTGTGCTGTTGACGATTCCAACGATGAACGACGAGAAACGATTGCCGCTGGGCCGCGCCTGTGCCACCACCTTGCGAACGGCGGGTGCATCATAGTGCTCCACGCCCCGGCCCAACGCATAGGTGAGCAACTTCTCGGTGAACGTGCCGAGGAACATCTCGGGCCGAGCGAGAATCGCGTTCTCCACGGCGGCGACCCCTTCGAACGTGCTGCCATCCGGAAAGCCGCCCGAGGCATCCACCGGGGTGTTGCCCTCCATGGTGCGCCACCGGCCTACGGCATCGTAGTTCTCAAGAGTGAACCCCACGGGATCCATCAATTGATGACAGCCTGCGCAGACGGGATTGGCGCGATGCTGTGCCAGCCGTTCGCGCACCGGCATTGGCTTCAGACCACTGGTGTTCTCTTTCAACGCAGGCACGTTGGCCGGCGGTGGCGGCGCGGGCACGCCGAGGATGTTCGACAGGATCCAGTTGCCGCGAATCACCGGCGATGTGCGCGTGGCATACGATGTCACCGTAAGAATACTTCCATGGCGCAGCAGTCCGCCGCGCACGCTAGCGGCAGGGAGATCGATCCGGCGGAACCGGCTGCCATAGATGTTGGCAATGCCATAGTGCTTCGCGAGACGTTCGTTCACGTACGTGTAGTTCGCCCGCAGCAGGCTGGTCACCGGGCGGTCTTCCCGCATCACGCTCTCGAAGAACAACTCGGTCTCCTGACGGAAAGCTTGCCGCAGGTTGTCATCGAAGTCGGGAAACAGGCGCATGTCCGGGCTGATGGTTGCGAGATTGCGCAGATGCAGCCATTGCGCCGCGAAATTGTGGATCAGCGAACGCGAGCGCGGATCGGCGAGCATGCGGCGCGCTTGCGCTTCCAGCACTCCCGGCTTTCGTAGCGATCCGTTCGCCGCGGCATCCAGCAACTCATCATCCGGAATGCTGCTCCAGAGAAAGAACGACAACCGGCTTGCGAGTTCGAGATCGCTCAGCTTGTATGCGGTGCCTGGCGCGACGCCGCTCGGGTCTTGCTCCACGCGGAACAAAAACTCGGGACTCACGAGGATCGCGCGCAGCCCCATCTCGATGCCCGTGTCGAAGCTGCCTGTCTTGCGAGCATCGCGATAGAACTGGAGCGGCGCACGCAGATCGGCTTCGGTCACGGGACGGCGGTAGGCACGCCGCATGGTTGCGAGCAGGATGCGTTTCGCACAGGACTCCTCGTCCGCGGCGCTTGACGGAGTACACGTGAAGATCCGCTTCCGGCTGGGAGTGTCGCCAGGGCCCTTTGCCTCATACGGCCCGTTGACGGTGAGCGTGAACACCGCGGGTGTGATGCGCGGATGGCGATCCATGTTGAAATGCGCCGCGTAGGGCTGGCGTTCGGTTTCGAGCAGCGTGGACGCTCGTTTCGGGAACGCCGCCGCCACCGTGTGCGGGCCTGCCTTTAGGGGCAAGCGCAACTTGAGATGCTGATCCACTTGCGAGTGATCCGGCTTGCCGGGAGGGCGCACCGTGAACAATCCAACGCGCGCGCCATCAACCATCACTTCCACTTCATGCGGTTCGCGCAGACCCTCGACATGCTCATTGCGATCCCGCTGCAGGCGCACTTGAATCTCGTATTCGGCATCAGCGGGGAACGTGTACCGCACTGCGAGCCCGCCTCGCGTGCCCAACGGCAGCGAGGCGAGGTGCTCCTCTTGCGTGAGATCCGGCGGAAGCTGAAACGTGTCGCCACCGGGCGATCGCCCTGTCACACCCACCGCGAGACGCGTGATCTTTTTGGCCGCATTGAGATAGCGTTCGAGCAGGGTCGGCGACAGATCCGCGACGGTCACGTTGTCGAACCCGTGGCTTGCATCGTCGGAGGGGAGCAGCGCCGCCACATCGACATCCAGCGCCAGCAAGTCCCGAATCGCATTCTGGTATTCGGTGCGATTCAACCGGCGGAACGTATCGGTACGGCCGGGGTTCGGGTGCGCGGAGGCAGCATGGTCCAACGATGCTTCGAGTTGCGTGACCACGCCGGCGTACGTCGCCTCATCGGGGCGGGGAAGGCCGATGGGAGGCATGGAGCGCGCACGCAGCCGGCGCACTACCTTCTCCCACGTTTGCGCGTCCTTGCCTGCTTGCGCGGCGGCGGCGGGATCGAGCACGAGGTTCGCCGCTTTGACTTTGGCATTGTGGCAGCCGCTGCAATAACGCTGGATGGTGGCCGGAGCGGAGGCGGGTTGCTGAGCGTGCACACTGATTCCAAGGCCGACGATCAGCAGCGTGATTCGACGTGGAAGGGTCGCCCAGTAGCTCCTCATGGTTTTCCGCTGGTTACGCTCAGTATATCGTGCCCGGTGATCAGCCAATGAGCGCGGGATCGAGATCCACGCCGAGGCCCGGCTTTTGGGGCACATCGATCATGCCATCGGGTCCCGGTTTTGGAGGATTTTGGAAGATGGCGAAGCGATGTTCGAAGGATCCGATGGGCGGATCGTGCAGTAACTCCCAGTAGGGCGCATGCGGCCACGACGCAACCAAGTGAAGCGTCGCGATGGTGCCGATGCTTCCGCCTCCATGATGCGGCACGATGCGCTTGCCAAACGCTTCGGCAAGTACGCCAACCTTGCGCAGCCCGGTGATGCCCTCCATCACCAGCGGTTCCGGTTGCAGAAAATCGTACACGTCCTCGGTGCACATTTGGCGGAACTCATGCAGACCTCGATTGTTCTCACCGCCCGCCAGCGGCATGCGCAATTCGCGATTGAGTTCGGCGAGCTTGCGGAACTCATAGCGTGGAAGCGGCTCTTCGAGCCAGTAGACATCCATGCGTTCGAGTTCCTTGGCCGTGGCCGACGCGCGTGCGTAGTCCCACAAAACACCAGGCTGCCAGTTACCGGAGGACTGCGCCTGATTCGCATCCACCATGATGGTCATACGGCCGCCGGTGGCGTCTTTTACTCGCTCCACCGTGCGCAGGTCTTCCTTCATCGACTCATGGTGCAGACGAAGCTTGATGGCCTTCCATCCCTCGTCAGCGAGTTGCTTTGCGAGTGCCGCGCGTTCTTCAGGCGTACCGAGCTTGATCATGCTCGCGTAGGGAATCACGCGATCCTTGCCACCGCCCCAAAGTTTGTAGAGAGGCTGTCCGCATGCCTTGCCGATGAGATCCCAGAGCGCGATATCGACGTTGGCGCCGCCCCGGTAGGACACGCCCGCCGCGTAGTAGCGAAGGCGCGCCGCATGCTCTTCGATGTCGAAGGGATCTTTGCCTACCAGTTGCGCCTTCACCGCGTTGAGGAGTGATTCGTCAATGCCGGGGCCGATGCCGGTGATCCCTTGATCCGTGCGGATCTCAAGCACGGAGCCGCCACCAACGGTGTAGCGCGTGGAAGTGCCAGGGTTCCAGGCGGGCTCAATGGATCCCGCTTCGCGGATGGTGCGGAGTTGGATCACCCGGATGCCAGCGATCTTGTGACGCCCCGTGGTGCGCTGCGCGAGCGAGCGGTAGGGCAAAGCGGCTCCCGCGAATCCAGTGAGGAAGTGGCGGCGGTTCATCAGGTGTCAGTTTACTGGATTGCGGAACTTAATCAAGACGGGCTGCGCCGAATGTCACGGCAACGCAGACGGTCCTGATGTGCCCGCGCACTGGGCGCTTCTCCAACCTGACAAGGGAGTCCCCTCGGCTTTGCCGGGTTGGTAGTAGCCGCTTGGCGTCGCGGAAAGTCCGTGGGGACCAAGCGTGAGCCGCCATGCTTCATAACTGCGATTCGCCCGGAATCAGAGGCAATGTGCCGGCCCGGGGCGGTGAGTCCCATCGTAAGAACCGGAGCACGAAGCGCCTGCAAGCCGCTTGAGCATTACCGTCCTCCGGCAACATTGAGAATCGTGCCCGTGATGTATGATGCCTCTGCCGACAAAAGCCAAAGCACTGCCGCGGCGACTTCGTCGGGCATGCCGCCGCGCTGCATCGGGACTTGCGACTTCACCCGATCCACGCGGTCCGGTTCGCCGCCCTTGGCATGCATCGCGGTATAGATGAATCCTGGGCGCACGCAGTTGACACGAATGCCTTCGAGCGCGACTTCGCGTGCAAGCCCGATCGTCATGGTTTCCACGGCGGCCTTGCTTGCGGCGTAGTCGACATACTCGCCCGGTGATCCCGTGGTTGCGGCTACGGAAGAGATGTTGACGATGGCGCCGCCCCTGCCGCCATTGCGAGTCGACATGCGCCGCACGGCCTGCTTTGCGCAAAGAAAGCTTCCCAGGAAGTTGGTGGCGAAGATCCGTTGCACGCGATCGGCATCGATCCCCGACATAGGCATCTGCTTCTCGAGGACAGCGGCGTTGTTGACCAGTGCGGTTACTTCGCCGAGAGAACTCGCTGTCTCATCGAAGAGCCGTTCGACATCGCCTTCCTGGCGTACATCCGCCTGGACGGCGACGGCGTGACTACCCCGGTCGCGGATGGAAGTGGCGATGGACTCGGCCGCGCGACGGTTGGTGAAGTAGTGCACGCAAACGCGATATCCGTGGCTCGCGCCCATGGTTGCGATTGCCGAGCCAATGCCGCCGCTCGCCCCTGTGACGATCAGAACCTGCTCGGGCATGAGATTGCATTATCCTCGGAACTGCGCGTTGAAGTCCATGCGGGCAAGTCGAAACGGGCACGGCTATCCTGAAAAGACATGCCCTGGTTCCTGCTCCTTTTTGCGGCTCCGGCTGCCTTTGCGATCGACTACACCTTGGTGCTCGACCGGGACGGAAGCGTTACGCGAACGAACGCGGCTCGCGCTGCTCAGCGCTTCTCACCTTGCTCGACATTCAAGATCCCGAATGCGCTGATCGCTCTGGATCTCGGCAACGCGCCCGATGCGGACTACACGATGAAGTACGATGCCGCCCGCGATCCGCGAACTACGTTCTGGCTGGAAGAGTGGGGCGGGGATCACGACTTGCGATCGGCCATGCGGTTTTCCGTGGTGTGGTACTTCAAGGAACTTGCCCGCCGTGCCGGGGCGGAGCGAATGAGCGAGTATCTTCGCAGGTTCGACTACGGCAATCAGGATATCTCCGGAGGAATTGACCGCTTCTGGCTTTCGAGCACGCTACGCATCTCGCCCGAGGAGCAGGTCGCGTTCCTGCGCAAGTTTCAGAAAGGGCGGCTTGGCGTATCTTCCAAAGCGGCTGTGGTCTTGAAGGACATTCTGATTCTCGAGCGAGGCGATGGGTATGTATGGAGCGGCAAGACCGGCGCTTGCGGCGACACGGCCTGGCATGTGGGCTACGTGGAACGAAACGGAAAGCCGGTGTTCTACGCGTTGAACCTGGGAGGCGCCCCGTTCAACGATCTGGTGCGTGAGCGCAACCGGCTGGTGCGCGAACTGTTGGTGGACGCCGGGCTGCTTCCTCGGACGCCGTGATGCGAAGGAGGCCGCGCGTCAGGAATCAGGACGGTTGCGGCCCGGAACGAGCCGCTCCACCAGACTCGCATCCGCGCCCCGCACGGCCCGCCACGCAACGCCGCCGTCCAACGTCGCAAGGCGCCCGCCGTTGCAGAATGCAAGACCAGCGAGATAGGCGTCGGCAGTCTGCCGTGCACCGGTCAATACGGCGAGATCGAATCTTTCGGAATCGCTCAGGCTGATCGAGTCGGGCCAGAAGCGATGGATCCCCGAAAAGCTGGATTTGAACAGCGCCAGCGACTCGGCTACCTGGCCGGGCGACAAACGCAGATTCGGATAGCTGACATGCGAGACGACGCGAATCAGCCCGTTTTCCGTTAGCGGGCAGGTGGCCCAGCCCTCGACGGCCGCCACGGTCCGGAACCACTTTGATACCGCGTCATGGTGGACATGTGCCGAATCGAGCAAACTGACCAGTAGATTGACATCGAGCAACCGGACGGTCATTCCTCGTCGGCCAGATTGCGCACCAGTTCACTGGTAACTGCCACTGCCCCCGGACGATGTTTCCATACAGGGACCCCGAATCGAAGCTCTCGATCGGGAGCGGTATCGGGCATCAGCCCACGCCGCGCGAGATCGGAAATCGTGCGGCCGATCCCCTGCTTCTTGAGTCGTGCCACTTCCCTGGCGGCCTGCATCACGTCATCATCGATCTCCAGTGTAGTACGCACATTGACATTATGGCATCATGATGGTTGAGTGCACGTCATGCGCCGCAGCTCACTGCGGACTGGCAGTTCTCAAACGGCTCTTCCATGAAGAACAGCATGTTTGAATGACGACGGCTGGATGGGTCTACCGATCACCAACTGCGAACCGGCCATCCGCCGCAGCCGCGCACTCGCTGGCGGCAATCGCCCGCTCCAGTGAACGCACCTACGAACATCCGTTCGGAAAGGGCGAGAAGTTCGTGTGCCCGGAGTCTCTTGAGGAAGAGGCGGCTTTCGCTTTGTGCGGCCGAGTGCCGCGATGCCATCACACGCGATACCATGACATGCGTGCTGCTGACTGCTTTGCTGATGCTCTCCCTGAATGCCGCGGATTGGCCGCAGTTGCGCGGTCCGCGTGGCAACGGCGTCGCCGGCGACCGGCTGCCGGTTGAGTTCTCGCCTCGCAAGCATGTGCTTTGGAAGGTGGAGGCGCCTGCCGGAAAGTCTTCTCCGATCGTGACCGGTAAGCATGTGTGTCTGACAGCCGCGCACGATCAGAAGCTTGAAACGTTTTGTCTCGATCGTGTTTCGGGCCGGATCTTGTGGCGGCAGTCTGTGCCGCAAGCGAAATCGGAAACGCGCCACACGTTGAATCATGCGGCTTCGCCCACGCCAGTCACAGACGGGCGAAATCTCTATGTGTTCTTCAGCGATTTTGGTCTTGTGTCGTACACGCTGGAGGGGAAGGAGCGATGGCGCGTTCCCCTGGGTCCATTCACGAATCTGCACGGCATGTCGGCGTCGCCGGTGCTGGCGGGCCGGCGTGTGGTACTGGCGTGCGATCAGGATACCGGCGCGTTCCTGTTGGCCGTCGACAAGGACAGTGGCAAGGTCGCGTGGAAGGCGGACCGGCCGGAGTTCGTGCATGGATTCTCGACTCCCGTGGTCTATGAGCCGGCAGGCGGCGAGGCGGAAGTGATCCTGCCAGGGTCGTACCAACTGGTGTCGTACTCGGCCGAAACCGGCGCGAAGCTGTGGTGGCTTCGCGGCTTGACGTGGCAGCCCAAGTCGGCGGCGCTGATCGATGGCGACACGCTGTACTTCAATGGGTGGGCGCCCGGCGGCGATCCGGGACAGCAGCGCGATCTGCCGCCGTTTGAGGACGTGCTGCGCATGGCCGATAAGAACGGCGATGGAAAGCTGAGCCAGGAAGAAGTGCCCGCGGATCTGCGGCATAGCGGAAGCTGGCAGGCGATCGATCTGGACAAGGATGGACTGCTCAACGCACGGGATTGGAGTTTCTATCGTGCGCGGAGGGCGGCCCGCAACGGGCTGATGGCGGTGAAGCTGGGTGGGCGCGGGGACGTGACCGCGAGTCATGTGCTGTGGCGTTTCGACAAGTCGTTACCTGACGTGCCGATGCCGCTGCTGTATCGCGACACTTTGTTTCTTGTGCGTACGGGAGGCATCTTCACCACGGTGAATCCGAAGACTGGAGAAGTGTGGAAGCAGGGACGCCTTGACGGGGCGCTGGAGGGCTACTTCGCGTCACCGGTCGCCGCGGGCGGTCATGTGTATGCGGCGAGCGAGCACGGCAAGGTGGTTGTGGTGAAGGCGGAGCCGCAATGGGAGGTGGTTGCGGTGAACGACTTCGAAGAAGACATCTTCGCGACGCCGGCGATTGTGGAGGGCCGGATGTATGTGCGGACGGCGTCGGCGGTGTATGCGATCGGGGTGAACGTGCGATAGGCCGATTGTTGCCGCCGGCCGGAGTGGAGGCTTATGATCGGGACTGGAAACACGATCCGATCTGCATGACGCTACAGGAATTCCACTCGCTTCCCATTCGCGAATCGAACACTGTGGAAGGGAAGGCGATGGGCGATCCGGAGCAGATTGTGCCCACGCTTGCTGCGCTTGCCTACGACTATGAAGGTTCGGGCGGTGGGCGAGTCCTGTGTGGTGTTCAAGAGCAGACGGAGCCTGAGGGTCAGACTGCCGCCATACCGGCTGGGTTAACTCCTGAGGAGTCCCGGTGAACCCGGGACAGAATCGTCAATCTCTGCAAAAGCCTAGTGAGTGCCTCCATCTCTCCGCAGGTTGACACGGTGCTTGTCGGAGACAGGAAAGTGCTGGCACTGTGGATGCCGGCGAGTAGTGAAGTCCACTCGGTGAGTGGAAAGATCGTTGTGCGTCTCCACGATAAGACAACTGACGCGACCACAGCCCAGATCGCGGAACTGGCTCAGCGGAAGTCTAGTCTCATCTCGATTGGCTGAGTAAACCTTGTGCCGGAACTTCGCTGGAGGATGTCGACCTCTTCGCGCTCGAACAACTTTCTTGTCTCTCACCGTGTCGATGCCGGCAAGAACCACCGAATGCGTGGCGTCGGGAGGAAGTCCTTCGCCGTAGAGACGGTGAGTGAGAATCAACGGCCCCTTCTCCTTGAGCATCTTCTTGAGGTACTTTTCGGTGGGCCGGCTCGCCGGGCATACGCAAAGGAAGCCAAGATCCCAAAGCTGCTGGTAGAGGTCGGGAAGAGAGGAGGCGGGGTTCGGAATGCTGGAGTTTCCGGGGTCGACGCCTCCGGTGTGATCGGTGAGTTGGATGGATGCGTCCCCCATGTAGCGCCTGATCATGACGGCGCAGACGAGCCGGCAGATGGGGCTGGAGCCCTGGTCGATTCGCGCGAACGATGTAGCGGATTTCAGCCATTCGCTTCTCCTTTCCACCACGGTGTGAGATCCCGACCGAATCTGTCATGCCCGTGTTCTTCACCAAGTGCGACGGCTCGGCGGCGCGCCACCCCAGCCGCCCGTTCCCTGGCGTGCGAAACGAAATGCCTCCAGATCACACAATCATTCACAACGCGAAGGACACGGCCAGGCGTTCCCGTTGTACCCGTTGTACAGTCTGTCCGCAAAACAAGCAAGGAGGTGACAAAACATGTCTGTCATGTTTTGGAACGACGTCGCGCTCGAAGCCAATCGAGTCGCGCATACCAACGAATTAGACAAAGGAACACTCGGACCTACGCTCAGTTCCAGAGCAATGGCGATCGTGCATCTCGCCATGTATGACGCCTATGCGAAGGCAAGGGGCTATCCGGCCGGGTTGCCCCAGTATCGAGCCGTCACCGCTGTGCCAAAGCCCGGTGCCGCTCCCGCGGCGGCGACCGCGGGGGCCGCCTATACGGCGCTCAGCGCCCTATATCCGAGCCAGAGGGCTTTCTTCGAAAAGAAGGTGCTCGAAGCCGGGCTTGTCGGTTCCGGCGTGGAGGATGGGTTCGAATTCGGAGTCGCGGCGGCAAAGGAGTTACTCGAAATCCGTAAGTCCGATCCAGGAGCCGGAGATGAAGGTTACTCGCATCAACCGGCCCGCACCCACCACCGGCCGGATCCCGACAATCCGCAAGGCTTCCACGCACCCTATTACGGCGCGAAATCGAAGTGTTTCGCGGTCACCAAGCGTCACAAGCTGGCTGACCCGCGCATGCTGCCAACCGGCGAGTACACGACTGCCGTGCAGGAGGTTCGTGCGAAAGGCATCGCGCCACAGTTGATGGGGACGCTTCCGCCCGGCAGCGCCGCGCGCACCGCCACCGAGACGCTGATTGGCATCTACTGGGGCTATGACGGCGCCTCCGGACTTGGAACACCGCCGCGGCTTTACAACCAGATCGTACGAGTGGTAGCCGAGGCCCAGGGGTTCGTGCCGGCCCTCGGCTTCGCAATCCACGAAGATCAGCTCATGCGGCTCTTCGCACTGGTCAATGCCGCGATGGGCGATGCAGGCGTTCTGTCCTGGGAACAGAAGTACCTCCACGACTTCTGGAGGCCCGTGATCGGCGTGCGCGACCACGATCCCTCCATGGGAATGAGCAGCACCGGTAAGTCGGCGCTCGACCCAAATTGCGATCCGGAGTGGCTCCCGTTGGGTGCTCCAAAGACGAACAAGACGGGCGCCAAGAACTTCACCCCGCCGTTCCCGGCGTATCCCTCCGGCCATGCCACCTTTGGCGCGGCGGCGCTTGGCATCACGAGGCGTTTCTACGGACACACCACCGACGGACCCGATCCGCTCTTCACCGGGCTGACGTTCGTCTCCGACGAGTACAACGGCCTGAACATGGACAACACCGGCACGACCAGACCCCGGCACGCACGCAGCTTTCCCGGAGGCTTGTGGGAGATGATCGAAGAAAATGGCCGCAGCCGGGTCTACCTCGGCGTGCACTGGGTCTTCGATGCGTTTGCGGTCGACTCCGCCGGCGCCATGGACCTCAGCCGGGTTCTCGGTGGCAATAAGGTTGGAGGCGTGCCGTTGGGTCTCGACATCGCCAGCGACATCATGACGTCGGGTCTTAAGTTGTCGCCAGTCTGATCATCCGTGGCATCCGGCCCAGGCAATGCCAATCAACGAAGTAAGTTGCTAAGTAAGTTGTCTGGGGCCTCCCGGTGCGCGCGGCCTGTTCCCTCCACTGATCCTCAGGGATCCTGGCGGCGCACGAGTGTCGCCGACCCAGAACCCAACCCCTGCGCACTGCCGAGTTCGGAGGCGATCCAGGCAACCTCGATCGAATTGGCACTCAGCAGACGCAGGCGGACTTCGCCCCTTGCACCACCCGGTCCGGTCCAAGGCAGACGGGCCGGGTCGGGCCCTGCGCGGCCGCTGAATTGAAAGGCCACTTCAGGGGAAATCGCCCGGTCCGGGATCCGATAGCGGGCACGATAGCGGCCACGCAATGTTCCGCTTTCCTCAACAATGACCGTCTCAATGTACTCGGGCGGATAGACATCATCACGGAGTCCGGAGGCGCCTGGCGGCCGCACGTAATACCAGTTCCCCGCCATCGACCGGCGGGTGGGCACTGACGGATTGGGCGGCATACGGGCCGGTTCCGCCATCGCCGGACGGTGACTGGACTCCGATGAGGCGCTAACGGTTGCCATTGATTCGCAGCTTTGGGCGGAAGGGGCACCGCGCCCGAAGGGATCGAGCCGTGCCGTGTTGAGCCATGCACTAAGTTCCGTAACAGTGGATTCCAGACGGCTAACCTGGAGGGTGGCGGCGTCGCGCTGTCCGCGCATCTGGTCCGATTGCCGCCGCCAGTAGACCACCTGGCCTTCCAAATACTCGATCGCGCGTGGAGAGGCCTGCGGCTGGGTGCTTCTGCCAGCGAATGCACGATCTTCGATTTCGGCGGCAGCCCGAATAGCCGGGGACGGTTTGACCGCGTCGGGCCGCGAGATCCCTTCACGGAAGGCCCAGAATAGAGCCAGGATTACGGTGGTGCACGCCAGCAGCCATGCGTTGTTGGGGTGACGGTAGTCTCGCAACCGGCCCGCAGCCTGACGGGCCAGCGCCAGCAAGAAGTGCTGTAGATTGCCCACTCTTCCTTGCGCGACAACCAGACGAAGCTTCGGCGGTCCGGCCTCGCGCAGACTTGCGTCGTACTGCGAGCGCTTTTCGGCGCTGGTGAGGACTTCCATCATCACGTTGAGGCGCTTCATCTGCGTCTCGGCGAGCTGGCGCGACCGTTCGTCCTGCGAGCGGTCCGGGTGCAGCAGCCGGGCCAATTGGCGATAGGCTTCGCGAATCTCCTCCGCGGAGGCGTGCGGAGATAATCCAAACTCCTCGTAGTAAGTCATTCCCGCGATCCGGAGGTGCTACCCTCCCCACCTTTTCATCGGTGGAAGACCTGTGAGTAAGTAGAGGAAACGAAAGCTTACATTGCGATTACGGCGGCAGGCTCCGGGGGGGCGGCAGGCACGGGTGCAGGGTCAGAGGCGGCCGGAGGTCAGGCGCGGCAACCGCACGCACTCCTCGTTTGTTGCGATCGAAGCGCGTGGGCCGCGCCGGGCCTTTGGCTCCGCATGTGGGTCGGCAGAGTTGACCGGAAGCGCGGCATGCGGTATGAGTAACGAATGCGTTTTGCGTACCTCGCTCTCGTCCTCTGCGGAACACTCGCGGCGGAAGATGGATTCGTTTCGCTATTTGACGGCAAGACCCTGCGGGGCTGGACACTCGTCGGCGGCAAGGGCCCAGGCTATGTGGTGCAGGACGGAATCCTCGTCTGCCCCGTGGATGGAGGTGGCAACCTTTACACCGAGAAGGAATACTCGAACTTTGTTTTGCGTTTCGAATACAAGCTCTCGCCGGGAGGAAACAATGGGCTCGGCGTACGGGCGCCGTTGAAAGGCGACGCCGCTTACTCGGGAATGGAGTTGCAGCTCCTGGATGATGGCCACGAGAAGTACAAGGGACGGCTGAAGCCGGAGCAGCACACGGGTTCGATCTATGACGTGATCCCCGCACGCAGTGGGTATCAGAAGCCGGCGGGGGAGTGGAATGAAGAGGAAGTCATCGCCAATGGGAGCAAGATCCAGGTGAAGCTGAATGGCGTGATCATCATTCATGCCGACCTCGACACCGTGCAGGAGCCGGCGGTTCTCAAGCGGCATTATGGACTGAAAAACACAAGCGGCCATGTTGGATTTCTCGGGCACGGCACGCTGGTGGAGTTCCGGAATATCCGGATCAAGGAACTGAAGTAACTCGCAATCCCGCGGCAGCTCCCAATCGACTGCACGGCAAGTCCCAACCGGTCTCTCAGCCTGCGATCTCTTCGATCGCCCCAACCACAATGCCCAACCTGCGGGCGTCGCGCATGGTAGGACCCAGCACGTGATTTAGTGCAAACTCAATCGTGACCGGCGTCGCGCGCTCGTGACCGCGGTTCAGAGGGCACATCAGGACATACCTGCCTTCGGCGCGGAAGGTCTGTTCGAGAACGGTGACGCCGTCCACGGCCGCGCTCAAGCTCAGGGAGCCAAACGTATCCATCGTCTGCGCGGGAATGAAACACTCGATGGAAAGCGCCCTCGCCGCACCGCCCGCGCGCGTTCGCAGGGTGAATCGATCCTCCGTCCAACGAAATCCACCGGGCTCCGGATCATGCCATCCCAATACGCACTCCACCGGCCTTGGGCCGCCCGCCACACGGCTGCGAAGAAGCACGAAGGCTCTCGCATCACGGTTGGCCGAAACGGGATCCGGTCTGTCGCGGTCGCCCAACGCGGCTTCGCTGCAGACTTCCCAATTGGTCCGGTCCAGCAACGTGCGCAGACCCTTATCCGTAAATACCCAGTAATTCGTCGCGTCCTGATTCAGTTCCCGCTCGCGCAGCAGGTAGGCCGCCGACACGCTCTCCATTGAGGCGGTGGCAGGAGGGAACAAAGAAGCGACACGCGTACTCAGTAAACAATACCGGCAGTAACGGGCGATCGTCTCAAGCACGAAAAACGGATTCTTCAGATGATAAAGAACACCCAGGAAGATACAAAGACCGTGAGGCCGCGTAATGCTGAGATAGCCGTCAATGTCAAGTGATTCGAGAGTTGCCCCTGACTGGATGTGCCGGTGCATTGCGCGAAGCCCGCGCATTTCGTTGAAACTCGTCACCGGATTATCGATGGCATGGACCCGATGGCCGAGCGCTTCGAGAAAGAAGGTCAGGTCACCGTCCTGACAGCCGAGATCCAGTACGGGCTCCGTTCCCGCCAGTTGCAGGAACTTGTCGAAAGGAGGAAGAAACAGCGGGCGCAGATATGGAAATCCGGCCAGTGTGTCGTAACGGTACCAATCGAAGCCGCCGCCTCCGATTTCCTGTTTTCGCTCGGCGAGCCAGGTTCGAAAAAGCGCCGAGATTCGGACCAGTTCAGCAAATGGCGCATTCGGAGTGAGGTCCGGGCAGTGCCGCTCCCGCCATTCGCGAATGGTCGCGCATGGGTTGCCGGAAGTCATTGGTAGAACCGCCCTTCCCGCCAGCCGGAGTAATTTGCCCGCCGGATTTACCAGTGACCGGCAGCCCGGGCCCTATAGTCGCATGCGGAGGGCAATCCCGACAAGGGGAGAAAGCGCGAGACCGCATGGATCTCCAAGGAATGCCATCCGGCAGCGGGGCCGCGAGCGGAGACAGGAGCCTGGTTCCTCGATGGCCTGTCAGTACCGCAGCAGCCACTCGATCTCGCAGACCAGATCTTCGGTCTGGGGAAGGATCTCGTCTTCCAGTTGCGGGTTGTAAGCGACCCACGTATCCTTGGCCGCCACCCGGCGCACCGGCGCATCGAGGTACGTGAATAACTCATCGGCGATACGTGCCGCGATTTCCGCGCCGTATCCGAAACTGAGTGTATCTTCATGAGCCACAATTACACGATTGGTGCGCTCCACGCTCTCGCGAATCGCCGGCCAGTCATAGGGCGCCAGACTGCGCAGATCGATCACTTCCACGCTCCAGTCAGGCTCGCGTCTTTCAATCTGCGTCGCGGCGACCAGCGCCTTCTGGACCAGCGCGCCGTAGGTGATCAGCGTCAGGTGATGCCCGGGTTTCACGGTTCGGGCTTTGCCGAAGGGGATGGTGTAGTCGGCGCCTGGATGCGGCGACCGATTGTAGGGCTCGCGGTAGAGCTTCTTGTGCTCGAGAAACAGCACTGGGTCGTCACAGCGCAAAGCCGTACGAAGCAGGCCGCAGGCATCGGCGGCGTTGGAGGGCATCACCACCCGAAGGCCCGGGATATGGGTGAAGGTCACTTCGCCAGACTGGCTGTGATAGACCGCGCCGCCGCCGAGATAACCGCCCGTCGCGACGCGGATGACCACCGGACAGGAAAAGGCGCCATTGGAGCGCCACCGCAGATTTGCTAACTCATCGCGAATCTGCATCATCGCCGGCCAAATATAATCAAAAAATTGAATCTCGGCGACCGGCTTCATGCCGCGCGTGGCGAGCCCGATGGCGCGGCCGACAATGGCGGCCTCGGCGAGTGGCGTATTGAAACAGCGCAGACTGCCGAATTCGCGCTGCAGCCCGTGAGTGGCTTTGAAGACGCCGCCCTTGCCCTTCACCAGCGGCAGGCTTTGTTCGCGGCTGCAATCCGCGACGTCTTCGCCAAAAACAACGATGCGCGGGTCGCGCCGCATCTCCTCAGCGAGCGTGAGGCTGATGGTGTCGACCATGGTGCGAGGGTCGCCTTCCATCCGCGGCTCGGTGAGAAGAGTGTCGGAAGCCGGGTCAACTCGCTCCGAGTAGAGGTGCGCGAAGAAGGAGCCTGGCTCGGGGTTGGGGGCTTTCAAGGCCTCATCGGTGGCCTGCTGGACCTCGGTTTCCACTTCGTGACCGATCCATTGCAGCGTGCGGCGTTCGGCATAACCCTTCGAAACGAGCCACTCGGGAAAGCGAAAGATGGGATCACGATCGGCCTCGGCATCCCGTTCGGGGCCGGGGCGGTAGAGCCGCTCGTCATCGGAGAGCGAATGGCTGTAGGGGCGGATCACGTGGGCATGCACGAACGCGGGTCCACGGCGGGCACGGCACCAGGCCGCAGCCCGGGAGAGCGCATCGTAGGAAGCCGCGAAGTCGCATCCGTCGCACTCTTCGATGTGAAGATTGGGGAAGCCGGCAAGCAGGGCGGAGATCTTCCCACCCGCGGTTTGGCGCTCGACCGGCACCGAGATGGCGTAGCCATTGTCCTGAATCAGATACAGCAGCGGCAGCTTTTCCAGGCAGGCAACGTTCATCGATTCCCAGAATTCACCCTCGCTCGTGGTGCCGTCGCCTCCGGAAGTGAGGGTGATCTCGTCATCCTCCCGGGCGACGTAACGAGAGGCTTCGGCGCATCCGGCGGCCTGGAGGAACTGGGTGCCGGTGGGCGAGGAACTGGAGACGATGTTCCAGCGGGTGTGGCCCCAGTGAGAGGGCATCTGGCGGCCGCCGGAGGATGGGTCATCCTTGGCGCCGACGGCCTGGAGCAGCATTTCGAGCGGCGTGACGCCGAGGGTCAGCGCCAGGGCGCGGTCGCGATAGTAGGGGTAGACCCAGTCGACGCCGGGGCGCAGCACCATGCCCGCGGCGACCTGCACCGCTTCGTGCCCGGCGCCGCTGATCTGGAAGAAGATGCGATTCTGCCGCTTGAGGAGGACTTCCCGGTCGTCGAGGCGCCGCGAGGTGAGCATGAGACGGTAGGCGCGGCGGAGGTCCTCGGCGGGGAGGTCGCGGTGGGTGGCGGGGGTGGTCATTGCGGCTTCCAACATCATGACATGGGTTCTCTCATCCAGAATGCACCACGGAGAAGTGGTGTTTCAATAGGAAAAGCACAATTCCAACGTCGTCACGACCGGAAACCATGCAGCAAGTGCGCCACTCACGCAAATCGATCGAGCACTCCCCGCAGGCAGACTGATCGCTTATTCGACTTCCCGCGGCGCGGTGTAGCCAGCCTTCGCCACCACTTGGTATTTAATGGGCTTGCCCTTCTCGTCCACCACCCGAAGCGGCTCGTTCGTGGCCGGATTCACCAACTCCACCTTCAGCTTGCGGAACTTTCCGTCCTTCGCCTGATTCGTCGGCTGATAAGTGATGGCGTACTGATTCCGAAGGGCTTCATGAATCGCACGGAAAATTCCCGGAAACTCTCCGTAAAACCGCGGAAAAAAGGATTGCCCGCCGGTTTCCTTGGAGAACGTGCGGAGCTGGTTGTCGGCCTGGAGGAAGTCCAGTCGGGCGATGGAGCCGAGTGCGCCCCTGGCATCCAGCCATTCTCGCAAAGCCTGCAGCAGACCGATGGAGTAGATCGGCACGCCGGCGTTCTGGAGGGCCTTTCGGGTCTTGTCGAAGGTCAGCTTACTGAAGGTATCGATTCCGGAAGCGACGAGCACGATGGACTTACGGCCCTCGATCTCCGACATACGCTCGGCGGTGTCCACCACGGCATCGTAGAGGTTCGATTCCGAATAAGCTGCGATGCGCATACGCTGGAGCGCTTCCTGAATCTGGCGGCGGTCGGTGGTGAAATCGGAGAGAATTTCGGGGCGCAGATCGTACGCGATGATAGCGACATAGTCATCGGGCCGCAGGGTTTCCACAAAACCATAAGTGGCCGTAAGCGTCTGATACCAGCCTTCCGACCAGTATTGCTGGAACAGATTGCTAAACTCGATGACCATGGCGACGGTCATGGGCGCTTCACCCATGTTGAAGGTCGCAATCTGCTGAGGGACGCCGTCCTCCAGCACCCGGAAATTGCCTTGCGGAATCTTCGGGATGAACCGGCCCTTGTTGTCGAGGACCGCGACATCGAGGCTGACAGTGACCGTGTCGGAACGAAAAGTGGCGAGGCCTTCGGTCTCCTTGCCTTCCTTCTTCATCAATTTCGAGGGGATTTTCGGCTGTTCGGCCTCTTCAGGCGCTGTACCGGAGCCCTTCTTTCGCGGCCGCGCGACCGTTTCCGAGCCCGACTTCGACGGACCTTGTTGTGCCTGCGCGATCCATCCCAGAGCGGCCCAGCCCAGGATCGCCACACACGGGACAACCAACAATTTCAGCATCTTCCAACGGAACATGGATTTCACCTTGACGCAACTATACCACTTTGGTAGATGCGTGGTTTCGCGCTGCGGTTTCGAAGTGTGGAGTATCGAGATGCATGCCGCGCCTTGTTCTGTCTTGGCGCTCTTCGCGGCTTTGCGAGCGAATTGGAAACCGGTGAGCGGGCATCGTGCCTCGATCGCTGAGGAGCGCGACCGGCCCGAAGCCGAGTACGCTCCGCCTGCGTCGGCTACGACGAAACGAAGAGTTCGGTATGGCAATGACAGAGACGGATACCGGTATTGATCGGATGGCCTGCGAACTGGTGGAACGGGTGCCGGGCAAAGTGTCCGGGCAACCGATTGTCCGCGGTACACGCATCATGCCGGATCCGATTGTGCGTCGCTTCGCCCGGGGCGAGACCCTTGATGATATCCACGAAGCCTGGCCTTCTCTTTCCATGGATCAGATCAAGGCGCTCATTGCGTTCGCCCAGGCGCAGCGCGGTCCAATGGTTCTGTGAAATTCCTGCTGGACGAAAACCTTGACCATCGCTTCTGCCGGTTCGTCCGGCCCGCACTTCCCGTCGCCAATTGACCCTTGGCCAGGCTGATCGCGATCTTTGCCCTGGTGGCCGTGCTCGACCATCCCGCGCGTGAATCGACGATTGCAGCAGGGAGGTTGACATGAGGCGAACCTTACCATTCAGGTATGAGTCAGGTTTCGGAGAATTGGCGCTACATCGTCCGCACGCCGGGCGTCCGAAGTGGCAACGCGATCGTGGGAAACACCAGGATTGCTGTGCACGATGTGATCGGCCTGCTTCCGAATGGCGAGACGATTGACACCGTGCGGACCAATTGTTTCCCGGAACTGACCAGATCTCAGGTCTATGAGTGTCTCGCCTATTGTGAAGACCACCGTGGCGAGATCGACTTGCTCGCGGCGCGCCAGATGTCACCGCCCTCGCCGTGAGTTCCTGCTCGATCACGACGTCCCTGACGACTTGCGCTATCTGCTGGAGCAACTCGGCCACGAAGTCGTGTTGTTGCGCAAGGTCCTTTCGAACGATGCGTCCGACGACGCGGTCCTCAGTTTTGCGTGCGATGCTGGATGGGTTCTCCTAAATTACGCACCCACATCATGGCGTCGTAATCGTTATTCGGCGAAGAATCCGTGGCGAGGAGCGCGCGGCATTGTTTCGCTTGCCTGATCGTGCGGGAGACACTGGGCTCATCAACAACGTGAACTTCGCCTGACCCAGGCTGCGCTGGAAAGGTACGCGCAAACCAGAACGTACCGGCGTCCTTTCCGCGTCGCCGAGGAGGATGGCTTCGAAGTGTTTCTAAACGAACCGGCGGCAAGAACCTCGCGTTTCAGCAGAACCTCACCGCACGCCAGGTTCGGCG
>JAEUQE010000570.1 GCA_016789785.1 Bryobacterales bacterium
TTTCCGCAGTCCATCAGCTTCTACAACCTGATTCCGCAGGGCATGGAGACGCTGTTTGCGCTCGCCTACGCAGTGGGCGGCGACTCCTCCGCAAAGCTGCTGCATCTCACGTTCCTTGGCGCGACGGTGCTTCTGATGCAGTGGATGGCATCGCGGTTTGGTGATCCGCACTCGGGATGGTGCGCGGGCGCGTTGTATGCGTTGACACCTGTTGTGGGCATGAGTGCGACGTGTGCCTTCAATGATGCCGCGGTCACCTGCTACGTTCTTGCGGCGTTCGCGGTTGTGGCGGAGTGGTGGCGGAACCGCGAAGACTGGCTGCTGATGGTGGCGGGCGTCTGTGCGGGCTTCTGCTACGCCATCAAGTTTACGGGCGGCATTGTGGCTCCGGTTGCAGTGTTGTTGATCGCGGTTCGAGCGAGGCGTATCCGGCCGATTGGTCTTTTCGTGGCGGGTGCTCTGGCGATGTCGCTACCGTGGGTGGCACGCGCATGGGTCCTGACGGGCAATCCGTTCGCTCCGCTCCTCAATCGCTTCTTCCCGAATCCCTACTTCCGCATCGAATCGGAGCAGGCGCTGGGCCAGTATCTGCGCAGCTACGGTGACGTGGAGTGGAGCAGCATCGGCCAGGAACTGACGCTCTATGGGGATCTGCTGCAAGGTGTGCTGGGGCCGGTGTGGCTGCTCGCACCGCTGGGACTACTTGCGCTGCGCAAACGGGAAGGGCGGCTGTTGTTGGGCGCCGGCGCGGTCGCCGCGATCCCATGGACTCTCAATGTCGGCGTTCGATTTCTGATGCCCGCGCTGCCGTTCGCCGCACTTGCGTGGATCCATGCGATGCCTCGGGCGGCGCGCGTGGCATTGGTCATACTGCATGCTGTGTTGAGTTGGCCCCCGGTGCTGGAGCGCTACACGCCACCGGGCAACTGGGCGCTGATTGGAGAACTGCCGTGGCGCGCTGCCCTTCGTCTCGAATCGAACGAGCAGTATCTCGCGCGCAGAACGGACGATTGGAACATCGCAGAGATGGTTCACAAACACACCGCTTCGCAGGATCGCATTCTCGACCTTGCCGGTGCGCCTGCCGCGATCACGCCGCGAGCATTGTTCAACGCGTGGCAGACTGCCGCCGGCGAGAACATGGTGAAGGTACTGCAAACCGGTGCGATTCCCGATCGCGGATGGATGGTGGAATGGAGATCACGGTTTCCGGAGATTGCGGTTGATGCAATACGAGTGGAGTTTCAAAGCAGTCAGGTGATGTCAACGGGGCTGCACGAGATCCGCCTTCTTCGCGCGGACGGAACCGCATTGAAGCCTGACGCGCTGTGGACCATTGAAGCCGAACCGAACATTTGGGAATCTCCGATGGCGCTCGACCGCTCGCTGGTGACGTCATGGTGGACGTGGGAACCAGTGCGGGTGGGAATGTTTTATCAGGTGGAGATGCCGGCTCGGGAGCGCATCGCGCAGGTGCGGATTGTTGGACACCGATCCGCGGCGTCACTCTTGCTGTCGTTGCAGGCCAGATCGGGCACGTGGCAGGAACTTGCGCTCGACAAGCCAGTCGCGCGCCCAGGCCTGAATCTTCGTCACGAGGCGATCGCCTACCTGCGAAGTCAGAAGGTGACCCACGTACTGGCCGTCAGCGGCATGGACGGCTTCGGTCTGCTGTCACAGGATCTGATTGACAGGCGCAACGACTGGCAGTTGCGCCTGATTGCGAATCACAAAGGGGTCGCGTTGTTGAAAATCGCCGAGCCAGCGCCCTAAAACGGCTCTCTAAAACGGTACTTTGCGGCTCTGCGGGACGCTGGTGGCTGCTTTGCGCTCGGCTACCATCTTCTTCGATTTTTCGATGAGAGCACGGGCCTTGCTCAAGCTCTCGGCAGCCTTCAACACTTCGGGATCGGTGCCCATTGCGACTTCATCCGCGTGCTCCTTGCTCACACCCGTGGTGATCATTTCGACACGGAGCTGACGTTTGACCCAATCGATGTTCTGTTGGAACTCACCCTCGAGATACGGAATGTTCTTGTCGCCGAGGAACTTCTTGAAGTCCATCAGAGTGACCTCATCCACTTCCCAGTTCTTCGGCAGCTTGGCTTCATCCTTTGGACCGAAGTGCGCAGCCGCGAAGTAGAAGAATGCGCCGCGGCCGAGCAAGGTGAGCTGAAGACGGTTCAATGCCGGCTGTTCGTACTTTTCGTCGGGGGAAATTCCGCCGCCGCCATAGACCACGCGCCCGCTGTCGGTCGACCTCTGATCGCGGGCATTGCGAGTGGCGGTGTTCTGCTTGTAGTAGTACTCGAAGAAGCTGCCTTTGGAATAATCGCGCTGAATCAG